>NZ_JAUOET010000015.1:0-111644 GCF_031932075.1 Shewanella sp. SP1S2-4
AATATGCAAGCTACACATTCAAAAGACAAAAGTAAAAAACCGGCATAGTCTGCCGGTTTCTGTTTTATTGCGCGATAAGTTGATTACGCGATAACCTGCTACTCGCTGATCATCTGACCATTATGATAGCGATACTCGGATGAGGGTTCGCCATTAAAGTAATACACCGACCTGCCGTGCAGTTGATTATCAAGATACTCATCACTTTGTAGCAGGCTGCCATCTTCGTTAAAACTGTAACCTTTACCCTGCAATTGACCTTTATCATCATACTGCATCTGCCCTAATAAATGGCCGTTGGCGGAAAAGGCTTGCCAGTGACCCACTTCGTGTCCTGCTTTATAGTGACCATGCCAGAGCTTAACCATGCTGTAGCTGCTTTCATCTTGCAGCAGCCATTGGCCTTCGCGCTGACCGTTAACATACTGACCTTGGGCTTGCAGCTGTTTATCAAAACCACGCAGTAAATACGCGCCATGTAACTTAGCGTTTTTATAAAACTCTCGGCGCATTATCGTGCCATCGGCTGCGATTTCTGTTTGTTCGCCACTCAGCTCACCTTGTTGGTTAAACTGCTCATTGCGCGTCGTGTCACGGGTTTGCGTGACCCACTTGCCGACCTTTAAACCTAAGTGGTATTGGCCGCTGACAAAACTGCCGTCCTCTACATTATCTTCCCGATAGGCACCGTGCATTTGACCTTTGCTATAGCTCGCACGTTGGACAGCGCCATTCCAGCCAATCCCAATATACAAGCCATCGTATTGCCCCTTGAGTTGTTCATCCCGTTCAAGCAGCTCACCAGCAGAGTCGAAGCGCTGACGTAAACTCCAGTTTTTCGCAGTATCACGCTGATATTGATGGGTTAACTTTCCAGTGCCATCGAAGCGCTGTTCAGTGCTAATCCGGCCTTTTGCAAGATATTGAGTATCGGTTTGAGTGGCGACATTACCGGCATTATCATAGGTAATATTCTGTATTTCGCGGCCAGCATTATCGTACTCTTGCTGCATGGCTAACAGCCCTAGCCCTTTAAAACGCTGCTGTAAACCCACCTGCTTGCCATGCTGATAATGTTTAATCTCTTGCAGAATGTCTGCGGCCTGATAACTCAACACTTCTCCGTGCATTTCTCCATTCAGATAATGCTCCTTGGTGAATAACCAGCCCTCTTTAGTCCAATACAGTCGTTCACCTTGGTATTTTCCCGCCACCATATTCACGCTTTGTTCTGGCTTACCATTGTCATAGAAGCTTTCATATCGCCCTTCCATACCGTTCGCACTATAGTTTGCGCGCGATGCCAGCTGGCCGTTGGCATGATAACTTTCTACCGACCCCAACTGTGCATCATTCACTCGATGCTCATGGCGCTGCAGTTGACCATTTTGATAGTAGCTTTTCTGCTCGCCGTTCAACTGGCCATTCTGGTAGTGGTACTCTCCCGAAAGCGCTCCGTCTTCCCAATAATGCAGATGCGTGCCCTGATAATGTCCTTGCGCATCGCTACTGCCCTTGCGAGACAATTGACCGTTGGGGTAGAAAAACTCGAAATCGCCAACGATAAAACTCTCGACTAAATTGGGATTGTTGACACTGCCCTTAAAAACCGGTTTATCCGTTTCTAAATAAAATAGCTGCAATGGCCACTCGCCATTTTGTTCTGTCGGCGCTTGCTCCAGATAATAAATGGCTTCGCCAGGTACATCGTTAAGCCGCCATTCTTGGTCGAGTAAAATTCGCTCAGCCAACAAATTAAACGACATAAGTAGCGCAGATAATAGTAATAAGACTCGCATTTTCTGCTCCTTAAGGTAACGCAGGGAATATATTAACCCACTGTTTATTCACAGGTTCTCCGCTTATCGAAAGCTGTTCTATTTGTGCTGCGCGCCCCGCCAATACAAACCAGCGTTGCTCACGTAATACTTGCTGCAACGGACGCTGATAAAAGTCACTGTCACCTTGCATAGCAGGCGCAAGGGGTAAATTCTGCGCATTTAAAAAACGATAGCGCCGCATAAATTCGGCGACGGTTTGAGTGGCATCAAGATTCGGCAGTTGAGTGATATCAATCAACCAGCTTTGCTCAGGTTGATACGCTAGCGCTTGCCATTTGGGCGTACCAGTACAGGCCAAGGTGCTGCTGACCTTGATGTCGTAAAAATTGCGGCGGATCCCATCGGCGCTGCTCAGTTGGTACTGCACAAACTTATCCAGCCCAGCACCAAAACCCGTGTTGCTGCTTGCGCTGGTGTTTGTCCATTGCAGTGTATGTCCGTTGACCTTAGGTGCATCGACCACACTAAGGGTGCACACCGCAGCCTGCTCGGACGTTAACAGCATGCTGACGCCATATTTGGCGACGATTTGCGGCTCAAGTAAGGCGGGATCAGCAGGTGTGCTAGGTTGCGGCTGATTATCATAGGACGCATACATATCATCGCTGTAAAGCAGTTGCTGCTGCGCCGGCGGATACGCCATATTTTGCGCGTAATCTAAGGTCGGCATAAAACGAATATTCTTAGTCAGTTCGCCGCTGTCAGTCGCAGTATTCACATAGAGTGTCAGTGTCGACGGCGCGGCGGCAAAGGTAAACTGTGTAATCGTTTCATATTGCGCCGATGAGGCCAGCGACAGCATATTTTGCTCTGCCGACGTTAGCCAATCCGGTCCAGTGGCTGGCGGTGGCAGATAGTGCACCATAGCGCCTTCGGCGCCGTCATAGCGCCTGTATAACCACGTTTTGTCAGCGCCGCCTCGCGATTTCAGCAGATAACTGAATGGCTTGTCGGTGATTGGCGAAAGTTCCAGCTGTAAATCTTCATACTGCAAGCTCACAGTTTTGTTGGGGTCGGGGGTCAGGTTAAGCTTGACCAGTTTCGCACCATGATAATGGGCCGTCGCGCGAAACTCAGCAACCTGAGCTAAGAGGTCATTTGGTGCATTCCAGCCAATAAGCAGATTTTGCTGCACAGATTGATGGAAACCATCCTGTTCTGGATAACTGTAACTGCCCACCTTGCTCAGTTGCAGCGGCAGCACAGTGCCATCCGCGCTGTATGCCGTGATATCGGTTAAGCTAAATCCGCCTTCGGGTTTAAAACCTGAAAAGTCATGATGATAGGTTAGATTTAATAGATCATCTTGCTGGTAAAAGTAACCCGCATCATAGGCAAACACAGCATCAAGGCCTAAGGTCTTATTGATGTCATCCAGCACAAAGTCAGGCTGTTTTTGATACTCAAAGGCAGGGAAATCATAATCAAAACCTAAACGCTGTGTTAAATCACCCAACTGGCGCTGCTGCGGCAACATAATAACGTTGCTGCGCACTGTGCCCTTATAGCCGTAGCGCTCAAACGGCGCTTCTGCCACTAAAGCTAACTGCGCTAACCAACCCCGCTCACGTTCTAACATCAGCTGACCGTATATTTTGGCTTGCTCGCCGTCACTTTCAACTTTGGCTAATACATGCGTATCAGTGACTTGCAATACAGTAAGTTTGGCATTGGCGTGGCCTTGATAGGTAGGAAGCGCGACGACCGCCCCCGCTTTGGCGGGTATGGTGCTAAGGAAGGCCGATGAGCTAAAGAGTTTTTTCAGTTCCTGCTCAAGCTCTGCGCCGCGTTCAGCCAGCAGCGCCTGCCATACCGGTTTGTTCAATGCACTGAATTCTTTAACGCTGCCATCGTCTAGATTTAACGTAAATTCAAATCCCTGCGAGAAAATAGCGTGCATTTCGGGATTACGATCGGCCCGCTGGCCACTACTGACGCCGCTCCCTTGACCATCGCGCATGTTCATATAATCGACATGCACTTGAAACCGACTGTTTTTGCCTGTTTCGAGGACCTTATAACGCAGCAATTGATGTGAGCTAGTATTAACCGTTTCGGTACGCTGACCATTGTCTACAGTGATGTTGGTGGTGCTATACAACTGATACGAGCGCTCTTCCCCTTTCTCAGGTGTGAACTCAACATCAGCATCCCCAAAAGAACAGGCCGATAATAAACAGCATGCAACTACGCTAACCAAGTACTTCATGGTTATTCCTTGTATCTCAAACAAATAGTAAGCGCCGCATTATGCCCTTTCACGCCCAGTAAATAAAATGCTTTGCTATTTATGCCAGTTCAGCACAACACCTGAATGCGCGACTAAAATATCCTTTTTAGATAGTCACAGGTACTGCAATGCCAATCTTAGGCAAGTTTTTAATGACGAATCCGGCATCAAGAACTGATGCAAACAGCGAGCTGTGCGGCATTAATTATCATTAATGCCCAGTGACTCTTCGATTTTTATTTAATAAGAAGTATCCCTATAGGCTCGACGGCGACACCCATCATGTCAACTATCACTGTAGCTGCAATGCCAATCCTAACTATCACTTTCGCAGTTCGTTTAGCTAAAAAGCTATTGCCCCAAAGCAAGACAACTGAGTTACGCAGCATTGATTGTCATTGTTTTCCCAGTGACACGCCGTAAACTCATCCCTGAGGGCTCGACGGCGACATCCATGTCGCCAACGGTCACTGTTGCAACAATGCCAATCTTAACTAAGTCCTTAATTCACAAATCCGCCCTAAACAGCTTTTGCCCCAAAACGTGTTTCAATCTATTGATGCTATCATAACTATATCTAATGAAAGTCACTGTTTTTTTGTTTGAAAAAAATACAAAACACTGGCCAAAATGACAATTTTATTACATTGTTGAAGGAAATAAAAATAGATGTCTTAATAGAATCTATCCCGATTTTTTAAGATAATCATATAAAAATAGGTCAGCTTCCCCATACATTACTAATGTATTAATTCTTAAAAGTCAGCTCCAATCTTTATTACTATTCTTCCGTTTCCATTATCTGTGTATTGAGTGATGAAATGTCGAGCCTTAAGTACAGATAGAAATTCAATAACCTGATCTGCCATCATCGTTTGAAAAGTAGCCTGAACTTTTTGCGTAAGCACTTTTCTGACTTCTTTTTCATCAAGATAATTAAGAAGATCTAAAAGTTCGATTTTTGTGCTTTGATAGTTTCGGGCATATCGACTCAATAAAGTTAACTTAAATGGATCCGGTTTAGATGATTTTAAAACCATCCTCAATACCGAAAGAGGCACATTAACTTCATCTAGAGTAGAAGTATTAGATAGTGTAATAAATTCACAAATGATTTTTGCACTCAACTCATCGCTAAGTTCACTTGAAGTTATAGATTCTCTAAGTAGTTGATTAAAAGCTTCATTGTCTTCTTCTCTCCTCATATAGAAGCTCATGTTTTCAGCTAGTTCACTTTGGTATTTTCCAAACCAAAATAATATAAACTCTAAATTACTGGAAGATACTGGAAAGTGATACAGAATATGAAGATAGCTATCCATATCCAACGGAAGTTTTTCGTTTTTTACTAACTGTCTTAAATTGTTGACCGATATTCTTTCATCCAGCAAGTCATAAGGGATAAACAGTTGTGAGGTTATAAGCCTGTAAACATCTTCAGTGAAACTAGAATCACAAACAATCTTGCTATAGATGTCATCTGACACTTCTTTGGGCGGTTGTGAGTTTTCACTTGACAAGACTTCTGCATGACGAGCTAGGTAGTCGTGTAGAACATGTGGATTGCATTTAGTGCTAACGTATTTAATCAAAGGCGACCAGTTAGGTGCTACTCTGTCATGTTTATACAATAAGTCATGGAGTGTGAGTGAGTTCTCATCGGCATTTAATGGAGCGCTATTTAATACTTCAAAATGCCCTTTCACGATAAAATCCATATGAGTTATGATTTCGGCTTTAAGGTTTATGTCAACATCCTCATTATTGAGCATAGCTAGTACACTTTCGCGACCTTCGGTGGAGAATAGGAAAATCTCTTTAACAAAGCTGTTGATGTTTGAATCTACATAATCTTTAATTATTCTGAGATTGTATTTCAGAAGTAAATACCAGGGTGAGTTGGCAACTTCTTCAGTAAGTAAGTCTTCCTGATTTATTTTTGCTACGACTAGGCTACAGAAGTTCTCTTTGCTAAGAACATACATACAATTGTCAGCAATAAATTCAGCGGCTGCCTGTCCGACTTCGCTCGTCACTTCCACATTGTCGAACATTACTTTTAATAATTTAGCATTGTTCATGAATAGAGCAACTTGCTGTAATTCGAGTTCATAAACTAGGCTCCAACCACAAAACTGAATATATTGCTTGAATTCGCTTTGTCTGTGAGACTTGCTTAAATCTGAATAGACCATCATGGACGTAATGATTCGTGTATGCAGCAGAGTTTTTTCGGTTTCTTGTAGCACCTTTAGCATTTTGTCTTGGTGTTCAGCAATTTTTGTTGCGGAAATTATAAAATAATCAAAATTCTTCTGATCTTCAAATCGTTGATCAATAATTTCCATTACTGAGATAACTTCCTCGCTTTTTCTGCTTAAAAGGCTGTTGATAATATCGTCAAAGACTGCGGTATTATTATGAAGAAGGTAAGCTAACACTTGGTGATGAAGTGCACCGTCACGATGAGTGTAAGAGTTTTCGATGAGTTCTCTCGTAACGTCGGTAACATTCTCGATAATACAAGAGTCATTGGCTTCCAAGTGGCTAATATGTAGACCGACTTTTTTGATATACTCATTATCTTCAGCTGATATCGATCCCTTATGGAAAATGGATCGGTACATCATAAAATCTTGCATCAGATAACCATTAATTATCAGGTAGTAAAGCGCATCAAAACCGCCATATTTAAGGCTGTCGAGCACTGTTCTTTCTTGTTCTTTAGAAAGAATGTTTACGTCATTGATAGCTTTTATGTAGTCACTTGCTAGTGAGTTAAATACTTCCTGCCCATTAAGTAGCGTTAACTCTGAAAGGGTTATTTCATTTCGTCTACGAATGTTCTTTCGGACTTCAGAAATATCCTGCTGTAACTGTTTAATAACATTGGCTCTAGCCTCCCGCGTTAACTCTTTTCTTTCCTTATATTCCTCGACGATTTTACGAATCTCTTGTGGTTCTAGTGAGACTTGTGTTTGCTTATTGTTAGGTCCTAAACAAATATTGTCTGTTGAAAATAAGTCGATGAAAGCCTCTTCATTTGAAACTAAGCTATCTGAGTCTTGCATTATCCAGTTGTAGGAATAGCCTTGTACATTTTGCTTCCAAAAAAAATAATGAGGTCTTAGGTTTTTAGGAATCAAGCGGGATAGTATTTCATCACGAACATCTGTAGAGGTAGCTCTTAACTCACTCTTTGCACTATCAAGTTTATTTTCAAGTAGTGCTAATTGTGTATCGAGATTCGAGAAATGGCCAACATGCAGTTTCTTAGTGCGAAAATCACGCATATAAGAATATAAAATACCAAGCTTTTTATCGACGAGGTTGTAATCAAGAGCAAAAAGATTTTTATAAAAGATTAATGCGAAAAGCTTAGGTTTGTTGGACTGATTGTCTACAATATCCATAAACAGGTTGTATTCGTTAGTAATATTTTGAAGTGAGCGCATGTCAATAATATATTGAGAGGCCCCTCGTAGACATTGAATGTGTTCTTCTGGAAATTGAAGGATTTTGCTTTTTAGGATGCTGTAAGCATTGCGGCTATCCATTATCGGTACAATAGGGACAATGAAGTCAAAGAACTTAGTTCTTACATCTGCTCCAAGAAAAATATCATCCTTGACTGCATATATAAATCTAACAGGTTCGTTATTCTTTCGATTGTTGTTAACTATTTTATTGATTTCTCGAAGTTTTACGAATATGTCGGATGTCCCTAATCTGTCGAGATCTTCAAATACTACAGTCCTGTATTTGGAACGAGAAAAAAAGTACACAATCTCATCAAGACATGTATTAAGAAGTGAAGAAGGGGACTCCTGTTCCTGAACTTCAGTATCACCGGATAGAAAGGCTATTTTACTAAGCTTTAGCTTCTTGTCGAAGAACCCTGCTCTAGAAGCTGACTGGGTCAAATAATAAAGGGCCATAAGGAATAACATGCCGATGGCTATAGCTCTTAAAATAAAATGCTCTTTGAGCGAGTCCTCTAAACTCACTGGAAGAAAAAGAAATTGACCGCTAGCGTCAGTAAAAATTAAAGCTACTAATACCAGTATTGGTATAGAAATTTTAGCTAATGATATAAAAAGCTTTAAGACATGCTTATCATTTCGATCTTGAATACGGTCAATACGAGAGTCTGGAACAGTATCCCTATCCACTTTATAAAGAATTTGCTGGAGAATACTGAGTTCTACTTCTCGGGGATCATGCTTTGCCTCTATTCCTGCAATATTAAATCCGGCCAAGGAGACATTTACCGAAAGTATTTTTTTATGAAGCGAAAGAAAGGACTCAATGACGGTGCTCTTTCCTGAACCATAAGGCCCTGTAACGGCAATATTCTTTACGTCATCTTGTGAGAATGCAAAATCCAGCGCTTCAAAATAAGGTATCGTGCTTTTATCATTCTTTAGTTTAGACGTTAGAGAGTCATATTTAAGAGTTGAGCTAGACTCGTCTCTGCCTGCATCATCATTAGTATTGAAAACCTTTAGCAAATCTGTATTTGGAATTTTTTTAGTCATAGTTTTTTAGATTTTGGCAGAGTAAATAGGAAATCAAAGGTAATATGACATGTTTATAACTTAAGGTAAATGACTGTACAGTATCGTGATTTTTCTGTTTGAAAAGAAAGCGGGGATAAATCTGATAAAAAAGTGCCGCGTTGATGCCCACAGAATTATTTAACTTCATTAGTTAACTTATTGTGACTAGGAATATTGCTTACTGCATTAAAAAATAGACATAGATTTGCTAATCAATCGCACCGAGTTAGACTGATTGCTCTAACTGGTTTCTGTCCCAAAGTGTGTTGCGTATGTCTTTTAAATCTACAGGTTACGTGAATGCACGAAAGGTGAGCCATGGTGATTGGCGAGACGACCGTCCGCCCCATGGACGGGGCGGTCGAGCATCCAAGGATGGACTAGCAGCGCGTCGGTGAGTAAATACCATGGCAAGCCTATATGCGGGGATATCAGCCAACACTAAAATCCTACTTAATCTATCCCCAATAGTCACAGTCATATGTCCGCCACATGAAGTACGAAAGCCAAACCATAAGGCGGAATAGCCGATGAGACAAACCCACTCCCCTCTTAAATAGAAAAAGAGGAGTGATACTTTTATTCAATCGATATCAATCAAGCCAACTTAAAGGCTTTTATTTTGGGCAGATGGGCAGCGAGTTGGGGGAATTTGTGGGGTTGAACGTCATCCCAATCAATCGAATAATAGGCGCTTAATTCACTGGCGAGTTGCTGATTATCGAACATCTCATCATTCACAGAAAATATGCACATGGCCTTGTGAGTATTCTTTTCACGAAATTGCGACACGCACTTATTGGCAATATCGGCATATTCTTCTGGGCGATCAATCTTGCCCTGCATATTATCTTCTGGGTGCAAATTAGGATTAATCAGCACAGATTTAAGCCCATTTAAAAAACCAATGCGCTCGGCCCAATAAGCGCCAAGTCCCACGCCGACCATTAACGGCGCGGGATCGTCGCTATGCTTCATTTGCTTAGCGACTTCCTTGAGCAAGTGTTGCATGTCGTGCTTAGGATGCAAGGTGCTGTAACTGATCAAACGTACATCAGGGTCGATAAATTGCAGCTGACGCATTTTTTCGTGATTACCTGGGCTAGTCGCATCAAATCCATGAAGATAGAAAATCATATCAAGGCCTTTTAATCATTTTTGATTACAGTGAATTAACTAACCCTAGCAAAAGAGTGATCTCACACCTTGCGCTACATCAAACTTTCGCCTGTTGGGCCAAACAAATTTGCTCGGCAAGCTGCTTCGCGTTTTCCCAACGGGCGGTATTATCGAGCGCTGCGGCCGTTTGTGCGGCATTGGGTTTAAGTAAACTTGCTGGATACTGCGGCGCGCTCGCTGGCCATGTAAAGCCATCCAGCAGCGACATCACGCCCGCATTGTCATTGCACACCAAAATCATATCGCAGCCGGCAGCTAACGCCGCGCTGGCCCTTGCACGGTAATCGCCCGCAAATCCTGCGCCTTGCATGCCAAGATCGTCGGAGAAAATCACCCCATTAAAGCCAAGCTCTTTGCGCAGCACTTGTTTTAGCCAGTATTCAGAGAAGCCCGCAGAGTTGGGGTCGACTTTAGGATAAACCACGTGCGCGGGCATCACGCCTAATAACTTCTCTTTTGCGATCAAATCTTTAAACGGCAGGATATCCTTTGCAAAAATCGCCTCGGCATCACGCTCATCAATGGGTTTCTCGTAGTGCGAATCCGCCACCACACTGCCGTGTCCGGGGAAATGTTTACCCACAGCGCCCATGCCTGCGGCGGCCATACCCGCAATAAAGCTTTCGGCCAGTGTAATGACCTCAGCGGGCTCTGGGCTAAAGCTGCGTTTACCGATGACTTGACTCACGCCGTTTAAGTCCAATACGGGCGCAAAACTTAAATCGATATCGCAGGCCAGTAGTTCAATCGCCATCAAGAAACCCAGCTCACAGGCCCAGCGTTTGGCTAACGCTATATCACCTTTTGCCGCAGGTAAAATGTCGCCCATGGCGGGAATAACGGTAAAGCCATCGCGGAAGCGTTGTACTCGACCGCCCTCATGATCGACGGCAATTAATAGTTCAGGGCGGATTTGGCGTATCTGTTGTACCAGACGGATCAACTGATCACGGCTTGAAAAATTGCGGGAAAATAGAATTAAACCACCCACCTGTGGATGGCGTAGCATCTCAGATTCTGCCTCACTGACGTCCAACGACAGTAGGTCCAACATTAAATAGCTCATACTTCTCCCTAAAAATTTTCATTAATACTCAAAAAATAACCACTCAAGCCATAAGTAGTCCGCGCTCACAAAAATGCTCAAAAAAGCGAACCATCTGCCCTTGTAGCGCTTTTAAAGCCTGTATTCTTGGCCATAAAATGGCCAGCAAAAAAGTCCCAATTAAGTTCAGCTTATCCGAACTATATCGAATTAAAAAAACTAATGTGAATTGTCACACTAATCTATGGGATACTGAGGTTAGAGTATCACACAAGCAGATTTCGCATGAAAGAGCGCCGCCATTGACCAGAGTTCACGTTGAAGATTAGCGTGCTTCAATCTGCAGAGCGAGCAATCCCATGCACTCAGACTAAAATAATAAACAAGACACAACAGGACTTCTATCATGATTAGCGTATTTGACATGTTCAAGATCGGCATAGGTCCATCGAGTTCACATACCGTCGGCCCAATGAAAGCGGGCAAAATTTTTATGCAAAACCTGACTGACTCAGGACTCGTGACCCAGATTGATGAATTAAGAGCCGAGCTCTTTGGCTCCCTCGGCCAAACAGGCAAAGGCCACGGCACGGGCAAAGCAGTGATTTTAGGCTTAATGGGTGAAGATCCAGAAACCGTAGACACTGACAGTATCGACGGCATTTTAGAGCACGTCTCTAAGGACGAAACCTTAACCCTGCACTGTGGCAAAGTGGTTAAATTTACCCGCGAGCAAGGCATTACTTACCACAGACGCAAAACCTTGCCAGCACACGCCAACGCCATGACCCTGTACGCTTATTGTAAAAATGAGTGTCTTTTCGAGCGTACTTATTATTCTGTCGGCGGCGGCTTTATCTTAGATGAAGACGAAATCAGCCAACGTAACGCATCCCCAGCATCACAAATCGAAGCGGCACCTTTTGATTTTGGCAGCGCAGCGCAATTATTAGAATTGTGTGGCGAACAAGGTCTGAGTATTTCTTCTTTGATGATGGCGAACGAACTGAGTTTAGCCACCGAAGATGAAGTCAAAGCCAAGCTGTGGAACATTTGGCAGACCATGAAAACCTGTATCGAACGCGGCTATCAGAAGGAAGGCATTTTACCTGGCGGCTTAAAACTGCGTCGCCGCGCCCCTGCCCTGTACCGTCGTTTGAAAGCCGAAGGCCGTAACAATGTCGATCCATTAACCGCTATGGATTGGGTCGATTTATTCGCCCTGTCGGTCAATGAGCAAAATGCAGCCGGCGATCGCGTAGTGACAGCACCCACAAACGGCGCTGCGGGAATTATCCCAGCAGTATTATGCTACTACGATACTTTCGTACAAGAAGTGGATATTGATGTCTGCGCCCGTTACCTATTAACCGCCGCCGCAATTGGTATTTTGTACAAGAAAAATGCCTCAATATCTGGCGCCGAAGTCGGTTGTCAAGGTGAAGTCGGCGTAGCCTGTTCTATGGCCGCAGGCGCACTGACTGAAATCATGGGCGGCACGGTTGAGCACGTTGAAAACGCAGCTGAAATCGGCATGGAACATAACTTAGGTTTAACCTGCGATCCTGTGGGCGGTCTAGTGCAAGTACCATGCATCGAACGTAATGCCATGGGCGCGATCAAGGCGATCAACGCCTCTCGTATGGCCCTACGTGGTGATGGTAACCATAAGGTTTCACTGGATAAAGTGATCAAAACCATGATGGATACCGGCAGAGACATGCGCAGCAAATACAAAGAAACCGCCAAAGGCGGTCTAGCGGTAAACATTGTTGAGTGCTAAGTGCTGAGTGTTAGTTCACTCCCACTAATCGCTTAAATCGCACCATAAAAAATGCCGCCACTCACAAAGTTGCGGCATTTTTGTTTTAGCTCATCGGCATGAATGCTGAATCGACGATTCAGGCCTTAAAGTACAAACTATGGAACTTAAGGTGTTCTTCAATAAAGCTCGCGATAAAGTAGTAGCTGTGATCGTACCCCGGCTGCATCCGCACATCTAAGGGATAACCCTTGGTATGGGCGATATCCACCAGCGATTGTGGCATTAATTGGGTGTCTAAAAAGCTGTCAGCTTCACCTTGGTCAATCAGTACTGGCACTTCGCTAATCGCGAGCTTAAGCAACTCGCATGCATCATACTGGCGCCAATGTTCACGATTCTCACCTAAGTACTCACTGAAGGCTTTAATGCCCCAAGGCGCATTACTCGGATTCGAAATCGGGCTAAAGGCCGAAATGGAGCTGTATCTGTGCGGATTACTCAGGCCTATCACCAAAGCACCATGACCGCCCATCGAATGGCCTGATATAGCGCGCTGGGTAGTCACAGGAAAATGGGCTTCAATCAACGCCGGCAACTCGTGGACTATGTAATCGTACATTTTGTAATGACGATTCCACGGTGCTTTGGTCGCATTGAGGTAAAACCCCGCGCCTAAGCCTAAATCGTAGGCTTTGTCCGCCGCATCGGGCACATCGTCACCGCGAGGGCTGGTATCAGGGGCGACAATCGCCATCCCAAGTTCAGCCGCCATCCGCTGGGCGCCCGCCTTCTGCATAAAGTTTTCATCTGTGCAGGTTAGGCCTGAGAGCCAATACAGCACAGGCACAGGTTTATTCACCGCTTCAGGTGGCAGATAAATAGCAAAGCGCATCTCGCAGTTTAACGACTGAGATTGATGGCGATATTGCTTATGCCAACCGCCGAAACTCTTGTTACAACTGATATTTTCTATGGTCATACAAGTCCTTTTAAGCTCAATCTGTTAGCGCTTGGTCATAGCGCTTGTCTTAGAGTTAGTCATGGCATTTGTCTTAGCGTTTGTCATCTGCTCTGTGCAACACAGCAGACAGATTTGCACCTGCCTGCTGGTTTGTCACATCAAGCTGAAGCATCAAGTTAGCGTGCGAAACCGCTTATTTATCAAAATGGATCACGCTACGGATGCTCTTACCTTGGTGCATCAACTCGAACGCTTCATTGATTTGCTCAAGTCCCATAGTGTGGGTGATAAAGTCATCGAGCTTGAACTCACCAGCTAAGTAACGCTCAACAATGTGTGGCAGTTCCGAGCGCCCTTTCACACCGCCAAAAGCAGAACCGCGCCACACGCGGCCAGTAACTAATTGGAATGGACGGGTTGAAATCTCTTGCCCTGCACCGGCAACACCTATGATTACCGACTCGCCCCAGCCCTTATGACAACACTCTAAAGCGCTGCGCATCACGTTGACGTTGCCGATACACTCAAATGAGTAATCTACGCCGCCGTCGGTCATTTCAACGATCACCTCTTGGATGGGCTTATCGAGTAATTTAGGGTTGATGCAATCGGTCGCGCCGAGTTTTTTGGCTAACTCGAACTTAGATTCGTTGATATCAATGGCGATAATGCGGCTGGCTTTTGCCATCGTCGCCCCAATGATCGCCGATAAACCGATACCGCCGAGGCCGAAAATCGCCACGGTTGCGCCTTCTTCCACTTTGGCCGTGTTCATCACAGCGCCCATGCCGGTAGTCACGCCACAACCTAACAGACAAATTTCTTCTAATGGCGCGCTCTTATTGACTTTCGCCAATGAGATTTCAGGCAGCACAGTATATTCAGAGAAGGTCGAGCAGCCCATGTAATGGAAAATAGGTTTGCCATCGAGATAAAAACGCGTGGTGCCATCGGGCATTAAGCCTTTACCTTGGGTCGCACGAATTTTTTGGCACAGGTTAGTCTTGCCCGATAGGCAGAACTTACACTCGCCGCACTCGGGAGTATAAAGTGGGATCACATGATCGCCCACTTGCACGCTAGTCACGCCCTCGCCCACTTGCTCAACGATACCGCCGCCTTCGTGACCTAGAATCGCTGGGAATACCCCTTCAGGATCGTCACCGCTCAAGGTAAACGCGTCCGTGTGACACACGCCCGTGGCCACAATGCGCACTAAGACTTCGCCCGCTTTTGGTAACATCACATCCACTTCTTCAATCTTCAGTGGTTGTCCTGGTCCCCAAGCAACAGCGGCCTTTGATTTAATAAACTGCGGTTTTTCGTTCGACATTGTTACCGTCCCTTGATAGGTAATAAGAGAAAATTATTGTTGTAATCGATTCTACTTAAGCTAAAGCATCTTGGTTCAAACATATTGGCTCAAACATACCGACTCTGCATACGCTGATGCCCATTGCACTGATGCGACTGCACTGATGCTAATTAATAATAAGATTGTATTTGTTTCTCAGCGAGAGACAATCTAGTATTCAAGCAATTCATTTTTACTGAGTAACAACAATGTATCTCTGGGATGGCATTTCTGAGTTTGTCGCAGTGGCTGAGGCTGAAAGTTTTACCTTAGCGGCGCAGCGACTGAATATCTCCACCGCCCACGTGAGCCGCCAAGTCAGCGCCTTAGAGAATCGCCTCGGCACTAAGCTGTTTTACCGCACTACTCGTAAAGTGTCGCTAACCGAAGAAGGCACCATTTATTATCGTCATTGCCGCCAATTACAAACCGGGTTGGAAGAAGCCGAGCGCGCCATCTCAAACCTAAAGGACTCACCCCAAGGCTTAGTCAAACTCACGGCGCCCGTGGCCTATGGCGAGAAATTTATCATGCCGTTACTCAATGATTTTATGGTGCAATATCCCAGTGTTGAGTTTAGTGTCGACCTCACTAATCGCACCTTGGACTTGATTGAAGGTGGTTACGATCTGGCCATTCGCCTCGGCAAACTCGCCGACTCGAGTTTAATGGCCAAACCCTTAAGCAGCCGTACTCACTATGTGGCCGCCTCACCGAGTTATGTGGAAAAATACGGCCAGCCCCATACGCTATCAGAGCTTAGCCAGCACAATTGTTTGATCGGTAATCATAATTACTGGCGCTTTGTGGAAAATGGCCGCGAGCGTAATATCAAAGTCCGTGGCAATCTCAATTGTAACAGCGGCTACGCATTAAGGGATGCGGCACTAAAAGGCATAGGGATAGTTCAACTGCCTGATTATTATATTGAAGATGATATAAATGCAGGACATTTACTGTCCTTACTCGACGGTCACCGCGAAGCCAAAGAAGGCATTTGGGCGCTCTATCCGCAAAACCGCCACCTGTCGGCCAAGATCCGCGTATTAGTCGATTATCTCGCCGAAAAACTCATCGAACAGGACTAATGTGTTGTTGAGCGATCGTTTGTTGACCAGTTTGTTGCTAACAGCATCTTGTGAAGCGCCTGTTGTTGAACAATCTATTGCTGAGAGGTGTATTGTGGTGCCGTCTGTTATTGAGCATATTGAACAAACGAAGCGATAACAGACAAGACGCCGCAAACTAGCGCCAGTTTTCCCGTAAAGTGTAATACAACATGCCTAACGCCAGCGCTTGATTGCCGAACCATTCATTTAACGGAATACGGATATGGCGCATGCCGGCAAACAGATCAAATTCACGCAATTGTCCGTCCATCGCATTGGCCATGATCTCAGCCATAATGTGTGATGTCGCCACCCCATGCCCAGAATATCCTTGGCAGTAGAATACATTAGGCGATACTTTGCCGAGCTGCGGGATACGGTTAATCACAATTCCTGCCATTCCCGCCCAGGCAAATTCGATATCAACACCCTTTAATTGCGGAAACGTGCGCTCAATTGCAGGCCGTAATTCCGCCGCCACATTTTTAGGATCGCGGCCGCTGTAGTTAGTGCCGCCACCGAACATCAACCGTTTATCTGCGGTCAGGCGATAGTAATCCAGCACAAAGCGACAATCGTACACGGCTAAATCCTGCGGATTAATCTGCGAAGCGATCTCATCGGGCAGAATCGCCGTGGCACAATTGCCTAAGGACGCTGGAAATAACATGCCACGCAGTTGAGGGCGCGCGAGTTTATGGTAGGCATTCCCCGCGATCAGCACGCTATTGGCGCGCACTTTTCCCTTGGCGGTGACAACGGTAGCAAGATCGCCCTCCTCAATATCGAGCACGGGCGAGTGTTCAAAGATCAACGCCCCAAGACCTGCTGCGGCGCGGGCTTCACCCAGGCATAAATTGACTGAGTGCAAATGCATGTTGCGTCGATTAACTAAGCCGCCGTGATACAAGGGTGAGCCTAAATAGGCGGGCATTTCATCGGCTGATACCAGCGTCATAAACTCCCCCATGCCGCGACGCTGCGCTTCATCATGCATCGCCTTGAGCTCCTGCATGTGCTGCATCTGGTAAGCGGTTTGGATATGACCAAATTTTAAATCACACTCTATGCCGTACTTGGCCACCCGATTTTTAATAATGTCATGGCCGCGCCAACGTAAATTCCACACATAATCTTCAGCTTCATTGCCAATCTGGCGGCGCAGTTGTTTTGTCATCGCAGCATCGCCAGACAAACTACCGGTCACCTGCCCGCCGTTGCGTCCGGTTGCGCCCCACGCAATTTTGTTAGCTTCAACCAGTGCCACCTTGTAGCCCTTCTCGGACAATTCCAACGCCGTTGCTACACCGGTAAACCCACCACCGACAATCGCCACATCGACGCGAATGTCACCTTCTAACTCAGGATAATTCGACTCTTGGTTTATGGTGGCATTGTAGTAGGAGGCGCAACGCTCTGCTGGCATAGTCATTCCTTGATGTTGAAAGTTAAATATTAAAAGCTGTGTGCTGGTAATGGGTGTTGAGTCTTAGTTTATAGGCGCGAGTGTTAACACGTTTTCCGCCGACGGTTGTTTTATATTTTTTACACGCGTTCAGAATTTGAGAGTATATCTGAGTTAAGATCGAGGTCAATAGTGGATTGAGTTAACCGCTTGCTGGACATAACAAAGGGAGTTGGGCTGGTTTCTGCTTGACGAGCCTGAAATCGAAAAGCTTGAGATGAAAGTATCTGAAATGGCGGCCCTGTGATTATGGAGCTAGAGATTAAGGAGCCAGAGATTAAGAACATGAGCTTAGGCGCCGAATATTAAGGCGTGGCTCATTTTATCTTTTAAGCCTTATGCTTTTTGCTGGTTTAAGATAGGCTTGTGCGGCGTCATCCTCTTTTTATCTCAGCAACCTAGAGTCCATTATGCCACGATTGCCAATTGCCCAGCCACTTAGCCAACTGCCGTTTTCACAAGCGTGCGAAAACAACAAAGCGCCGATTTTAGCCGTATTAACGCAGGCATTCTCACTCAACCAACATGTGCTCGAAATCGGCAGTGGCACAGGCCAACATGCCGTATTTTTTGCAACAAATCTTCCCCATTTAATCTGGCAAACCAGCGATAAAGCTGAGTATATTGAGATCATTAGCGCAAGGTGTGAGCAAGAAGGCGGGCTATTAAAAGCAGCGGCAAATCTAGCTTTACCGCTTATCCTTGATGTTACCGCGCCATGGCCGGTGGAGGGATTAACACCTGATATTGATGGCGTATTTACTGCGAACACTTTGCATATTATGAGCAAAAATATGGTTGAAGCGTTTTTTACTGGCCTTGGTCTGTATCTCCCCCAACTCAAGACCCTGTGCATTTACGGCCCCTTTAACTACCAAGGCGAATTTAGCAGTGACAGCAATCGCCAATTCGATAGCTTTTTAAAACAGCGCGATCCCGCCAGCGGCATTCGCAATATCGAATGGATTTGCAGTTTAGCCAGCGAGCAAGGCTTAACACTCAAGCAAGATGTCGCTATGCCCGCCAATAATCGACTGCTGCATTTTGTTAGGGGCTAGCATTTTGTTAGAGGCTAGTTTTTGTTAGGGGCTCGTTTCTTGTTAAAAGCTAGCTTTAGTTTAGTCCGTTTTGGCCTCAGCAGTTCTGTGCCCATAGCTCAGCACTCGGGTGGCTTTCCACTGTTCGCCCTGTTTGCGCCACACAATGACAAAGTCGGCTAGACCATCACAATTACCCATTGCAAAACTGCAAAACGGTGAACACCAAAGATCAAATAAAAGTGTCAGTTTCGTGGTGCAAGCTGCGATCCACAACTGACATACCCACCATCATACTGTTATCAAAGAGTGAAATTTACATGGTATTTACACATAAGCGCGATCTTAGATCTTGAAGCAATATTTAAGAATAATTATCATTCGCCGAAATTATCCAAGGAAGAATGATATGTCCCGCTTTATCTGCCGTACTCGCAAAACAAGTCATACATCCGGTGCAGCTCTGTCACCTAAACTGAGCCTGCTATCGCGCGCCATTGGCTTAAGCCTGTTGTTACCCGCTGCATGGGCAACTGCCGCAGCTCCCCAAGATGCCACGCCAGAAATGGAACGTATGGTGATCACAGCTACGCAAACTCAGCATTCGGAACTGTCGGCGCCCGCTTCTGTGTCTGTGATAAATCGCAGTGAACTCGAAGCGCTAGTGATCGACGATCTGGCCAGTGCAGTGCGTTATTTACAGGGCGTGAACATCAGCGAAGGCACGCCCTATGGTCGCAATGAAATTAGCCTGCGCGGACTGGATTCGGACTACACGCTGATCTTAATCAACGGCCGCCGAGTCAACTCCCGCGAAGCGCTAACCTCAAGTTATGGTAACGATTTTGACTTATCATCCATTCCCATGTCTGCGATTGAGCGTATCGAAGTCGTGCGCGGGCCTATGTCATCCCTTTATGGCTCCGAAGCTTTAGGTGGCGTGGTTAACGTGATTTTGCGCCAACCCACTGACGACTGGCAGACCAGTGTCGGCGTGCAATACGATACGCCCACCAGCGGCAAAGGTGGCGACAGCACTAAGTACAATTTCTACACCAGCGGCGCGCTGATCAAAGATAAATTACTGGCAAACTTAATCATCGACAGCAATAAACGCGATGCATGGCGTTCAGACTTAAAGCCCCCAATCGATGCGCTAGAAGACAGAGATGAAATCAGCGCCCTCGCTAACCTGCAATGGTTGATTGATAGCCAACAAGATCTGCAATTTGACTTAAGTTACGCCAACGACGAACGCGAGTCGGATTGGAATAACTACGGCACTATCCTCACCAATAACCAACAAGCCGAGCGGATAAGCTCAGGTTTAACCCACAATGGCCACTGGAATTTTGGTGATACTCGCCTGCGCTATTACTATGAAAATGTTGAGGTTACCGACGACTCAGCGCTGATCGCCGAGATTGGGCATATCACCCAAACCAACCACAATCTCGACGGCCAAACCACAGTCTTACTGGGGGATCACATGTTAACCAGCGGCGCGGAATACCGTTGGACTCAGCTTGAAAACAGCCGCAATATTTTGGGTGATGGCACCTTAGACGACAGCCAGTCAGCCTTGTATCTGCAAGATGAATTTAGCTTAGGCGAACTCAATATCACCTTAGGCGGGCGTGTCGATCACCACGATGTGTACGGCACCGAATTTAGCCCACGCCTGTATTTGGTGTATAACTTAAGCTCTGAATGGGTGATCAAAGGTGGCGGTGGTAAGGCATTTAAAGCGCCGAATATGTCGCAATCCCAAGCCGATTATATTATCCCAGCTTGTCGCGGCGCCTGTACCGTCGCGGGCAATCCAGATTTACAAGCCGAAACCTCAGTGAACTACGAGTTATCGACCCAATATCAAACCACGGATTTTGGTGGCTCAATCACCTACTTCCACAACGATGTGGAAAATAAAATCATCACAGAAACTTGGGGTAGAACGCCCGGCGCAGTGTTAACTTACCAAAACGTGAACGAAGCCAAGATCACCGGCTGGGAACTACAGGCTTGGTACGATGTAAGCGACACAGTAAGCTTTAGCGGTAATTACAGTAAAACCGATGCCGAAGATAAGCAAAATGGCGCGCCTTTTACCCTAACGCCGGATGACATCTACAACCTTAAACTGCAATGGCAGGCATTGGAGGGCTTATCCACCTTTATCGCCTACCACTACACTGGCGATCAGTATCTACGCACCAATGTAAAATCAGAAGGTTATGGTTCACTCGACCTAGGGGCAAATTACCAAATTAATCCTATGTTCAGAGTCAAACTCGGCGTCACTAACCTAACGGATGCTGAGCGCGACCAAGTGGCTACCGATCTTGATTACATTCAAAAGAGCCGCAGTATTTATGCGGGCGTAACGGCAAATTTCTAATCGGCAATCTGCCACACACATGGGGTTATTAAGGTGAAAATGGGCTTGCGAAACTATCGCAAGCCCATTTTTTATGAATTCGTTGTAAGCTTTCGAACTTTTAGAACACTTCCCCAAGCGAGCTGCCTTAAGGGATTTGTTTTAAGTGATCGGCTTTAAGGGAGCAGCTCTAAGGGATCTGTCTTAAAAATTCCAGCGCTTTATCTAGGTCACGGGTGCGCGCCATTGGCGGCAGTGAGTTTAAAAAGGCTTGGCCGTAATAGCGATTCACAATGCGATTATCACAAAGGATCAGCACACCGCGATCTTTTTCATCACGAATAAGGCGGCCAACACCTTGTTTCAGCGCAATAATCGCCTGAGGTAACGAGACTTCAGTAAAAGGATCGAGTCCCTGACGACTCACATTATCAGCTCGGGCGCGATACAGGGGCTCATCGGGCGACACAAAAGGTAATTTGTCGATAATCACGCAGCTTAACAATTTACCGCGCACATCCACCCCTTCCCAAAAACTGCTGGTACCGAGCAACACCGCATTGCCGAGTTGGCGAAACTTAGTCAGCAGACTCTGTTTACCCGCTTGGCCTTGTACCAGCAGCGGATAATGAGTGCGAGTTCGCAGTGCCAGCGCCGCTTGTTCGAGCATTTTATGGCTGGTAAATAAAATAAAAGTCCGTCCCTGCGCCGCTTCTATCGCTTGTACGCACACCTCCACCAGCTGTTTTAACGCTTGCTGTTGATTGGTTACGCTGCCAAGTTGTCTTGGCACACAAAATACCGCTTGGCGCGGATAATCAAAGGGACTGTCGAGAATGCTTTGCTGCGCATCGACGATGCCCATTTCTCGGGCGAAATGGGTAAGGCTGCGATTAACCTGCAAAGTTGCCGAAGTAAATATCCAGCTGGTTTCCGGCACAAATAACTGCTGGCACTCACGGGCAATATTGATGGGTGAAATTCGCAGCACCACAAAACGACTACCAAATTCAATGCTGTAGGCAGCCAGATTATTATCACAGTTAAAAAACACACTGAGCTTGTTATTCAGCTCCGCCAAGTTGATGGCGATATCATCTAACAATTCACTGCGGCCAATATGGGCCATTAATAAATTTTGCAGCGCAGTTAATTCCGCTAATAAATCCCATGACGCCGCAGCGAGCGCTTTATTGCCCAGCACTAAACGCCAGTCGGATTCACCGCAGGAATATAACTGATTATGCCAGTCACTTAATTTAGCGAGGCAACGCTGACAAAATTGGGCGAGTTGCCCCGTGTCACTGAGTTCGGTCTGATAAATAGCGAGTAGCTTTTGAATAAAATCATCGATAGTGCGACTAGAACATTGCTGGCCAAAATAGTTAACGCAAATATCGGGCAATAAATGCGCTTCATCGAAAATCACTACGTCGGGATCGGGCAGTAACTCGGCAAAGCCCGTGTCTTTCAGTACGCTATCGGCGAAAAATAAATGGTGGTTAACCACAATAATTTTGGCATCCATGGCTCGGCTGCGCGCCTTGCGGGTAAAGCAGGCATCATAAAAATCGCAGCGCTTACCAATACAGCTTTCTTTGGTACTGACCACGAGCGGCAGCGCCGAGGAATTCTCAGGTACTGAGGTTAAACCGCCAATATCACCATCTTTACAGGTGCTCGCCCACTGATTGATTTTCAACAAATCATCCAACAAACGCGCATCGATATGTGTCGCCTCGCTCATTTGCTTATCGAGTCGCCACTGGCACAGATAATTATTGCGCCCCTTTAGCAGCGCCAGTTTGGGCTCAATTCCCAACATGGCGACCAGTGCGGGTAAGTCTTTAAAAAACAACTGCTCTTGCAGATTTTTACTGCCCGTACTGACGATAACTTGCTTGCCGCTCAATATCGCGGGGATCAAATATGCAAAGGTTTTACCCACCCCTGTGCCCGCCTCAATCACCACATTACTCTTAGACGCTATCGCCTCACTCACTTGCTGCGCCATTTGCATTTGGCTTGTTCGCGCACTAAACCCTTGAATGTGCTTAGACAATACTCCATCGGGCAAAAATGCGCGTTGCACTTCAGACGCAAGTCGGCTCACCGCAGCAGCGCCTTTTGCGGCAGCAGGCTTAGCCACTATTTCTTTAGAGGGAGCATGCTTTGATGTCGGTTGGCGGGAGCGAGTCAAAGGGAGAATCAATCCTTAATCAAGGTGTTAGGGAGCGTTATAAAACAATGTAGTAAGGCCACACTATAAGCTGCTGAGCGAGTGCATTGTAATGACTTAATTAACCACAAGTACTGGTTAGTGCCGCAAACCGCGGCCGTAAACAATAGCGTTAAGCTTAACAGCTCGAAGCATTATGCTGATTTGAGATAAGACTACAAGTTAGCAAGGATAATTTCGCAGGTTCTTTCCCTCGCGCCATACATGAGCCACCATTTAAAGCTGTTCATTATGGGTCGTCAGTTTTGATACAAAGCTCCCAAAACAAGATACTTGAGTACGCGCAGCATTAATTGCCATTGTTTCCCCAGTGACTCGCCATAAACTCGTCGCTGAAGGCTCGACAGTTTTTCTAAGCCACCCATTGTTAATTATTGTGAATTTGATGGTGCTTCTTGGTGAGTCACCAATTTAGCAACTAGGCTTAGTGTCTGTTTCCCCGCACAAGGAGTGTGATGATGCCACAGCCAAGGAGAACTCAAGTCAGTTTGGAAGATACGCCTTTTTATCACTGCTGTAGTCGGGTAGTCAGACGTGCCTATTTATGTGGTGAAGACCTTTTCTCTGGTAAAAATTACGACCACAGACGTGAGTGGGTAGAGCAGCAATTACTTAAACTGGCTCAGGTTTTTGCTATTGATGTTGCAGCATATGCAGTGATGAGCAACCATCTGCACTTGGTACTTTGTGTGGATATTTTCCAAGCCAATCAATGGAGTGATAGAGAAGTGCTTGAGCATTGGCATCAAGTATTTAAAGGCACTGAATTAACACAACAATTTGTCAAAGGGCACGTTGTTGAAGCCCATGACGTGGCTAACCTTAAACACCATATCGCCCTATACCGCAGTCGCTTAAGTGATATCTCTTGGTTTATGCGAGCGTTAAATGAACCTATCGCCCGTAAGGCAAATCAAGAGGATAACTGCACTGGACGTTTCTGGGAGGGCCGTTTTAAATCCCAAGCCCTACTCGATGAGACGGCAGTACTCGCATGTATGACCTATGTTGACCTCAACCCTATCCGCGCTCAACTGGCCACAACACCAGAAACCTCGGATTTCACCAGTATTCAACGGCGTATCCGTGCGGCACTAGCAGGCAAACAACCTCAAACATTATTACCTTTTATCGGTAATGAGCTGGACAATATGCCTAAAGGGCTGCACTTTGATTTACAAGAGTATCTACAACTTGTCGACGATACCGGCAGAATTATTAGCGATGATAAACGTGGGAGTATCAGTTCGAGCAGTGCTAGCTTACTGAGTCGCCTTAATATTCCGCCTGAGCATTGGCTTAAGCTCACTCACCATTTCGGACAGCTATTTAAAGGTCCTGTGGGTACTTTGCAAGAACTTACTTGTTACTGCGAACACCTTGAAAAGCGACGAAGGCACTATCGACACAGCTGCCAGCATTTAATGGCAAGCTGACCGAAGCAGAGATAAGTTAGTGTGCAAATTGATTAATCCACCGCAGTGGAGAATATGGCTCGAACTTAATCCATCCAATTTCAGCTAACTATCGGCAAATTAATACAAAACGACCAAAAATTCCTCGGAAATGTGACTTTCAACCTCTGTAAAATACCTTTGGTAAATGCGACTTAGGTGTTGTAGGTTATGTTTCGCATCATGGGTGGCTTGGAAATCTTACCACGCCATACATGAGCCGCCATTTAAAGTTGTTCATTATGGGTCGTCAGTTTTGATACAAAGCTCCCAAAACAAGATACTTGAGTACGCGCAGCATTAATTGCCATTGTTTCCCCAGTGACTCGCCATAAACTCGTCGCTGAAGGCTCAACGGCGGCATATATGGATATATTCACGGCGTGTCACTGGAATGACTGTGCTTAATGATTACATACACATTGACTTCACGACTTTCTCGGTCATTGGAACAGATTACGCTGATACTAGTTCGGCACGACTTACCAACACATTTCGGCCCACTTTAAACATTCCGCCAACAAATAGACTCAATCGCTTTATTTAGCGATAACCCTCTGCCTTTCACAAAAACGCATAAATATTCTCATTTAATTCAAATTGGCTGTTGCAAAGGCTCTTAAAAGCGGTTAGTTTAAATCCACTTATACGGATAGACGTCCGTAACAACGCATTCAAGGCTACACTGTTTTTCGACTGCACTTTATTTCGAACAGTTGGGCCAATAACGTTAAATACCGAGAGAGTAAAATGAGCCCACTACTGAACGCTATCCACCACCATCACCACCATATGCGGTAGCCTTCGGACGCTCACTGCCGGAGGACTATATCCTTCTGGCGGACTGATTCAAGATAATCAAAAACCCCTGGAAGGAATTCCGGGGGTTTTTGCTTTTAGACGTTAATTTTGGTTTTAATTTTGATTTTAATTTAATAAGAAATTTTAGATATTTTATAAATTATCAATACGTTAGCTAGAGCACTTAACTAGAGATCTTAGCTAGAGCCCATTGAACGGCAGGCGTATTAAACCGATTAAACAACACACTTTTGAATCTTTTAATTTTGATACTTTTGAGCGAGATAACACTATGACTGAATCGAACCGTTTACGCATCGCCATCCAAAAATCTGGTCGTCTTTCTACTGACTCTCAGCAACTTCTAAAAAGCTGCGGTGTTAAATTTTCCATTAATGAACAACGTCTTATCGCTCATGCTGACAATATGCCTATCGATTTACTGCGCGTTCGTGATGATGATATCCCAGGACTTGTGATGGATGGTGTGGTTGATATGGGGATCATAGGTGAAAACGTGCTCGAAGAGGAACAAATTGAGCGTCAAACACTGAACAAGCCCGCAGATTGCCTCAAACTGCGTCAGTTAGATTTCGGCTCATGTCGCCTCTCGTTAGCCGTACCGACAGAATTCAGTTACGCCGATGCCTCCTCGTTAGAAGGACTGCGCATCGCCACGTCTTACCCGAACCTGCTGCGCCGTTTTATGCAACAAAAAGGCATAACTTATCGCGACTGTATGTTAAAAGGCTCGGTTGAAGTCGCCCCACGTGCCGGCCTTGCCGATGGGATTTGTGATCTCGTGTCGACGGGCGCCACCTTAGAGGCCAACGGTTTATACGAAACCGAAGTGATTTACCGCTCTATGGCCTGCATCATTCAGTCGACCCAAACCCAAACGCCGACTAAACAAGCACTCATCGACAAAATTCTGTCCCGCGTCAATGGCGTTATCCGCGCCCGTGAGAGCAAATACATCCTGCTGCACGCGCCAACTGAAACCTTAGACCAAATCGTCGCCCTGCTGCCCGGTGCTGAAAACCCCACCGTATTACCATTAAATGATGATACTAACCGCGTCGCTATCCACGCCGTCAGTACCGAAGATTTGTTCTGGGATACCATGGAACAGCTGACCGCACTCGGTGCCAGCTCGATTCTGGTGATGCCAATCGAAAAAATGATGGGGTAATGTATGGAAATCCTAACTTGGTCAACCTTATCAACCGCCGAGCAGAAAACGGCGCTGAAACGCTCGCCCTTAATTGGTGACAGCGGCTTAGAGCAAAGCGTTCGTGCCATTCTCGATGCGGTGGCAACGCGGGGTGATGCCGCCATTACCGAATTTAATCAAAAGTTTGATGGCTTCAATAGCGCGACCATAGCTGTAAATGGACAAGGAAGTGGCGAGCTGCGCATGGGTGAAGCCGAGATTGCTGCGGCAAGCGCACGGGTATCGCCAGAGCTGAAAGCTGCGATATCCAAAGCCATGGCGAACATAGATGTGTTTCACAGCGCCCAGCAATTTCGCCCAATTGATATGGAAACCGAGGCGGGAGTACGCTGTGAGCTACGTAGCGAACCAATTGAAAAAGTCGGTTTATATATCCCCGGTGGTAGCGCGCCATTAATTTCTACCGTGATGATGCTTGCCCTGCCCGCCAAGATCGCCGGCTGCGAACAAAGAGTATTGGTCAGTCCACCGCCGATCAACGATGCCATTATCTATGCCGCCAATGCCTGCGGGATCACTGAAATCTATCAAGTGGGCGGCGCGCAGGCCATTGCGGCACTGGCCTTTGGCACGGAAACGATTCCGGCAGTTGATAAGATTTTTGGTCCTGGTAACCGCTATGTGACTGAAGCTAAGCGCTTAGTGTCACAGGATGGTCGCTGCACTGTGTGTATCGATATGCCGGCAGGTCCTTCTGAGGTGTTAGTGATTGCCGATAGTGACGCCAATTGCGAATTTATCGCCGCCGATTTACTTTCGCAAGCGGAGCACGGCCCTGATTCACAAGTGATTTTAGTGACGGATTCGCAAGCTATCGCGGACGGCGTCAATGACGCGCTGACAAGACAACTCGCCGTCCTGCCGCGTTGTGATATAGCTACAACGGCGCTCCTCAGCAGTCGCACCTTTGTTGTGGACGATATGCTGCAAGCCGCGCAGGTTTCTAATCAATATGGGCCTGAGCACTTGATCATTCAAACGCGCTTTCCACGTGAGGTATTGAAAAACATTCGCGCCGCTGGCTCAGTGTTTTTAGGCGCTTATACACCTGAATCAGTTGGCGATTATGCCAGTGGCACCAACCACGTGCTGCCGACTTACGGTTACAGCCGCGCCGTGTCGAGCCTGTCATTAGCCGATTTTAGCCGCCGCTTTACCGTGCAGGAACTCAGCGCTAAGGGCTTAATCGGATTGGGGCAAGCGGTCATGACGTTAGCCAGTAACGAATTGCTCGATGCGCACAAAAATGCCGTAGCCATTCGTCTAGCTAGCCTAGAGAAATGATCCGCCTAGATCTTAAATGATTAGCGCTTAAGTGATTGAAAATAGAGCTGAGTGAAGAAAATGAGCCAAGTGAGCAGCATGGAAAAAACAGCAGAACCCGCAGCATTAGCATCGATGTTAGCACCATCAACGTTAGCGCAATCGGCGTCGCTAAATTTAGCAGAGCGCCTAGCGCGCCCTGAGTTACTGGATTTAACGCCCTACCAGAGTGCCCGCAGGCTGGGCGGTCGTGGTGATATTTGGATCAATGCCAACGAATCCCCCTTCAATAATGTCGATACGGCAGCACTCGATTTATCAAAATTGAATCGTTACCCAGAATGCCAACCGCCGCAGCTTATCAATGCCTACAGCGAATACAGTGGCGTAAGCGCCAGTAAGATAGTCGCCAGCCGCGGCGCCGATGAAGCGATTGAACTGTTAATTCGCGCCTTTTGTATTCCAGGCGTCGACAGCATCGCCTGCTTTGGCCCGACGTACGGCATGTATGCCATCAGTGCGAACACCTTTAATGTGGACGTTAAAGCATTAAATCTCAGCGCGGAATATGGCTTGCCGTCAAGCTATGCCGTGGACGTTCGCGGCGCAAAACTGGTGTTTATCTGCAATCCCAATAACCCGACTGGCACAGTGATCGACAAAGCCATTATCGAGCAAGCAATCAAAGCCCTGCCCGATTCGCTTGTGGTCATCGATGAGGCCTATATTGAGTTTTGCCCCGAATACAGCGTGGCGGATTTGCTGGAAAGCTATCCGAATCTGGTGGTACTGCGCACCCTGTCAAAAGCCTTCGCACTCGCCGGCGCACGCTGTGGTTTTATGCTGGCAAACGAGGCCGTAGTCGAAATCATTATGCGCGTGATTGCGCCCTATCCTGTGCCGCTGCCCGTGAGTGAAGTCGCCACACAGGCGCTATCAAGCGCTGGCATTGCGCGGATGAAAGTGCAAGTTGCACAATTAAATAAGCAAGGCGCCAGACTCACAGCGGCGATCAGCGCTTATTGTTCAAAATCGAATAGCTCAGATTCTCGAGCCCGCGTGCTTAAGCCTAACGGCAATTATGTGCTGGCTGAATTTGATGATGTCGCCAAGGTCGCGGCGTTACTGCAAGGCAGCGGTGTTGTCGCTCGCGCCTACAAAGATCCAAGGCTTGCCAAGGCTATCCGCTTTAGCTTCAGTTCAAAGGCGGATACCGATGTGTTAGTGAATTTATTTGAATCGCAACGCACTGAGCAATCACCAGAAACGAATAATAAGTAACTGAACATAAAAACTAATAAAACCAATAAAAAGCGAATGCAGCACTGAAGGTAAATCAGGTTAAGCATTAGCTAAACGAATTGAATTTGAAGGTAGAGCCATGAACCCACAATTTATCCCGAACGTTGCACAAAAAATTCTGTTTATCGACCGCGATGGCACCTTGATTGAAGAACCCGTCACCGACAAACAGGTCGATAGTCTGGCTAAATTAGTGTTTGAGCCACAGGTGATCCCCGCTTTGCTACGTCTGCAAAAGGCAGGATTTCGTTTAGTCATGGTCAGCAATCAAGACGGCCTTGGCACACCGTCTTTCCCGCAGGAAGATTTCGACGCGCCCCACAATATGATGATGCAAATCCTCAAAAGCCAAGGGGTGAACTTCGAAGATGTGGTGATTTGCCCGCACTTTAACGATGAAAATTGCAGCTGCCGTAAACCTAAGCTTGGGCTAGTAAAAGACTATCTCACCCAAGGCTGCATCGATTTCACCCAATCAGCTGTGATTGGTGATCGCGAAACCGATGTGGAACTGGGCAATACCATGGGCATTAAAAGCCTGAAATATCAACGCGACACGTTGGGCTGGAACGCCATCGCCGATGCGCTGCTCAATAAAGGCCGCACCGCAACGGTCGTGCGTACCACCAAAGAAACCGATATTCGTGTGACTGTGGATCTCGACAGTTCAGTCAAAGGTAAAATTGATACAGGCATTGGCTTTTTCGACCACATGCTCGATCAAATTGCCACCCACGGTAATTTTAGAATGGATGTGAAAGTCGATGGCGATTTAGAAATCGACGATCACCACAGCGTCGAAGACACTGCGCTAGCCATAGGTGATGCCCTTCGCCAAGCGCTCGGTGACAAACGCGGCATTGCCCGTTTCGGCTTTAGTCTGCCGATGGACGAAGCCAAGGGCGAATGTCTGCTGGATATCTCTGGCCGTCCTTTTATCAAATTCTCGGCCGATTTTGAACGTGAGCACGTAGGCGAAATGGCCACAGAAATGGTGCCACACTTCTTCCGCTCCTTTGCCGATGGCCTGCGCTGTACGCTGCATGTGTCGACCGAAGGCGATAACGATCACCACAAGGTTGAAGCCCTGTTTAAAGTGCTCGGCCGCGCGCTACGCCAAGCAGTTAAAGTTGAAGGCGATATTCTGCCATCGAGCAAAGGCGTACTTTAAGGCATCAGCATAAATCGTTTAAGAGGTTAGGATGCAACAAGACACTCTATTAACAGCTGGCCAGCAATTAACAGCTAGCCCGCAATTAACAGCAAATGAATCATCAGATGCTGAAACCGTCATCATAGACACGGGCTGCGCCAATTTAAGCTCAGTACGTTTCGCCTTCGAGCGTTTAGGCGCTAAGGTATTGGTCACAGACGATAAAGCCAAAATCAAAGCGGCAAAACGTGTGGTGCTGCCGGGTGTGGGCACAGCGGGTGCCGCCATGGCGTCCTTACATGAAAAAGGCTTGGTCGAACTCATCCAAGGCCTGACTCAACCTGTGTTGGGCGTATGTCTTGGCATGCAAATGTTGGCGGCAATTTCTAAGGAGCGCGGCGGCAAAGGTCAAGATTGTGAGTGCTTAGGCATAATCCCAACCGACATTTGTGAGCTGGATACGCAGTTACTCAAAGCTGAAAGCCTACCTTTGCCGCACATGGGCTGGAACCAACTTAAGCTCACGACAAACTCACAAGGCGCCAACAGCCCTAACGTTCACCCGCTGTTTGCGGGTATTGAAGATGGCAGTTATGTATATTTCGTCCACAGTTACCGCGCGCCGTTGAGCGAATTTACCTTAGCCGAATGTACCTATGGTGAAGGCTTTAGCGCCGCCATCGGCAAAGGCAACTTTATGGGCGTACAGTTCCACCCCGAAAAAAGTGCCGCCGTGGGCGCGCAAATTCTGCGTAACTTTTTACAGATGGACGAGTTACAGATGAACGAAGCTCTGATGAACAAAGCGCTGCGAAGCAACTCTGCTGATGGCCAAGCGGGTGTAAATAAGGCTGACCAATGAATAAATTACTCATCAAAAAACCATTTATTAATAAATCACTTACAAACAAATCAACCAAGGATTTAAGCTTATGATTATTCCTGCAATTGATTTAATTGATGGCAATGTCGTCCGCCTCTATCAAGGTGATTACGGCCAGCAGACCACCTTTGATTTAAGTCCTTTGGCGCAGCTGCAATCCTATGAGGCTCAAGGCGCGAAGTGGTTGCATATCGTTGATTTAACAGGCGCGAAAGATCCCGCTAAACGCCAAACTCTCCTTATCAGTCAACTCGTGGCGGGACTAAACGCTAATATTCAAGTGGGCGGCGGCATTCGCACGGAAGAGCAAGTCACTGAATTATTAAATATCGGCGTAAAACGTGTGGTGATTGGCTCACTGGCGGTGAAAGAACCTGAGTTAGTCAAACAATGGTTTATCAAATACGGCAGCGAAGCGATTTGCCTCGCACTCGATGTCAATATCAACCAAAGCGGCGAGAAAATTGTCGCCGTATCCGGTTGGCAAAGTGGCGGCGGTAAGAGTTTAGAATCCCTCGTAGAAACCTTTAGCGCGGTCGGCTTAAAGCATGCGCTAGTAACTGATATTAGCCGTGACGGCACCTTAACGGGCGCGAATACCGCGCTTTATCAAGAAATTGCCGCGAGTTATCCCGATATCGCTTGGCAAGCCTCCGGCGGTATTGCAACCCTTGAGGATGTTGCCGCCGTGCGTGATAGCGGCGCGGCGGGCATCATTATAGGCAAAGCCTTGCTTATCAATCAGTTTAACGTGGTGGAGGCAATCCAATGCTGGCCAAACGACTAGTCCCCTGTTTAGATGTCAAAGACGGTAAAGTAGTGAAAGGCGTACAGTTTCGTAACCACGAAATTGTCGGTGATATCGTGCCCTTAGCCGCGCGTTATGCCGAAGAAGGCGCCGATGAGCTGGTGTTTTATGACATTACCGCCAGCGCCCACGAACGTGTGGTCGATAAATCTTGGGTGAGCCGCGTGGCCGAGCAGATTGATATTCCCTTCTGCGTGGCAGGTGGCATTAAAACAATTAGCCAAGCCCGAGAATTATTAGCCTTTGGGGCGGATAAGATTTCAATTAACTCGCCCGCCTTAACCGATCCGAGTTTGATCTCACGCCTGCAGGACGAGTTCGGCCGCCAGTGTATCGTGATTGGCATCGACTCCTTTTTCGATGCCACCAGCAACAGCTATAAGGTAAAGCAATTTACCGGCGATGAAGCGGCGACTAAAGATACCCAATGGTTTACCCAAGACTGGGTTGAAGAAGTGCAAAAACGAGGTTGTGGTGAAATCGTGCTCAATGTGATGAACCAAGACGGCGTGCGCGGCGGTTACGATATCAAGCAGTTAAGTCTTGTTCGCGCCATCTGCGACGTGCCGTTAATTGCCTCGGGCGGCGCTGGGACTATGGCGCATTTCCGCGATGTATTTATTGAAGCCAAGGTCGATGCGGCGCTGGCAGCGAGCGTATTCCACAAGGCGATTATCAACATTGGTGAATTAAAAGCCTATTTAGCGGCCGAAGGGATCGCGATTAGACGCTAGAGCGGTTCTAGGTTCTAGGTTCTAGGTTCTACAAACAAATTAAGAGTGAACACTATGTCAACGCAAACAAACACTAAAGCGGATTTTAGCGAGCTGGATTGGGACAAACAGGATGGGCTTATTCCTGCCGTGATCCAAAATCACTTATCGGGCAAGGTATTAATGCTCGGTTACATGGATAAGGCCGCGCTGGAAAAAACCTTAAGCACAGGTGATGTGACCTTTTTCAGCCGCTCAAAACAGCGCTTGTGGACTAAGGGTGAAACCTCGGGCAATACGCTAAAGTTGGTGGCTATCGATAAGGACTGCGATAACGACAGCCTGTTAGTGCAAGTGATCCCCAACGGCCCAACCTGCCACAAAGGCACCGAAAGTTGCTGGTTAGATGACAATGCGCACCCATTTTTGAACAACCTAGCCAGCTTAATCACCTCGCGTAAAGGGCAAAGTGCCGATTCCAGCTACACGGCGTCTTTGTTTGCGCGCGGCACTAAACGTATCGCCCAAAAGGTCGGGGAAGAAGGTCTTGAAACCGCCCTTGCCGCTGCGACCCACGATAAAGAAGAGCTGGTTAACGAAGCCTCAGATCTTATCTATCACTTGCTGGTATTGCTTGAAGATCAAGACTTAAGCCTCAGTGACATCACAGCAAACTTGCTGGCAAGACATCAAAAGGCACTGCAGAGCAAAGCATAATCTGCTCACTGGCTCTGATATCACGCTGGTCGCTTACATCTTGAAATGCCGCACACCTAAGCCAAGTCTGCGGCATTTTTTATCTTGCCATAAATCGAGCTAACTCCTCTTTCCTTCCTCTCGTTGACCATAAACTCAGCGTGAGTTAGGCATGTCTTCCAGCTTAGTCACATGACAAAAAACAAACAAAATACTGCTGTAATGGTTGACAAGTACACCTCAATTCCCTAAGGTAGCCTCCGTTGCCGTTAGGTTATTAAGGCAAGGCATAAAAACACTTATCCGTTTTTACTCAACACACGCTAAGGCAAGTTTTATGTGTTTCACAGCATTTTATACTCCCTATCTGTAGCCGCAATGGCATAGATAGGCTCCCTCGCCTGACCTTCCATTGTGGCCATATCCTTTCGGATCCGCTGAGCGCCACTGTCTCATTTGCTTAAATCATTTTGTGTTTGAATCGTTTCACATTGAATCGCATCAAAATATTTTAAGACAGTGACTTTCGGATCAAATCTTTAGCTCTTTTTCATCCGACACGCTTTTGAGATTATGTTATGACACAGAATAAAATTTTCGGCAGTTTGCTGCTTATCGCAGGCACCACAATTGGCGCGGGTATGCTGGCTTTGCCTATCGCATCGGCGGGACTTGGTTTTGGCACGTCCTCCGCCATCATGTTGATCCTGTGGGCGCTAATGGCCTACACGGCACTGCTTATGGTGGAAATCCATCAATTCGCCCCCAGCGATGCCAGCCTAAATCACTTGGCGCAACGCTTATTGGGTCGTAAGGGCCAGTTGATCGCCAATAGCGCCTTGATGTTTTTACTGTACGCCCTTTGCGCCGCCTACATTGCCGGTGGCGGTGAGCAAGTGAACCAAAAGCTGAGCACTTGGCTAGGGCTAAGTTTGCCACCACAGGCGGGCGCCATCCTGTTTACCCTGCTGATTGGGGCGATTGTGGGCATGGGAACTCACTGTGTGGACCTTATCAACCGCGGTTTGTTTGCCCTTAAGCTATTGGCATTACTGCTTATGTTGGCCTTGTTACTGCCGCAGGTAGAAAGCCCACATTTGCTTGAACTTCCGCTCAACCAAGGTTTGATTATTACGGCTATTCCGGTGATTTTTACTTCCTTTGGTTTCCACGGCTCGATTCCATCAGTGGTGCGCTACTTAGGCGTTGAAGTCAAAGCCCTGCGCAGGATCATGCTACTCGGCTCCGCTTTACCACTGGTCATTTATCTTTTGTGGCAAGTAGGTAGCCAAGGCGTATTGAGCCAAAGCCAATTGCTCGAAAACCAAAGTTTATCGAGCTTTATCAATCAACTGGCAAGCGTACTGCACAGCGAATACTTAAGCAGCGCGATCAGTTTGTTTGCCGATCTCGCCCTTGCGACTTCGTTTTTAGGGGTGAGTTTAGGCTTGTTTGATTTTATAGCCTCGACCTTAAGGCGAGAGGATAACTTTTCTGGCCGTAGTCTGACCGCTGCCATCACCTTTTTGCCGCCCTTAGGTTTTGCGCTTTTCTACCCACAAGGTTTTATCACAGCCCTGGGCTACGCGGCGATTGCACTGGTGATCCTCGCCATCTTTTTACCCGTGGCCATGGTGTGGACACAGCGCAAGATGCGAGATGCTGCCAATCTGCCGACGGGATATCGGGTCGCGGGCGGTAAGTTTGCCCTACTGCTCGCCACACTTTGCGGAATCGTGGTGATTGGCGCGCAGATGTTTAGCTAGCTCCAATTCACTAACCAAAAGTTAGTTAGCCCTATTCGCTAGCTCGAATAACAGATTAGGTACAAGAGCCTGTAAAGCTTCAACTATTGACAGCGGGCTCTTGTCTATTCGATGATCCTTTCACATTAGTCAGCTAAGCCCTTGAGTGTTAAACTGCCTCTGATGCTCGTGCACGCTGCGACAGCGGCGACAGCGGCGACAGCGGCGACAGCGGCGACAGCGGCGACAGCGGCGAAGAAGACGGATCCTAGAGTCAGTGACTAAAGACGGTTACTAATGTCAGTTGCTAAAGTCAGTTGCTAAAAAAGTACCTCAGCAAGATACCGATGCACAGCAGGCGTGATTGTATTTGTGCAATGCTAAGGCACAAGTTTGATCAGGGCTCAGTGAATAAGGAAAGAAGTCGAACCCAATGCCAATCCACAACAAGCCAAGCCGTAGCAGTGTCTCTGATAGCAAGGCACCTCAACACGAGGCAACGGAGACATCCGCTGGCCCTCACACTGGTGCTGCAGGTTCTGGAACGTATGCCACTGTAGCAACACAAAGCCGCCGTAAATTCCCACTGAAAAAGACCTTATTGGCGACCAGCTTAACGGGCATCTTGGCGGGCGTGGCGTTAACTGTGTGGATTGTGAATTCTCAGGCAGAAAAACTGATCATGCAGGCGGCAAACTTTGCTCTCGTAGGCATGGACAGCGAACTGATTAACATTGAATTAGGGAAAAGTCAGTTAGAACATTGGCGCATTACTTCTGCCAACCTTAGGGTGCATGACAGCCATATCAGGCTGAATAACCTGAATATTCAGCTAAAACTTGATTGGCCGCAGAGCTTTGCTGAGCTGAAACAGTTCAGCCAAATCGCTTACCTCACTCAAAAAATCACCCAAATCACGACGGGTGATATTGAAGTCGAGTTAGGGCAATCGCTATTTTTACCTAATCGAAATGCCATCGATGAACAAGGCCCCGCCTTAGCCTTAGATATCAAATCATTACCCCTCATCGATATCGGCAAAACCAGCCTTATTCTCAAAGCTCACCAACTCGACACCCACAATGATTTACCCGCCTATCGTTTGGTGATGGACAAGTTGAGCCTTAACGGCGCGGGGGAAATCAACAGCGAGTTTAGCCACGAAGGTGAAAGCATCGCCAAACTCAAAGCCACACTCGCAGCCCAACAGTGGCAACTGGCAAGTCAGATTGCACTCGCGCCGCTGCTTACAAGCTTGCATCAAATCAGCCTGAGGCAAGCGCAAGACAGTGTGCTGAGTCCGTTAACGGAACTTGATAAAGAGTGGCAAGCATTAGCGATTGATCTACAAGGTCAATTAGTGTCCGACAGTCGTATCACATTGACCTCGGGCGAACTTATCAGCCAGCACCAGCTAATTGATCCTAAGCTGACCTTTAATCAGTTGGCGGCGTTAGAACTTGCGCCAAAACCCGAGCTTGGGTCAAAACCTACGTTAGCATTTAAGATTGCCGGACATTTAGCCGAACTTGACCTAAGCCTTGAACCCTTGACCTTAGCCTTGACGCCAAATGCCGCGCAGCAACAGCGATTGATGCAGCTGCTCGATAAGACGCTGGCTAAACCTTTAACTCAGCCTCCATCCAACTCGGCAGCCAAGCCCGCTTCGGAGCAAGTGTCTAATCAAGTTGAAAATCAGACAGCGAGTCAAATCGCGAAGCTACTGTCAGGGCTCAAAAGCACAGAGGCACCAGTGGGAATCGCGCTGACATTAAGTGAAGCCCTGCATTATCCGCTGACTCAAATCCAGCAAGATGCACAGAGTCAACCGCTTAAGAATGAGCCGCTTGATAATAAGCCGCTTGATAATAAGCCGCTTAGCTTCAAGCTTCCCCGAATTCAACTAAAAACCTTAGGCAGTAAACTCGATACTCAAATCGATTTGGCCAATGTTGAAGTGGTCAAGTCCGCCGAAACGCTGTCATTCAAAACAGATTGGCGCCTTAACGCTAAACAAACCAGCTCACTGCAATTATCTGAATTGTGGGCGAATACGCCCCAAGATCTCAGCTGGAATAGCAGCCAGTTAACCACTGCGGGCAAATTGAGCCTTAATCAGACACCAAGCTCAACCGAATGGCAATTCATTACGACGCCTATCGGCGCTGCCACCCAAACACAGCAAAATGCCGGCGACACGCTGCAGTTCACTGTGGGCGAGCTTAAACAGCTCAGCGCTCAAGATAACAATGCGGCTAAACATGCCGATGTGAGCCTTGGCAGTATCACAATAAACGCCCTTGCACCGCTTACCGTAAGCTCACAACGCAACTCAAATACCAGCTCAGCACAAACTTCAGTGCCCGCGTCCGATACTGCAAACCAATTAACACTGGCCTTACCGCCTTTGAACTTGGCACTGGAGCAGCTGCATTTTTCGCAAACCACACAGACGGTTGTTAGTGAAACAGCAGCTGTTGATACAAAAAAGGCTGAAACAACTGCTGTTGAAACGAAAGTGACAGAAGCTAGCGCTGACAAAAGCACAAACACGAGCATCACAACTAAAACCGATATGAGCGCGGGCAGTTTCTCGATTGCATTCCAAAAAGCCATGTCATTTGAGTTTAAGCCCGAGGTCGAAGCCCCACTCGACTCGCTGCTCACAGCCACTTGGCAAAATCAACTCGAATGGCAAGCCAATCAGCTCAATATCGAAAAACAGCTCAGCAGCAAAGGTCGAAGCCGTAAAGAAACCGTACTCAAGCTAGACAAGTTAACGCTGGCACAAAGCTTAGATTGGAAAAATAATACGCTCTTTGGTGATGAGCACTGGCAAGTGGGCACGGTTAAGCTGCAAAGCCAACACAAGCTGAACCTTGCCACCGCGAGCAAACCTCTAGTGCTGACGGGTCAATGGGTTGTCGACACCAGCATGACCGAGGCATTGTCCTTGCTCAATCAAACCCAGCCCTTGCCTGCTGAGCTTAATGTCACGGGTCATAACCAATTACAGGCACAGTTTAATTTAACCCAACAGCGCAATCAGACCCAATTTGCCATGCAAATTACTCAGTCGATGACCGAACTTGAAGGTTTTTATAAGGACACCACCTTTGAGGGAGGGAAACTGCAGGCGCAATGTGAGTTTACTTGGGGCCAATCTCATAAAAAACCGCAGGATAAAGGCTATTTTAGCAGTCTCAGTAAGCTCAATTGTCCGCAGACACTGATGACCTTTAACCTGTTTGATCCTGGCTTTCCACTGACCGATATCGAAGTGGAAGCCGATATCGCCCTTGGTAAAGATGCCGAGAAACTGCCCGACAATTGGATACAACAACTCACAGGCTTAAGTGACACCGATGTTTCCATGACCGCCAAAGGTAAAGTACTCAGCGGCCAGTTCCTGCTACCAGAATTTAATCTGAAATTGCAGGATAAATCCCATGCGTATCTGCTGCTGCAGGCCATGAGTCTGGAAGAGGTTCTGCGCATTCAACCGCAAATTGGCGTCTATGCCGATGGCATATTTGATGGCGTATTACCCGTCGATTTAATCAACGGCAAAGTGTCGATCACAGGCGGTCAACTCGCCGCCCGCGCCCCCGGCGGCTTAATCGCCATTTCGGGTAATCCGGCGGTTGAACAGATGCGCCAATCTCAGCCATACCTAGATTTTGTCTTTTCGACGCTAGAACACTTACAATACAGTCAATTATCAAGCAGCTTTGACATGGACCAAGCCGGTGATGCTAAGCTACTCGTCGAAGTGAAAGGCCGCAGCCAAGGGGTTGAACGTCCTATTCACTTGAATTACTCTCATGAAGAGAACATGCTGCAATTATTTAGAAGTCTGCAAATTGGTAATGACTTGCAGGACAGAATCGAAAAATCAGTGAAGTAACAAGGAAACCTCAGTGAAGATAATTCAATTACAGCAAGTTAGCCTAGGTGCCCGAAGCGCGCTTGTCGCATTGTTCGCACTCGCCGCATTGCAGGGCTGTGCGCCCACAGTAAAAATAGAACCGCCGGATAAACCTATCGTGATCAATCTCAATGTGAAAATTGAACATGAGATACGGATCAAAGTGGATAAGGAATTAGACCAACTCCTGTCAGACGATAAGCTGTTCTAATTTAATAAGAATTGAGGAATCACCATGAAATCAATCCGACTCAAAACAAAGTTATTATTGCTATTAACCCTCAGCTTCTTAAGCCTCAGTGCTTTTGCCATGTCACTTCAAGACGCTAAATCACAGGGCTATTTAGGCGAACAAGCCAACGGCTACTTAGGATTAGTGCAAGCCAATCCCGAAGCCAAAGCCGTGATGGACGACGTAAATAACAAACGTCGCGCCCACTACGAAACCATCGCTAAGAAGAACAAACTCTCCCCTGCCGACGTCGCTAAGCTCGCCGGCGAAAAAGCCATAGCCGCCACAGATAAAGGCAACTATGTGCAAGATGCCAAAGGCAAATGGATTAAAAAATAATCCGCTTTTAAAGCGCACTAGCGCATAAAAGCAAAACGAATAGACATAAACAAAACGCCTGCAATTGCAGGCGTTTTTGTTGATGGAGTTTGATTATGCACACTCATTGCAGTGACACGCCGTCCTATTTCCTAGTAAAAAGCATACCTAAAAGCTCGACCATCATATCCCTGTCACGAACGATCATTTACGTGATTGTGCTTAATCTCATCAACCCCTGCGTATACTGGTAACCAAATTTAACAATGGGTGTCTTATTAAATTCGGGCTTGTTCAACACTTGGGATAAGGTCGCCGCTACGCGCGACCTATCCTTATTTGTTATAAATCGCTCACTTTCTCGGCTTCGGCTTTACTCTTGCTTCACTTGCAACCTGACTGCTAGAAAATGTTGAGCTATGGACATCAGGCTCATCAAAAACAATTACATGCTTAGAAGCAAGCCCATCATCTTCACCTTGAAGGTATGTTCGGATCTCTTTCAAAAGAGAGCGAACATCCTTTGAGCCTTTCTGGTGAACTAAAGAATTTGATAAGTCTTCAGCTAACTCTTTCGGAAGCCAAAGATAAGCTTGAAACGACAACCGGTTTAATTGGTGGTAATCAAGCTTTCCGTTTTTCTTTATCCATTCGGCTAGTAATTCTGCGACTACTTCACCTTTAAGCCGCACTTCCCTCTGACTCTCCACTTCTAGCATTTTTAGATCATATTCATGCTTGATAGAAGCCTTTAATCTTTCAATAATCCAGTTGCGGGAAATATAACCGATTAGACCCAATATGCTCACGGTAGATATAGAGCCAATGATACTAACTGCAAAAGGGCCTAAATTTTCCACGAATTTTCTCCGAATTTATAACGCCGCCAACACGGGCCGAGCGACAGCGAGGTCCAGCCCAATGCGTTTTTTTGCATTGGGCTATTGTGCTTGGCTTTGTTATGTTTTAAGTAAAGACAAATTAGGATCACTTTTTACAATAGCCAGTTTTACCGTCCGTTCTTGGAGAAATTAGGGTAACTTCTGGGGAGTTAGATGCGCGTGTTCGGTATTCACACATACATTCTGGACAGTAATACTCTTCAGGCTCTTCGTGCCCTTTTTGACCGGGCGCCACAACTTCAAACACTGCCCCACAGTGACACTCTTGAGTATGTCGTGATTTCTCATAACCATAATTTGATTCGTAAGGGTTACTCATTTTAGATCCTTATTTAATTTGACTCGCGAAACTGCCTAGAAACATAACGTCTTAGTATTTATGCGCTGCGCTGTTTACCTCATTAAACCAGTAAAAACGCGCATGATTAACTATCTGTAATAAAAGGAACTTGCCAGCTTTTGTTTAGATATGCCATCAGCAAAAATGACATACACGTTTTTCAAACCTATTATCTCAAGCTATCAAAAAAATAAGTTATCAAAAGACCTGACACCCATAACTCTCTTGGCTTTTAGCGCTCCACATACAACACTAAAAAATCAAAGTAAATCACCGTTAAATGTAATCTCTAATCTTTCAAATCAACAGACTACGCAAATGCCAAAAAGGTACGCCATGGTGGTTGGCGAGACGACCGTCCGCCCCATGGATGGGGCGGTCGAGCATCCAAGGACGGACTGGCTGCGAGTCGTCGAGTGAACGCCATGGCAAACCTACTTGGTATGATAAAGAGTGCTTTATACAAAAAGAAAATCCGAATTAAGAGTAGCAAGGCTCACGAGCTAACATTCAGTGGCATTTAATAGCAAGGAGTTGAAAATTAATATGGAGATAGAAAAGGATTTTCTTAGGGGAAATACTATCGATAGCACATCAGCGCCATAGGGATTTGAGCAAATAATCAGCTAGTGATGGATATCAAAAACAATAGTAATTGATGCCTAATGGTTGATATTAAAAATCAACAATGACTATTTGATCTACAACCCCGTTATGCCGCGACCACGTGGCGCTGCGCACGCAGTGGGTGTAAGCGATTATGCATCACTTTGATGGTTTCAAACTGCACCATGGTTTTCGCACCCGACAAAACACATTCAGGTGACAATAACATCACTAACGCGGACTGTAGGGTATTTTCAACCACGAGGGCGAGTACTCTTTGCTTTTGGCATTTAAGCTCAAAGACTTTACCCACATCGCTGTAAACACAGACATCACTGGTATCAAAAAACCATGATTTTGGCATTTGCGGTGTCAGCATAAAATGGGCTGCGGTGGCATTAAGGGCAATTTGAACAATAGCGGCATCGGACAAAGACAGGGTTTTAGGCAATCTATCGAGTAAGCTCATATAGAATTTTGCGTGCGCAATATTAAATTCCATGCTTGATAAGGCATCAGGAATGAGTAATTTTGCTTTATAAGACGTCAGAAATTCTATCTCGGAACCTAACGATACGCCTAAAACACCATACGAATCGTTATATTTCCATTGCCAATCTTTTTGTGGCATTAATAACATAACGGTGACCCAATATTTGAACACTGGGACATAATAGTAGATATTTTATCCAATATCAAAATAAAAATAATAAAATACAAATTATTTAACAGTTACTTAGTCGATCTAATATAGGATCTTAACAGCGATCTAGGGATCCTTTTAGATCGCCGTTAAAGAATAAGATCTTATTTTAGATCGTTATATTGATCTTAAGATCATTATTTTAAGCGGTATGCATTCACAATTTCTTTAATTAACTTCGGACCTTGATAAATAAAACCCGAATAAATCTGCACCATAACGGCGCCCGCATCAAATTTGGCCAAGGCATCTTCGGCACTATTGATGCCGCCCACGCCGATGATCGGGATCTGCCCTTTCAAACATATCGCTAACTGCTTGATCACTTTGGTAGACAGTTCTGTCAACGGTTTGCCGCTTAAGCCGCCACTTTCATTGGCATTAGCAAGACCGCTAACACCATCACGCGTTAAGGTAGTATTAGTCGCAATTGCGCCATCAAATTTGTTTTTAATCAAAGCTTGCGCGATATTTTCAATTTCTTCGATGGTTAAATCTGGGGCAATTTTAAGCGCGATGGGCACGTATTTTTTATGCTTTTCGGCCAGCTCAAGTTGCTTAGTTTTAATTGCGCTCAATAACTCATCTAATAGATCGCCATATTGTAGCGATCGCAATCCTGGGGTATTGGGTGATGAAATATTAACCGCAATATAAGCCGCATGGAGATAAACTTTATCCATACAGATCAAATAATCGTCTTTACCTTGTTCTACTGGGGTGTCTTTATTTTTACCAATATTGACACCAACCATAATGTCGGTCTTTTTAGCGATCAAATTTTTGACCAGATTATCGACACCTTTATTATTAAACCCCATGCGATTAATAATGCCTTTAGCAGGCTTTAATCTAAATAGGCGGGGTAAATCATTACCAGGTTGTGGTCTTGGGGTCACAGTGCCCACTTCAACATGACCAAATCCCATCGCATGAAAGGCATCAATCGATTCGCCGTCCTTGTCCATACCCGCAGCGAGTCCCACTGGGTTAGGAAAAGTCAGTCCCATAACGCTCACGGGGGCCGGTGCAATCGTTTGTCCATACAGGCACGTTAACGGGCTATTGGCGGTGATTTTTAGACTACCTATAGCAAGATGGTGAGCTCGCTCAGGATCCATCTGAAACATGACTTTCTGTGCGATTTTATAAAACATGTACTTTCCTCGACCTAAAAAAAGCCCCGGCGATCGCCAGGGCTTCTGATTGTTATAATAAGTTTACTTTTGGCCTTCGCAGTGAAGGATCAGAAGGTTAAGTTCACGTAGGGCGACAGAGAACTTAGCAAACTCATGGCTTTGCGACGTTTTGAAGTCAGCTAGCATGTGGAACCATCTTTCCAATAAGCCTTGATTGATCTCAATCCACTGAGAAATCACGCTTTCGGCATCACAGGTTGCACTGCAGGTTCTTAGTACCACTGAACTTAATGCACGTTGTTGCCAATCCAACTCTTCCCTAAAGGCGGCACGAGCCAGTGCTTGCCAATGGTTAGCCACAGGTTGAGCACTGATCTGTTCTAAGAACCAGTGCAGCTCAACGCGGGCGCCGAGTTTGAAGTAAGTTTCAGCCACTAGCGCAACTGTCTTATCTTCTGTTTGGGCAATTTGGGCAATGTCTAAGGCAGAGAACAAGGTGCTCATGTTAGCCACAATGGTTGCCACAGCTTGTGGTACGTTTTCTTTGACCAAAGCATTGATCTCAGATTGGATACCTTTAGCTTCTTCTTCAACCAGATATAAATGAACATTATCTTTAATTTGTTCAAATACAGGTTTGAAGAAAGCAACTGTCTGTTCGATGCTACCAGTGCGGTTACGGTGACGGAGGAACCAGCGGCTAGCACGACGCATATTGCGGCGTAACTGATGCAGCATTTCACCTTGAACCACAGCAGGAACTATGCCGTTTAAGTCAGTGATCGATTTAGTTAATTCAGCTAAACCAAATACTTCGCGGGCCATAGTGTAGCAAATTGCCGCGTCAGCAACTGAGGCACCTGTCTCATCTTGCATACGTTGAACAAAATTCAAGCCCATGTCGTTAACGAGTTCATTGGCGAGTGAGGTCGCAATGATTTCGCCACGCAGTGGATGGGTTGCCATTTTGTCGCTGTATTTTTCCTGAAGTTTTTTCGGGAAATAGGCAATAAGCAATTGGCTTAACAGCGTATCTTCAGTGATTTCTGGGGTCACTAATTGCTCTTTCAGCACCATCTTCGCATAGGCAACCAGTACTGATAGCTCAGGACGTGTTAACGCACGACCACTGGCTAAACGTTCAGCCAATTCGTCGTCAGACGGTAAGAACTCTAAGGCTCTGTCTAACTTGCCTTCTTTTTCCAGATACTGGATAAAGCGGATCTGCTCTTTTAACTGCTCAGCACCACGCACTTGAGTCACAGAGATAGTACGCGTTTGATCTTTACAGTCTTGCAGTACGATGTGGCCGACTTCTTCAGTCATTTCTTCCAGTAAACGGTTACGTTGTTTTAACGTCAGTTCACCTTCAGTTACCATAGCGTTCAGCAAAATCTTGATGTTCACTTCGTTATCTGAACAGTCCACACCACCAACGTTATCCACGAAGTCAGTGTTGATACGGCCGCCGTTAGACGCATATTCGATACGACCTAACTGAGTACAACCTAAGTTACCGCCCTCGCCGACTATCTTAGCGCGCAGTTCGCCACCGTTGACACGCAATGCATCGTTAGCACGATCGCCGACTTCAGCATGGGTTTCGCGTGCAGATTTCACATAGGTACCGATACCGCCGTTCCAGATCAAATCCACTGGCATTTTCAGCAGTTCTTTCATCAGCTCAGTTGGGGTCATAGAGGTTTTCTCTGTGGCCAACATTTGCTTAATTTCTGCCGATAATGGAATGGATTTAGATGAACGTAGGAAAATACCGCCACCTTTAGAAATCAACTTGCTGTTGTAATCTTCCCAGCTTGAACGTGGCAGAGCGAATAAACGCGCCCGTTCATCATAACTTAATGCCGTATCCGGATTTGGATCGATAAAGATATGCATGTGGTTAAAGGCTGCAACCAGTTTAGTGTGCTTAGACAACAACATACCGTTACCGAATACGTCGCCCGCCATGTCACCTATACCTAAACAGGTAAAGTCTGTGGTTTGGCAATCAATACCGACTTCGCGGAAATGACGCTTAACAGATTCCCAGCCGCCTTTGGCCGTGATACCCATTTTCTTATGGTCATAACCGTTACTGCCACCTGATGCGAATGCATCACCGAGCCAGAAGTTGTATTCAAGAGAAATCGAGTTTGCGATATCAGAGAATGTCGCAGTGCCTTTATCGGCTGCAACCACTAAATATGGGTCATCTTCATCGTGACGAACCACATCCAATGGATGGACGATTTCACCGTTCAAAATGTTATCGGTAATATCGAGCAAGGCACGGATAAAGATGCGGTAGCATTCTTGACCTTCGGTGAAGAAAGCTTCACGGCCGCCTTCGGTTGGCAATTGTTTACAAACAAAGCCACCTTTAGCACCCACAGGCACGATCACAGTGTTTTTCACTTGCTGTGCTTTTACCAGACCTAATACTTCGGTACGGAAGTCTTCACGACGATCTGACCAACGCAGACCACCACGGGCCACTTTACCGTAACGTAAATGCACACCTTCAACCCGTGGCGAATAAACGAAGATCTCGAATTTCGGCAGTGGGCGTGGCATTTCAGGGATCAGTGAAGGCATGAATTTAAACGAGATATAACTCTTAGATTCGCCTTTAGCATCCTGTTGGTAGAAGTTGGTACGCAAAGTAGCGTTAATCAAGTCTAAATAACGACGAATAATACGGTCATCATCTAAGCTAGACACTTCGTCTAAACGTAAATTGATCTGTTCCATAAACTTGCCCAGAGTACGGGTTTTCAGTTTAGGGTTAAATTTACGGATGAACATCTTCACCAACAAATCAGCGATTTGTGGGTAACGACCGAAGGTTTCTTCGATATAAGACTGACTGAACGTCGCATCGATTTGACGCATGTATTTGGCATACGCGCGCAGTACCGAGACTTCACGGCCCGTTAAGCCTGACGCCAGAATAATACGGTTGAAACCGTCATCTTCTAACTTCTTTTGCCACACTTGTGACAGTGCAGTTTGGAATCTATCTTGGCTATCGGCGATATTGTCTGTGTTGACGACTTTAACTGTCATCAAGAAGTCTAAGATCCAGAAGGTAGAACCGTCTGAGGTCGTGACTTCATATGGACGCTCGTTGATCACGCGCAGACCAAAGTTTTCAAGCATTGGCAGCACGTCAGAAAGATGAATTGGCTCATCTTTATGGAATAACTTTAAACGCACTTTGTTGTCGTTCAGTGCAGCTTCTTGCGGTTGATAGAACAACATGCCGAGCTTGTGTTCGTCATCCAGTGCTTCGAGCTGTTGCATGTCAACGACGGCAGAGCTTGGTAATACATCTTCTTTATAGCTTTGTTCAAACGCATTGAAATAACGCTTAGTCAGATGAGTGCCGGCTTCTTCACCGAGTGCACTGTTAAGCGCAGTGCTTAACTTATCTTCCCACGAACGAGCCGCTTCTATTAAGTTGTTCTCTATGGCAGCCACATCTACATCCATATTATTGTTATCAACTTTGACTATGTAGTGAGTGCGGGCTAGCGTCGACTCGGAGAAATAAGTCGTAAACTCTACATCTTCTTTGCTGTTAAAATGCTGGGCCAGAATACGTTGAGTATCTTGGCGGAGTTTGGTGTTGTAACGATCCTTAGAAACGTACACTAAACAGGATAAGAAACGGCCAAAGCCATCTTTGCGTACAAAGAGTTTCAGCTTGTCTCTGTCTTGCATTTCTAACACGCCATGGGCCATGTGCGATAAATCATCAACATTGGCTTGAATTAGCTCGTCACGAGGTAAATTCTCAAGAATGTTTAGCAGGGCTTTATAGTCGTGTGAACGTGGGGTTAAGCCTGAACGATCTAACACACGCTGCACTTTTTCGTTCAGCAGTGGGATTTCACGTGGGCTGCGGTTATACAGGTTTGACGCATATAAACCGATAAATCTATCTTCACCAACCACATTGCCTTTCTTATCGAAACGCTTGATGCCGATATAATCGACATACGCTGGGCGATGTACGCGGCTCTTGGCACTGCTCTTAGTGAGGATCAACAAGCTGTGATCTAAGGCTTCTTTGCGGGCGCTATCGGAGAAGCTAGATAGCAACAAACCTTGCTCAGGTTGCGCTTTAGTGTGCTTGTTCATCAAACCTAAACTAGAGGCGATATTAGGCACTAACTCAACGTCACCTTCGACACGATTCAAATCGTATTGGCGGTAACCTAACAGCGTAAAGTGATGATTATTCAAGTAAGTCAGGAAGTTAATCGCTTCTTCTAACTCTTGCTTATCGCCCGGGAACGGACGTTTTGGCAATTCCTTGATCATCTCACCCAACTTGGCAGACATGGCTTCCCAGTCATTGACTGATGAAGCAACATCGGCAAGCACAGACTGAATTTCGCGCTCTAATGCTTTGATATCAACAGTGCTGCTTTGACGGTCAATTTCAATCAAGAATACGGCGACATGTTCAGTGCTTTCTGGGCTCTGATTAAGATAAGTGACATTAGTCACACCGCTATCTGAACGCTCAATGGCCAGCGGAGTGTGTAACATCATGTGAGCAGTAATACCCATACGATTCAATGCCATACCAACTGAATCTACCAAGAATGGCATGTCAGGTTGGATAACTTCAATGATCGAGTGGGTAGATTGCCAGCCGTGTTTGGCCTGGCTAGGGTTGAACACTCGTAGGTGAGTGTTACCTTTTGGCGTTTTGTTCAGGGCGTTCCATAAACTGAGAACCGCACCGTATAAATCACTGTCATTACGCGCATTGAGATCGTCTTTCGACATGTGGGCATAAAGGCAGGTGGCGAACTGTTCAACTTGCTTGGCTTGTGAATTAGGGACTTTAGCGTGAATTAAACTGACTACATTTTCAAGTAGTACTGAAGGCATTGCATCTTTCAAGGCCATGTTGCTGTTTCCTTAAGCGTCTATGGCAGCGCTTTTTTCATTATTTGGATGCTTCGGCTTAACGATCTCAGATAAATTAATGTGATCTGGATCATCGCGCGAAGTTTATTACTAAAACCGCTGTATTTCGAGGAAAATTTTAGTGGTACATCCTCTTGAAATCCAGTATTCGCGTAAACAATGAATGACAAATGACCAAACAATCGATAAAGCAGACTAAGTATTCAAAAACAAATGGGGAGCTAAGCTCCCCATTCGTAGACCCTACTTAGGTTGGCGCCAGAAAACGGCGGCCAATGCAGGAAGGATAATTATGGCGCCGAGCATATTTACCACAAACATGAATGTTAACAATATTCCCATGTCCATTTGGAATTTAAGTGCCGAGAAGAACCAAGTACTGACACCAATCGCCAATGTGAGGCCAGTAAAGATCACCGCACTGCCCCGTTCGACCAACGCCTCATAGTATGCCTGTTGCACCGGCATACCGTTCGAGAGCTTAGACGACATGGTCGAGAGGATATAAATACCGTAATCCACACCGATACCGACACCCAGTGCAATAACAGGTAAGGTACTGACTGCTAAGCCAATATCCAGTTGCGTCATCAAGGCTTGCGCCAATGTCGACACTACATACAGCGGGATAATTACCGCTACAGTCGCTTTCAAGGATTTAAAGCTGATTAAGCACAGTACAAACACGGCACCATAGACATATAACATCATAGGTAATTGCGCTTCGGCGACTGCTTCGTTGGTCGCGGCCATCACGCCTACAGGACCCGATGCCAGTTTAAACTGCAGCTTGTCGTTATCCATTTTCGCGGCGACGGCTTTCACCTTAGCGACCACAGTTTCTATGGTTTCTGCCTTATGATCTTTCATAAACAGATACACAGGCATGACAGAACAATCGCCATTTAACAAACCCGAGGTGGTCGGAATTTGGCCAATGGCCTGCACTAAACTCGCGGTCGTGCGCGGCAGCACTTCCCACCTTGGATTACCTTCGTTAAAGCCTGCGTTCACTTTTTTAGCAACCGACGCCAGACTCACAGTCGACTCGACCCCAGGCGTATTACGCACTAACCATTCAAACTCATCAATTTGAGTCAGCACATCGTGGTAAGTACAAGCCTCGGGCGCCGCCTCAACAATCACAGTCATCACGTCGGTAGTGATGGAGAAATGATCTGTGATGAAGAAGGTATCGAGGTTATAGCGCGAATCTTGGTGTAACGCTGGCGCCCCGCCCTGTAAGTCACCAATCTTCATCTGATTGGCTTGTTGCAGACCGGCAAAATACAACACTACAGTGGCAATAATCACCACTACAGCGTATTTAGGCGTCGCAAAACGTGCTAAGAAACGCCAAATCGCTTCAGTGCGGACTTCTTCAGCCGTCGGCTCTGCGGTTTTATTGACTTTGATTTCAGTAAAAGAAATCACCAAAGGCAACAGGATAAGGTTAGTGAAAATAATCACGCCCACACCGAGTGATGCCGAAATCGCGAGCTCGCGAATAATCCCGATATCAATCGACAACAGGGTAATAAAACCAACAGTATCAGACAGTAAAGCCACACCGCCTGGTACTAATAAACTACGAAATGCCGAAGCCGCCGCCGCTTTGGTGGTTTGTCCGTCCATCACGCGGCGCCTTACCGCGTTGATCATCTGCACCCCGTGGCTGACCCCGATGGCAAATACCAAAAACGGCACCAAAATTGACATGGGATCGAGGCCAAAGCCTATGACAGTCAATAATCCAAGCTGCCAGACCACAGCGGTTAAACTGCAGACGAGGGGTAAAACGGTCAGAATGATCGATTTAGAGAAGAGGTAAACCATGACGGCGGTGATCAAAATGGCGATCACAAAGAACAGCAATACGCCCTTAGCACCATCGGCCACATCCCCGGCCATTTTGGCGAAACCTATGATGTGAATTTTAACCTTGTCGGTTTCGAACTTGCCCCTGAGTTCTTTTTCGAGCTGCGCCGCAAAGGCAATGGTATCTAAGGGTTTACCTGTTTGTGGATCAAAGTCCATTAACTGCGCCGACACCATGGCCGCACTGTAATCGTTGGCAATTAATCGGCCAACAATGCCCGCTTTTTCAATATTATCGCGCACGGTTTCGAGCCCAGATACTGAGGTCGAAAAATCCGCAGGAATAACGGGCCCGCCAGCAAAACCATCTTCAACGACTTCTGTAAAACGAGTGGAAGGCGAAAAAATCGATTTCACCTGCGCGCGATCAACCCCAGGTATAAAAAACAGCTGATCGTGCACGTTTTTTAAGGTATCAAAATAGTTCGCATTAAAAATATTGCCGCTGGTATCTTCCACCGCCACCATAATGCTGTTAGCGCCACCAAAATCTTTTTGGTGTTTCAGGTAGGTCTGCATATAGCTGTGGTGCAGTGGAATGTTTTTGATGAAGGCCGCATCCATTTTGAGTTGACTGGCTTGAAAGCCTAAAAACAACGTCAAAAACACAAAAATGCCGACGACCCACGCACGATTGCGGAATAAAAATGACTCAAATCCGTTGACCAGTTTTTCTAACATCTTCTCGGCCCTGTTATTGTAGTTTTAAAATTTTATGGCTTAAGAATAAACAGCCCTTGGCTGCCGGATAACCACATATTCCCTTGATTATCCTTCGCAATAGAGACTAAGTTTTCCCCTTGGCGACGAGTAACAATACTGCTGGTGTCATCTTCGTTCAGTTTAATCACAATCCCCGCATTACCCACGAGATAAACCGCATCGTCCGACACTGACATAGCCCCATTGATTGAAGATTGAACTGGCAGTTCGATTTCATTCCACTGACTTAAACTCACATCAGCTTTGAATATATGCCCGCGAAGGCCCATCACATACACGGCATCTTTCGTTTCAATGGCATTAAACATAGAGCCATCGTAATCAAAACTGGTACGCGCAAATGTGTTGCCTTTATCGCCAGAAACCGCCACTAGGCCTAACTCGCCGACCAGTAATAAACGTCCGTCAGTCAAGGTTAAAATACGATTAAAGTGCGGTAGTAAAGACGCGCGCGCACTCACATAGGCAGATTGATCGCTGTCTTTTAACTCCGCTAAATAGGACACATCTTCTTCGGCTAACAGCTCCTCATGGAACTCATCACTCCAATGGGCGCCACCATCATTAGTGCGATAAAACAAACCGTAAGCACCAATGGCGACCCCCTTGTTTTCGTCTAAAAACACCACATCGAGGAATGGCTTTTCAATCTCGGGCGAATGCATCTGCTGCTGCCAAGTTTGGCCACCATCCTGAGTATGTAAAATGGTCGCATCATGGCCCACGGCCCAGCCTAGTTTGTCATTAAGGAAAAACACTTTTGTCAGCTGTGAACTTACGGGCGTCGCCACTTGATGCCAACTGCCGTCATACACCAGAGCATGACCGCGCTCACCCACAGCCACTAACCCTTTGCCCACGTTGGCAATATCTAAAATCAGAGATGAAGCCGCAAGCGGTTGAATTTGTGAAAAAATCGGATCAGAAGGAGTTGCAGATAAGGTAGAAGGGAAAAAAGCGCCACCGAAACTTAATGCAGCAACACACTGAAGGATGCGAAACGACATACAAACTTCCTTAAACTAATGAGGGGCGCAAAGCGCCCCTTTATTTACGGCGTATTAACGGATACCTTCACGACGCAACGCATCAGGGGTAAAGTTAGCTTCGGTCAGTTTGGCATCGAAGTTATACATGCCACTTTGGTTGTCTAAACCCATGGCGAGATAACGACGGGATTGCAAATCATGGAAGACTTCCAGCGTGTCCCATTGAGTTGGTACTTCGTAGTAGTTCAAGCCATGTGCAACGGCCACACGATACAGCTGATCACGGTTGTCGTAGAGATCAGCTATCGACACTTGCCATGAATCTTCGTCAAGGTACATATCGCGCACTTTGTAAATGTGGCGCATACCGTCTTTCAACGTCGCCTTCACTTGCCATACGCGGTGTTTTTCCCAACGAACATATTCTGGGTTCACATGACCAGGTTTCAATATTTGGTCATATTTCAGTTTGTCTGAGTGCAGCTTGTAATCGTTGTATGGGATATAAATTTCTTTTTTGCCAACCAGTTCCCAGTTGTAACGCACTGGAGATCCGTTAAACATGTCGAAATCATCCGTCGTACGCAAACCATCAGACACTGTACCCGGTGTATCGAAAGCGACGTTTGGCGCTTTACGGACACGACGTTGTCCTGTGTTATAAGTCCAAGCTTGGCGTGGCAAGGCCTCTTGATCCATGGTCTCTTTCACCAATAACGCAGTACCTGCTAAACGGGCTGGCTGAGTTACCACTTGCTTAAAGTAGAACAGCGTATTGCTGGCTTTAAGCAGATCTAAAGTCATTTCAGGACGAGAATACTCGAAACGAATTTCCTCAGCCGTTTCTACCAAACTAAAGCTTCCATCGGCCGTTGGTGCTGCTTGACTACGGGAAGTCTCGATGTCGATACCACGAAAACGCAAAATGTGGTTCCAAATCGCTTCTAAGCCATTTGCAGGGATCGGGAATGGAATACCAATAGCAGCGCCAGAAATACCATTGCCCTGTGCAATCAATTCTGCACGTGTCGCGTTAGCTTTAGTCGCATCGTAGACAAACTGCGGCACAGATGCGCTACGGCGAGTCTTATACACATTCATCTTGTAAGTATCAGGATAAAGTTCGAACAACTTCATCTGACCCGGTGTTAAAAAGTCTTTATATTGCGCTTTGTTAGCATTGGTAATGGTGAATTCAATCTTATCCTCAGGGAAAGGATCTGGATGATGCATCCCTTTGGTATAACCCGCCACAGGCTTAGTGATACCACCATCCCACGCAGGAATAGAACCGTCAGCGTTACCCGCCTTTTCAGCACCTAAAGGGGTGAGCTCATTGCCAAGTTTAGCCGCGTCAGCCTCTGATACCTTAGCCATAGCGACTGGCGCTACGAGTGCAAACATCACTGCACTCGCCAATATCGTCAGTTTCTTCATTGTTTGAGTCCTTTTAGATCGAATACTTGATATTGAATGAAACATAATCACGATCTGCCATCGCATTCGTCGTACCGACACCGCCAAAGAAATTGTTATAGGAGATATCTGCACCCCAACGGTTTTGATAGTCGAAGTTAACGCCTAGCGCGACAGACTTGCGTCCTTCCGTGAACAGGAACATAGGATCCGGAGTAATACCGTCAACGTCATGGGAGAAAATGACCCGTGGCGACATATTGACCCCAGCAAAGACGTTGTTGAAATCCGCTTTTGCCACTAAACGGTAGCCCCAAGCAAAGTCAGTTGGGAACGGGTTAGTTTCAGGACCATTGTGCAAGGCTTGAATGATGCCAGGCATATCTGGGTTGCCGCCAGAACGTGACGTACCGGGACCATTGAGACGTAGCTCATCGAAACCTGGCATATCGTGGATCCACACACCGCCAACCTCGGCCAACATAGTTAAGTTATCTAAACCTAAGGTTGGGCCAAATAGATGGGTGAAAGTCATCTGCGCCTGTGTGGTATCCACGCGAATAAAGCCATCCACGGTTTCACCCGGTTGAACGTCTTTAATCTGTGAAATACCATCAAGATCGGGACGAAGCCCCGCATTGGCTAACTGTTGTGGCATACCGGCGAACAGCAATTCAACGTCATCAATCTGCAGTGGCTCATCTTGACGATGGGCAATCTCACCCGCGACAGACGTATCACCAATCAAGGTGTTGAAGCTGAAACCGTAGAGTTTAATATCTTCGGGATAAACGATTTGCGCCTTAGAGAAGCTCTTCAGGCTAAGCAGCAGTTCACGGTTGATGTTGCCCGAGTTTTGGCCTACCGTCGCCAAATCAGATAACAATGCACCTGTGCTAAAGTCGGCAGCAGTACCACTGATAAGTGGACGACGACTATGGTAATTCATGAAATAGAAACCAAATTCGGTTTCACCTAGTTCAGGCGCGTAATAACCCAGCTTGATACCGTATTGGCCATCATTGCTTGGTTCTTCTTCATCCTGCACTAGCGTCACTTTCGTTGGGTAGGCTAAAGCCATAGAAACCAATTGCTGCGTCGGAATAGATTGGCCGCTGGCGATCATGCCCGCTAAACGCTCATATTCTTGCATCACAAAATCTAAGTTGATGTCAGGGTTAGCGTTAAAACCAAGCTGAGCGTTTTGAGCATAACCACCGAAACCCGCAAAATCGTTAGTCGCAAAAATGGAGCCCGGAGTTGGGACCCAAATAGGTTGCCAATCATATTGATAGAATGCTTCAACCGTTAACGAATCTGTCAGGCCAAGGGATGCCCACACCATACCTTGCGGTCTAAACGCTTCTTTTAACTCAGCACCAGGTGCGTTAAGAATGTTCAAATCCACGGCGTTAATTTCACTGATCCCATGGGCAATCAGTGTACTTTCACCCCATGACACCACTTGATTACCAACACGAATAGATAATGGATTCGCACCCTCATTCAAATCGAAGTTGGCATAGACAAACGCATCTAATAAACGGATATCTTTACATTGTACTTCTGAAGCGCGGCTATCTTCGCAAGGGTCAAATTCTTTACCCGTGATCGGATCGTTGTAGTCATAATTGCCATCGTTCAGTTTACGATCATAAAAATACATACCGCGGGCGAACAAACCGTAGTTTTTGTATTTCAACGATAATTCATGCAAACCTTTGACGATCTCAGACGTAGTATCGCCTTGAGAATAAAGTAAGTTACTTAAGTCATTGTTACTGGAATACGACCCGGGCTGGGCCCAAATCTCAGCTGAAGTATATTTTGTATTGCCAAATGCGCTGTAATTAGACCAATCGAATTGGGGTTGATTCACCTTACCAATTTGATCTTCCCAATCGCGCGCGCCAACACGCCAGCTCGCACCAGCAGTCCAAGTTGAGTCAAATGTCCCCTCAACCTCTCCCCAATCAAAAGATATTGCATTAACGCTTGGGATCATTAACAAACTCAATGCCGACGCCACCCCCAAAGCAAGCGCCGATTTGTTAAAACTATTTTTAACAATTTTCATTTTAGCTCTCCGTACCCTGCAGGATTCTTTGTTTTAGGAATTACAACCAACATCTTGTTAGCTCACAGGTAACATCATTGTTACAGCAATTAATCCCCTTGGGCAAGGCGCAGTTAGAGAAAATTTTCTAAAGAATTAAGCATGTAGGTACATTTTTGCCAGCAGTTGAAAAGGTGGGATTTAAATTAGAGAAAAGCGGGAGAGAAATGAAGCGGAAAAAGATATCAAAAAATCATATAATTCATTAACATATTTAAAAACTAAATATCACAAACCGAGCCTGATAATCAGCCGACCGTTTAAAGTAATTACTCTAAGCACGAATAAACAAATTCAGGCTAGACTCGATTTAATGAAACAAATTGTCCCTTGTCATCTAAAACCAATTTGAAATAGCCTTGAATGCCATTTTCGGTTAAAAAACGTCTGAAATGACGGCCATTAATCCACAAAATACGTCCTTGCGTTTCGCGGACCTCAATTTTATCAGCAAGCCCTTGATAGTAAGGTAAGAAATCTCGATAGCTGATCGTTAGTTTGAAATACAATTCCATAATATCAGGGCGGCATCGATTGCCGCCCTCCTCCTACAAACCGCTATTTTGCCAATGCCTTAGAGACTTTTTCGTACATATCCTTAGATAAGTCAGGTAAAGCCAAAAGTTGCCCTAAACAGGCTTTTATTAAGGTTTGACGGCCTAAGTCGAATTTATGGAACTGGATCAATGGCGTCACCATGCGTGCCGCGACCTGCGGATTGAGCTTATTAAGGGTAATTAAGCATTCGGTTAAGAAAGCATAACCCTTACCATCTTGACGGTGGAATTGGTAAATATTACCCGCCGCAAAACTGCCCACTAACGCGCGCACTCGGTTTGGATTACTCATACTAAAACGCTTGTGCTGCTGTAATTGACGCAGACATTCAATCACATCTTGCGCATTACGAGTCGCTTGCAACATAAACCATTTATCCATTACCAATGGCGTGTCCTGCCAACGCAGCTCAAATGCGGTCATCAACTCATCGCGACAAGGCAAATCACCCACGTTCGCCGCAGTCAGTGCACCGAGGGAATCAGTCATATTGCTGGCTTTATCAAACTGAGCAATCACTAACGCTTCAGCCTCATCCGACACTCTTGCTAACCACGTTAAACACTGATTTTTAAGCGCTCTTGCCTGCGTGCTATCGACTGGTACCAAAGAGCGATAGAGCGCGATCAATTCATCTTCAGAGTGTGAAGCCAGCTCAGTTAACACAAATTCACGGGCTAAGGCTAACGCATCGAGATCAACGCTCTCTGTTTGCTCAATCAAAGCAGATGCCGTAGGTATGGCTAAGATTTCGGCAATCAATGCTGGGTCAAGTTCAGTGTCTAACAACACGCCTTTAAAACTATCGCGCACGCGGGGATCGAGTGTCATGGCTTGTTGCTGCTGTAAACTCGCCACATTTTGCCAAATCGCTTGGCTCACTAAGGTCACTGAGGCTTCCCAGCGCGCCACTTCGCTGCTGGCAAAACGCATCAAGTGAACCAGTTGATCCACATTGAATCGATATTGCAATTTAACGGGCGCGGAGAAGTTTTGCAGCAGTGAAGCCACCGGCTTATGACTTAATCCCTCAAAACTAAACACTTGTTCAGCTTGAGTAAAGTCGAGAACTTCATTCACTAAAGAGTGGCCCTTGGCATCTAACAGTTCGATACTGAACGGGATATGCAAGGGTGATGCACAGTTCGCTAAACTTTGTTTAAGGGTTAATTGGTAAACGCCCGTTAGCGCATCGAAACTGTCCATCGCAGTCACAATCGGCGTGCCCGCTTGGCTATACCATAAACGGAATTGGGTTAAATCTACGCCGCTGGCATCTTCCATTGCCGCCACAAAATCATCGCAGGTGACCGCTTGGCCATCGTGGCGTTTAAAATACAGTTTCATCCCCGCTTGAAACTTTTCTTCGCCAAGCAAAGTGTGCATCATGCGGATCACTTCAGCGCCCTTGTTATACACAGTGACGGTGTAGAAATTATTCATCTCAATCACAGATTCTGGACGAATGGGATGGGACATAGGGCCAGAATCTTCGGCAAATTGCTGATTCTTGATCACTTTGATTGCGTGAATTCGATTCACAGCGCGTGAGCCTAAATCGGAGCTGAATTCTTGATCGCGAAAAACCGTTAAGCCTTCTTTTAAACTTAGCTGGAACCAATCACGGCACGTCACGCGGTTTCCGGTCCAATTATGGAAATACTCATGGCCTACCACCGATTCAATACCGTGATAATCCTCGTCGGTAGCCGTTAACGTATCTGCAAGCACATATTTAGTGTTGAAGATATTTAAGCCTTTGTTTTCCATCGCTCCCATATTGAAAAAGTCGACGGCAACTATCATGTAAATATCTAAATCGTACTCGAGGTCAAAACGACTCTCATCCCATGCCATGGATTTTTTCAGCGATGCCATCGCATGGTGTGCTTTATGTAAATTACCTTTATCGACGAACACTTGCAGGATCACTTTACGGCGACTGCGGGTAATGAACTCATCTTGCAACAGATCAAAATCGCCAGCGACTAAGGCAAACAAGTAAGCCGGTTTTGGAAACGGATCTTGCCAGCAAACATAATGGCGGCCGCCCTCTAATTCGCCTTGATCAATCAAATTCCCGTTACTCAGTAAAAACGGGAATGCGGCTCTATCGGCTTCGATGCGCACAGTATATTTGGCTAATACATCGGGACGGTCGAGGAAATAAGTGATCCGTCTAAAGCCCTCAGCCTCACATTGCGTGCAGTAGGCACCATCGGACATATACAGGCCTTCAAGGCTCGAATTGGCCTCGGGATCGAGCTTAGTGACGATGTTCAGCTCAAACTCATCAAGCGCCGTTTCTAAGACTAATTGACCCGCGCTAACATGATAAGGCACTGCTTCACCGTCAACCGTCAGCGAGACCACAGTTAAGTCTTCGCCATCCAATACTAAAGCTTGGGCATGCTTAGAAGCGCGTTTTACCCGACTTATCGCCTGCACATGAGTCTCATTGCCCGCCAGATTAAAGGCTAAGTCGATCGTGTCTATCGTGAAGAGTGGCGCTTGATAATCTTTTAAGTATTTTGCTTGAGCTTGTGTCATTTCGATCCCTTTAACGCTGATCTAAATAAGAAAAAACGCGCCATAAGCGCGTTTTGATATTGGATAAATCGACTCGACTAGCGCCTACTTAGCACTAGTTTTAGCCAGTTTTTGCGCATCAGCCATATCTAAAGTGATATAAGCCGTTTCATCTAAAAATGCGTCTGGCAATTCGGCGTCGTCTTTAATGTCTTCCATGGATTTAACCGGTGCTAAACCATTGGCGACTCGGCGCTCGTTCGTTCTATCGAGGACTTTCTTCTCATCGGCTTCGCGGGAGGCAATGCGCTCACTTTCAACCAGAGAAACTGTCTTCTCTTTGTGGTGCTTTTTAAAGTCGGCAATATCTTGATTGATATAAGCAAACTCTACGCTGCTTTTGATGCGGTTAAGGTGCTTGGCCTCAAGGCTAGTCACTAACTCAGGCGTCACATCATTGAGCGTGCCATATTGCGCCATTGGCACTTTATCCCAAGGCAAGGCATTTTTCTCTTCAGCTTCGCCGTACTCACCTGGCTCTAACGCACTTGGGTAAGCAATGTTTGGTGTCACACCTTTAAGCTGAGTGCTGCCGCCATTGATCCGATAGAACTTTTGAATCGTGTATTGCACATGACCAATTGGCTTTTCATACATGTCGTAGATACGGCCTAAGCTCTTATGCTGCTGCACTGTACCTTTACCAAAGCTAGACTCACCAACAATCAGCGCGCGGTCATAATCTTGCAATGCGGCAGCAAAAATCTCAGAGGCTGAAGCACTGTAACGGTCAACCATAACAGTTAAAGGACCGGCATAACTGGTTTTGCCATCGTTATCACGGTGCGCAGACACACGGCCATCGGCATCACGAATTTGCACCACAGGACCCATATCGATAAAGAGTCCCGTCAGCAACACGGCTTCTGTTAATGCACCACCACCGTTACCTCTAAGGTCGATGACTATGCCTTCAACTTTGGCTTCGTTTAACTTCACTAGCTCTTTTTCAACGTCCTGTGACAGATTCATGTAGAAACCAGGAATATGGATCACACCGACTTTGCGATTAGCGTACTCGCCATCTTTAGGTTCAATCACCTTAGAGGTTGCCGCTCTGTCTTCAAGACGAATTTTATCGCGTACTAAGGTAACGTCGAATGGCTTAGCATTCGAACCACCTTTCTTCGGTAAAATTTGCAGTACGACTTTACTGCCCTTAGGTCCTTTGATCAGATCAACCACGTCGTCTAAACGCCAGCCGATCACATCAACAATTTCACCGCCTTCTTGACCGACGCCGACAATCTTGTCTTCTGGCGACAGTTTTTCGCTGCCAGCCGCAGGGCCGCCAGCAATTAAGCTTTTAATCACAGTGTAATCGTCTTCAAGTTGCAGTTGAGCACCAATCCCTTCAAGGCTTAAATTCATTTCCATTTGGAAACGTTCAGCATTGCGTGGTGACAGGTAACTCGTATGCGGCTCAATGCTGCGTGAGAAGGCATTCATCACGCCTTGGAACACGTCTTCACTGTTGGTTTGAGTCAAACGTTTGATGGCGTTGTTGTAACGCTTTTGCAGGATCTCAACAATCTCAGGCCATTTTTTACCTGTGAGTTTCAGATTTAGCGCATCGTATTTAACACGTTGACGCCATAACTCATTGATCTCGGCTTGATCTTTTGGCCATGCCGCATCGTCACGATCATACTCATAGGCATCGCCAGGGGCGGAGAAGTCCATCTCTTTATCCAGTAGGGATAAAGCATAGACAAAGCCTTCATAACGACGCTTTTGGACGATATCAAACATTTTATAGGCAGGCTCAAGTTCACCAGAACTGAGCATGTCATCGAATTGGGTAGCATAAGGTTTGAAGCTATCAACATCCGCTTGGGTTAACACATTGCGGCGATAGTCTAACTGCTGCAGGTAACGGTCAAAAATTTGCGTAGAAAAGGCATCATCAAGATTAAATCTATGATAGTGCGAACGAGTGTATAAGTCCGTTACCCTTTTGCTCGCGACCTTATGTTGCGCTTCCTGCTTGAGAGTGGGTAACTCGCTGATTTGAATCGTGGGTGGTACGGCCCAAGCCGAAAATCCGACAAAAACAGTGGCGATCGAGGTAGCCAAAGTGAGTTTTCGCATCAACAAGTTACTCCGTTTTAAAAAATGATTACAGCAGGATATGTTCTGCTCTAACTTTAATCGTTAGGCCACTATCAAGCTGAACATGAATATCTTCCTTGTTAATATCAGTAATCACACCGGCTACGGGTGTCATACCTAACTTAACATTGACGCGTTGTTTTTTCGTTAAATCAGTCAATTGTGCTTGGACATAATTTACGACTGGCGCTGCTTTAGGCGCAGGCTTAGCAGGACGCTCAGTTTTAGCACGTTGAGGAACAGCCACCTTTTTAGGTGCTTTCTTCGCCGCAGGCTTAGGTGCGAGTGCTGCACGTTTCGCTTTCGCTTTATCCTGACTCTCTTTCAACATGGCTTGAGCATGGTCAATGTGCTCTTGCTCTAACTCGCCGCAAGGTTCGCCATCCAGATTAACGCGTTGTGCGCCCGCTTTAACGCACTTTAAATAGCGCCAGCTGCTGGTGTAACGTCTTAAGGCAACTCTGAGCTGAGTTTTACTGACTTTAGAATCATCAGCCAACCTTTCAGCCAAATCTTGAAACAATCCGATTTTTAATGGCTTAGTTTCACCTTCAGCAATAAAGCACAAAGGAAATGTTTCATACAAATACGCCAAAATTGCATTGGTGTCGGTCAACTTTTCTGTTGATTCCATCATTACTTCCACAGTCAAAAAGGGACATCGATTCGAGGTGATATATATCAACTTCTTACGTGTCGTTTATCTTCGTTAAACTCAATATTGAGTCAACGTACAAATTAGCATCCTAGCCGCGTTTACTAAAGTTAAAAAAAATATACCTTAACAAATTTTTACAGCTCAAAACACTAAGCTTATTCATTGCATGCCAATCAAACCAGCTTAATGCGTGCAGGCGCATATTATAAGGCGCACGCCACCGATTGCGACTATGAATTATGCGTTATTGTACGCAAATTAATCAAATAGGCAGTTTTCAAAACTTTTAACCAGTAATTCCAGCCCCTTTTGGTCTTCTTCGTCGAAACGATCGAAGATTGGGCTGTCAATATCGAGCACGGCAACCACGTTACCTTGAGCACAAACTGGCACAACGATTTCAGAATTACTGGCAGAATCACAGGCAATATGGCCATCAAATTGATGTACATCGGCCACTCGCTGGGTTTGATTGGTGAATGCCGCCGTACCACACACGCCTTTTCCTAACGGAATACGTGTACAAGCCACTTTACCTTGAAATGGGCCTAATACGAGTTGTTCGCCACGCATAACGTAGAATCCCACCCAGTTCAGCTCAGTCAAATTATCATTGAGTAAGGCTGAAAAATTCGCCATTGCCGCAACAAGGTCGTCTTCCCCTTCCAATAAGGCCAAGGCTTGACGGTTAAGTGACTCATAAAATTTCGATTTCATTACATTTCCTAACAATTTTATTCTGCTGCTTCGGTCTTTTTAGCCGCTTTTTTCGCAGCAGGTGGATTCGTTGGCGTACTATTAACCTGAACGACACCTTTAAGCAAGTTCGTCAGCTCATCTTTATTGTTAGCAAAATAGAATGCGAGCTTTTCGCCCACGCTTTCATCTATACCTAAATCAGCTTTTTGAATGAAGGGGATAAGGTTATCGGCGATATCGAGCATCTTATCGTAGGCATCAGCCTCCTTCTTAGATGTGAATGTCATCTTTTCAACCCCTTCTCTGACCACGACAAACTGTGTTATTACTGCCATGACTGCCCTCGCACTGTTTTTATATACAGTAACTAGAGTGACATAGATTGAACTTGTGATGCAAGTGTTCTGATTAATCTGATATTATTAGCGTACTTTCGTTGCCAAGATTATAAAGCGCTAGACTGTGCAGAACGGCTGATTAGCACTACACTTTGCACCGATCTCGCTGTTATTACTCCTATTTAGGCTAATATATATTTTTATATGCATGAAAACGCAGCAGAAAATTCAGTAATCCTTTGTCGTTCCTGCGATTTAGCAGTCCGCAAACGTGCCTTGCCAAGCGGTGTCAGAGCCCTTTGCCCCCGTTGCAGTACTGCACTTTATGACACTCCGTACTGCTCTGTAAATGGCATGCTCGCCCTATGTATCTCGGCATTAGTGTTTTATTTTCCTGCCAATTTTTTACCCGTACTCGAAATTCACTTTTTCGGCAGTATTCGCACCACCACAGTTTTTCAGGGCGCGTTTGCGGTATTTGACCAAGGTTATTGGGTTGTTGGTTTAGCCGTGCTTGCCGCCGCAGTGATTGGTCCAGGCTTATTACTGTTATCGATACTGACGCAGATTTTGATTGTGAAATGGGGACTGAGTCGTATTTTTTGGCGTAACTCATTGAAGCAATTATTGAAGTTTCATGGCGTATTATCACAACTCACTATGCTGGAAATTTATGTGATCAGCTTTTTGGTTTCATCGTTCCAGCTTTCTGATTTTTCTGACATTTATTTTGGTATGGGCACATTTTGCTTCACTATGTTGTTTCTCGTGACTTTGTTTCTGCAACGAGAGTACGACTTAGAGCACATGTGGACGTTATTGGAAGGTCATCGCTGATATGAAGCAACAAGGTAAAGATATCGGCCTGTGTCTGTGTAAGGTCTGCCGCCAGCTCAATAGTAGTGACCTCAGCCACTGCCAACGCTGTGAAGCTGAGTTGCAGGTCAGGGACTATTCCAGCCTGCAAAAAAGTTGGGCTTTGTTGATTACCGCTGCCATCTTGCTGGTGCCTGCCAACATTTACCCTATCACTATGCTGACCAACCAAGGGCAAGTGCGGCACGACACCATTTTTTCGGGCATTTTGCATCTAGTGCATTCAGATATGTTGCCCATTGCCGTGATAGTTTTTACTGCCAGTATTTTAGTGCCATGGATTAAAATCATTGGCTTATCCATTTATCTGTGCGCGATCAGCTTTGATATTCCGATTTCAAAAAAGAAATTGATGGTGGGTTTTCACATCATCGAATGGATTGGTCGTTGGTCTATGCTCGATTTATTTGTCATCTCAATCACAGTGGCATTAGTGAATATGGGACAACTACTCGACGCTAAACCCGCGCCTGCAGCGACCGCATTTGCCTTGGTTATTCTGTTAACTCAGTTAGCCGCAAAAGTGTTAGACACTCGTTTACTCTGGGATCGATTGGAACCTCAAGATGACACAAATTGAATCGCCGAAAGTTGTAAAGAAAAAACTCTTTTCGCCCATTTGGCTACTGCCTATTGTCGCGTTGGCATTGGGTGCGTGGCTGGGCATTAAGAGCATTAAAGAATCGGGCGTTGAAATTCAAATTCACTTTCCGAGCGCCACTGGGATTGACGTAGGTAAAACCTTAGTCAAATACCAAGGCTTGACTGTCGGTAAAGTCAAAGACATAGGAATAGATGAAGATCTCAAGGGCGTAAACGTTAAAGTCATGATGGACTACCGTGCTAAGCCTTTCTTAAATAAGGAAACTCTCTTCTGGCTGGTCACCCCTAAGGCCAGCATCACAGGCGTTGAAGGCTTAGATGCGCTGTTCTCAGGTAACTACATCGCGATTCAACCGGGTAAAGGTAATGCGTCAACCTTCTTCGAAGCTGAACGCCAACCGCCGCCGATGCAAATCGGTTCAGAAGGTGTGATGGTCGAACTGACCTCAGACAAACTCGGTTCGTTGGATGTTGGCTCGCCAATATTTTTCCGCCAAATCCCTGTGGGCAGTGTGGTTAGCTATCGTTTAGATGGTAATCAAAGAGTCATCATCAGCGCCTTTATTCAAGAGCAATACGCGCGATTAGTGAAGAAAAACTCTCACTTTTGGAATGTCTCCGGTGTTAAAATTGATGCTTCGCTGACTGGGGTTAAAGTCAGCTCTGAGAGTTTGGCCTCCATTCTGGCTGGCGGCGTGAGTTTCAGCTCTGACGATAACGCGGATATTGCCAAAAACGGCGACGTTTTTTCGCTTTATGATTCAGAAACTACAGCCCTTGGCGGCATAGAAATAAGTCTCACCATGGCTGATGCTAACGGTGTCGACAAAGGCACTCGCATTGTTTATCGCGGCATCAATATCGGCAGCATTTTAAGCAAGCAACTCACCGCCAATGGCGTAATAGCTGTGGCTAAGTTTGAACCTCAATACGGTTCACTGTTAACTAACGACGGCGTGTTTTGGCTTGAAGGTGCCGATATTTCCCTCTCAGGCATTAAAAATCCAGAGCGTTTACTAACGGGCAGCGTGATCAACTTCCTGCCAGGCATTAATACAAAAACGGCGATGCCAAGCAGTTTTGCCTTACAAGCCAAAGCACCTGATTTACTGCAATCAAAGAAGCGTTTCTTGACCTTAACCTCTGCCGAAAACATGGGCATTTCAGCGGGCGCCGAAGTTCGCTTTAAGCAAATCCCCATTGGCTCAGTGCTTGCGGTTAAGTTAACCAAAGATTTATCGGCGGTGGAATACCAACTCGAGTTACAACCTGAGTTTGCTAGCATAATTCGCAGTGACAGCTATTTTGTGCCTGAGTCGGCATTAACAGTAAAAGCATCACTAGAGGGCGTTTCAGTCAAAGCAAGGGACTTTACGACGCTCACTCAAGGTGCGGTTAGCTTGATCCAAGGCCACAGCGATACGCCACTCGCCGCCAACAGCGCCCTCACCTTGTTTAGCTCAGTGGATGCCGCGATAGCCTTCTATGATCGTCAGCAACAAGTGCATCTGACCTTAATCAGTCAAGATGGCGCCGATGTCAGCCAAGGCTCACCGATTTACTATAAAAAGATGCAAATTGGGACAGTTGACTCAGTGAACTGGCAAAGTAAGACCGAAGACTTTGCTATCAAGCTCGCTATCGACAAACAATTCCAGCCCTTGCTGAAAAAGCCGAATGTGTTCTGGCGTAACAGCGCCGTGGATATTAGCGCCAGTCTTGCTGGTATTGATGTTGCGGTCGCGCCGCTCCAAGGAGCATTAAAGGGCAGCATCAGTCTGGGATTGCTTGATAGCAATGGCAAAGCCAGCAATGCAGCTAACTTAAAACTCTATGAGAGCAAGCAGTTGGCATTAACGCAGGCGCAGGCAATTCGCCTCACCTTACCCGCTTCAAGCAAGCTTACCGCCAAAGCAGCGATTCGCTATCAAGGTCATCAAGTGGGTGAAGTGTCGCAGGTGAAGCTCAATGCCGATCTCAATACTCTCACTGCAACGGCCTATCTCTACGGCGAATACGCCGAACATTTCAGTCGCAGCGACTGTGAATATCATCTAGTGGATGCACAAATTTCTCTGGCGGGAATTAAAGCGCCAGAAACCTTGATCACTGGCCCTTATATCGGTGTACTGCCGGGTACAAGCAGTCAAAAAGCGACCCAGTTTGTTGCCAACCTCGCTGCCAGCAGTTATGCCAACGTTGACGAAGATGCGCTTAAATTCGTCTTAGAAGATAACAACTTAGGCTCGATGAAAGTCGGCACACCTATCTTCTTCCGTGGTATCAAAGTCGGTCAAATCGACGGTTATAGCCTGTCGACACAGGGCAATAGCGTGCTGATGCAAGCCCATATTGAGCCGCAGTACAGTCACTTAGTGAATCAAAGCAGTCAGTTCTGGGATGCTTCTGGAATTAAAGTCGATGTTGGCCTCTTTTCAGGTGCTCAAATCGAAGCGGGCTCGCTGGAAACCTTACTCGCTGGCGGTATTAATGTCGCGACTAAGGACACGACTCAAGAAGGTAATCGTTTAGCAGCAGGAACAGTATTAAGATTGCAACACAAAGCCGAAAACGAATGGCAGGAATGGGCACCGGCCCAGTAATTCTTTTCATCAAAATACTTACACCAACGCACGAATATTAAAGCTCTTACAAATAAATCAGGCGCATAATGCGCCTGATTTATTTTTAGCTTCTCGAAATGTCATTGACACATTCTAGGGCGCTCAAGACCCTTACCATCCTTAACCATAGAACCAATAACAGACAGCAATCGCAGCGCTGATCCCCGCAAAATCCGCGGTTAATCCACAGGCTAAGGCGTGGCGGCCATGGCGAATACCCACAGAACCAAAATACACGGCGAGAACATAAAAAGTAGTTTCAGTGCTGCCCTGAAAAATCGCCGCTAATCGGCCAGCAAAAGAATCGACGCCGTGATGATCCATTGTCTCGAGCATCATGGCTCTGGCGCCTGAACCACTAAAAGGTTTCATCAGCGCGGTCGGCATAGCATCGACAAAACGCGTATCGAAACCCAATATCCGTACGCCACTGGCAATCAAGTGCAACAGATAATCCAAGGCGCCGGATGCGCGCAGTAAACCTATAGCCAATAACATGGCGAGCAAATAAGGGATCAGTTGGATAGATTGGGCAAAACCCGCCTTCGCCCCTTCAATAAACTCATCATAAACCGCCACTTTACGGATGCCTGCAACAATGACGAAGGTAAACACTAATAACAATAAAATGCCGTTACCCATTCCCGTCGACACTGTGCCAATGGCTTCAGCACTTAAGGTCATCAGATAAAAAACACTCGCCACTAGGCCAGAGAGCATCAAGGCGCCATAACCGAGCACCACAGAGTTTAATAACGAAATCCGCTGCACTAACGCCACAACCAGTAAGCCCGCCAATGTCGAGGCCGAGGTTGCCAGTAAAATCGGCAGGAAAATATCCGCAGGCGCGGCTGCACCTTGCTGGGCACGGTAAAGGAATACCGTCACAGGTACTAAGGTCACAGAGGAAGTATTGAGCACTAAGAATAAAATTTGCGCATTAGTCGCCACGGTTTTTAGTGGATTCAAACTCTGTAAATCATGCATCGCCCTTAAACCAAGCGGCGTGGCGGCATTATCTAAACCGAAGATATTCGCCGTTAAATTCATCGTGATACTGCCAAAGGCGGGATGGCCCTTGGGCACTTCTGGCATCAAGCGGCGCAGTAAGGGCTCAAACACAAAGGCTATCGCGCTGACCACACCGGCCTTCTCGCCCACCTGCATTAACCCCATCCACAGGGAAAGTACACCAATCAGCCCAAGGGAAATTTCGGCGGCAAGCTTAGCGCTAGCAAATAATGCGGCGACCGAAGCCGATAGGACTTCTATGTGTCCATTGAACAGTTGCACCGCTATTGCCAGCAATGCCGTAACAAAGAAAGCTAACCACACGCGATTCAGCACGCTAATCCCCTTATTTTTATTTGTTTTTATTCTATTAGCTCATGACTACTGAGTGCTAGCTTTATGGCAACTCATTCTAATATTGCGGCAATCGTCAGTGCATAAACCTCAAATCACCATAACGGCTGAGGCACTTGGGATAAAATCTCAGACCCAATAAGGGATTATGATATACTCGCGCCAGTTGATACACAGTCTATTTTCCTATGGTTCAATGAAATCAATGGTTCAATTAAATCAAAATTTTATCGATACAATCACCCAAGAACTCCCCGCCCATTTATCCATGGACGAGTTTATTGCCGCCTGCGACAGGCCGCTTAGACGTTCAATTCGGGTCAATACCTTAAAAATCAGCAGCGACGACTTTAAGACTCTGATGCAACCTAAGGGCTGGACGTTTGATCCTATTCCTTGGTGTGAAGACGGATTTTGGATCAGTTACGATGAAGAAGAACAACTCGGCAATGCCTTAGAGCACATTCAGGGCTTATTCTACATTCAAGAAGCCAGCTCTATGTTGCCGCCGACCGCACTTTTTACGCCTAGTGCATTTACGCCTAGTGCATTTACGACTAGTGCAAAGTGGCAGTGCGTACTCGATCTCGCCTCTGCGCCGGGTTCAAAAACCACGCAAATGGCCGCATTGATGCAAAACCAAGGTTTATTGGTGGCGAATGAGTATTCGGCGAGCCGCGTGAAAGTATTGCACGCCAATGTGCTGCGCATGGGCGCGAGCCACTGCGCTCTCACCCATTTCGATGGCCGCGTGTTTGGCGAATACCTGTATGAAAGTTTCGATGCCGTGCTCATTGATGCGCCCTGTGGCGGCGAAGGCACAGTGCGTAAAGACGCCGATGCGTTAAAACATTGGAGCCTTGACGATGTGTTGGCGATTAGCGAAACCCAAAAAGCCTTAATCGAATCGGCGTTTCTCGCCCTGAAACCCGGCGGCAGTTTGGTCTACTCGACCTGCACCTTAAACCGTCTCGAAAACCAAGGCGTATGCGAGTATTTAAAACAAGTCTACGGCGATGCCGTGCAATTTGAATCCTTAAGCGATTTATTTGATGGCGCTGAGCGAGCCACGACTGCCGAAGGCTTCTTGCATGTCTGGCCACAGATTTACGACAGTGAAGGTTTCTTTGTCGCTAAATTGACAAAAACTGCCTCTGTGCCGCGGTTACAGCCAGAGCCTAAACTGCAGAAAAACTTCCCCTTCACGACCGCATCAGCGAAACAAGCCCAAGGGATCAAAGACTATTTTCAGCAGGATTTAGGCATCAGCTTACCGGACGAACTCCTCATGGTTCGCGATGATGAATTCTGGCTATTTCCTCATAAATTCAACGCTTTTATCGGTCGTATGCGCTTTCAGCGTATTGGCATTAAACTCGCCGATAACAGTAAGCACGGTTTTAAAGTCCGCCATGAAGCGATTATTGCTTTAGCGGGAAAACAACTTAGCCCAACGGCAAAAACGGTCGATGTGAGCGATGTTGAAGCCAAAGAGTATTTGATGGGGCGAGATATTCCCTTAGCTACCGCAGGCAAAGCCCAAGGTGAAGTGATCGTCTGTTATGGCGGCGCGCCGTTAGGCATGGCGAAACATTTAGGCAATAAGTTAAAAAACAACCTGCCCAGAGACTTAGTGAAAGATAAAGTATTATTGCTACCAGAACAGACAAAATCGTTATAGTTCTGCTGTTTTTTAGCGATAAATAACCTAAAAAAGGGGAAGGTGAACGCGACTCTAGGGCAAAAGCTCGACTACACTGAGTCTATTGTAAAGCGCACTGCATGGCGCTTTCACCTGTAGCGCACGGCTCTTCAACGAGCCATTCCCCTAGGCCCAAACAGCTTTCATCGTTTTGGGCCTTTTTTTATGCCTGCACGCTAACAATCACGCAATCGCATAACATGGGTCAAAGCACTTGAGGCTAACGGCCGACTAAACGCGCCGCATCTTTGAATAAATTAAAGAAGTTATTACTCGTGTACTCAGCAAGATCCTCGTAGCGCTCACCCCTAAGCTCGGCCACAAACTCTGCCACATCACGCACATAGGCGGGCTGGTTTTCTTGTCCACGGTGTGGAATAGGCGCCAAATAGGGCGAGTCTGTTTCAACCAGCAGGCGATCCTGTGGCACTTTACGGATAACAGTGCGCAGTTCGCCGGCATTTTTAAAGGTGACGATACCTGATACTGAAATGTAAAAACCAAGATCAATCGCCGCTTTTGCCATTTCCCAATTCTCAGTAAAGCAATGCAGTACGCCGCCAACTTTATCCGCGTTGCCCTGCTTAAGCATAGTGATCGTGTCTTCACGCGCATCGCGAGTATGGACAATCAAAGGTTTATTCACTTCGACCGCAAGGGCGATCTGCTGCTCAAAACATTGTTGTTGCAGCAATTTAGTTTCGTCGGCATAAAAATAATCTAGACCAGTTTCACCAATCGCGACCACTTTAGGATCGGTGGCAAAGCGGCGGATTTGCTCAACATCAAGCCCTTCTTTAACGTCTAATGGATGCACGCCCGATGACAAAAATACCTGTTCGAAGGCTGCAACTTTATCTCGCATCGATTCAAATCCCTGCTGGCGCACGTTGACGCATAGCATATAGTCCACGCCACGGGCTTTCGCGCTGGCCAGAATATGTTCTAGGGTTTGTTGATCAGGCGCCGCTTTAAGGCGATCGAGATGGCAGTGTGAATCAATAAGCACAGGGATTTCCAAGCTGAATAACAAAAGGACGACAAGGATACCCAGCCAAGGGATCGAGGTCAAATTCCGCGGAGGTGAAGAGTCAGTTTAGAGTGCGGGCCAATGTTAAAACTTGAACAGTTAAACGAGAGTAATGCTTAAAGCAGAGCGTTTAAACCTAAGTAACCTTCAAACCAGAGCAATTATGCGGGCCAACCTACATAGTGCAGGTTAGATCGCCGGAGGCCAGTTCGCGGGACAGTAATTTTTCGATGTGGTGTTTATGGCTATCGGGCTCAGAAACAATTTTAATGCCAATGCCTACAGGACGGCCGCCCGAAGCACCTAAGGGATTGATCCATACCACGACACCGCGAAATTCATTCGTTATGGTCGCGCCCGGTAAGCGATACGCAATCGTCAGCGGCTGGCCAAGGTAATGCCCTTCACTAGTCGCAATGAATAATCCTGCCGGCTTAATAAAAGGCATATAGGCACGATATAGCTGATGTAAGGTATCAAAATTAACGACGAGATCTACCATGGCATATTACTTATTTGTTATCTCTCTATATTCTAAGACATAACTTTGACACAAGGCCAGATAATTGACGCTCGGCATTGTACTTAAGCTATGACACATTCCCATGATCTTGGCCGCCAAGTTCCCGAGCTGCGCATGGATAAACGCATCTTGGTGGCTATTTTTCAGTAATACCTGTCGTATAAGCAGGTATAAAACCTTAAGAACATCAATTATTTGTTGTTCACTTATAGTTAACAAACTAGCACACAGATGACCAGACGACAAACTTTGGGCCCAATCTTTGCGAAACTGTAGCAAGGATTGATAACGGCTCTGTTGACCACCTTCAGACTGCAAGCTCTCTGCCAACTTTAGCGGTCCACCCACCACACTCAAGCACCAAGTAACATCCTCTTGGATATCACATTGCTGCGCTAACCAGTTTTTGATGATTTCTCGACTTGGCACAACGAAGGGAATGCGCTGACAACGGCTGCTGACCGTCGCCATTAAACGTGCAGGCGTATCCGACTGCAATATCAGTAAAGTGTCTTTACCCGGCTCCTCAAGAGTTTTAAGGAGAGCGTTGGCGGCAGCGGAGTTAAGCCGCTCGCTATGATGAATAATCGCCACCCGCATACCGCTTTGCTGGGCTGTCGCCGTAAGACGCGTGCAAAGCTCACGAATTTGATCGACTTTAATTTGATTGCCATCGGCAGCAATATGGTAAAAATCGGGATGATTGCCCGCATCAAAGAGCTGACAAGACTTACAAAAACCGCAGGCCCCCACAGGCGTTGGCTGCAAACACATGGCCGCGCGCGCCATAAACACACTCAGCAGCTCACCACCATAGGCAGAATCAATGCCGACAAGCTGCGCATGGGGCATTTTTTGCCGCGTGAGTTGCGCTAAAAATGCCTGCCTTGGCCCTTCGAGCCAAGGCAATTGCGCAGCCGTAAACCCAGACTCAACTACCATGCCATCGCCTGTAGTACGGCTAAGATATCTTTATGCACTTCGGCCATGGTTTGACTCGCATCGATAACCACTATGCTGTCATCTTCGCTGGCAAGTTTAAGGTAAGTCGCGCGAGCCCGTTCAAAGAAATCAATCGCTTGTTGCTCAATTCTATCAAGCTCACCGCGTTTAGCCGCGCGGGTTAGCCCAAGCTTAGGATCTAAATCTAAGTACAAAGTGAGATCGGGTTTAAAGCCTTTTAGGGTGGCAGTGCTCACCGCTTCCACTAACGGCATTAAGCCCCTGCCACCACCTTGATAGGCCAGTGACGATAAATTGTGTCTGTCACCCAATACCCATTGACCCTTTGCAAGCGCGGGCTTAATGACATTAGCAACCAACTGGGCTCTGGCGGCATAGATAAGTAAACACTCGGCTTCGTCGCACAGGGGATCGGTCGAATCGGCAATTTTGACTAAGTCACGGATACGTTCGGCCAGTGGCGTGCCACCTGGCTCACGGGTACAGATTGGCGCTTTACCCGTATGTTTTTCAATAAAGTCGCGAATAAGGTTAATCGCACTCGATTTACCCGCGCCTTCTAAACCTTCAATAACGATAAATTTTGCAAAAACTGACATTGGATTTTCTTTCTCTGCATTTTTACTTTGGTGATTTTTCTGGCGTCGCCGGTTTTTTCTTACGCTGATACACATCTACAGCTTGGTTGTGTGCTTCAAGTGTGCTTGAAAACACATGGGTACCATCGTTGCGTGACACAAAATAGAGATAACTCACACTGGCGGGCTTAGACACGGCCATCAGTGAGGCTTTGCTCGGTGCTGCAATCGGTGTCGGCGGTAATCCAAAGATACGGTAAGTGTTAAAAGGTGTCTCTTCGACTAAATCTTTACGGGTGATATTGCCCTTATAGCGTTCGCCCATGCCATAAATAACCGTCGGGTCGGTTTGCAGACGCATGCCTTGATTAAGACGATTAACGAATACTCCGGCAATTTGGTCGCGCTCATGGGCTTGGCCGGTTTCCTTTTCGACTATCGATGCCAAAATCAGCATTTCATAGGGGGATTTTAACGGCAGATTTGGTGCCCGTTCCGCCCACGCTTTGGCAAGCTCTTGCTCCATCATCTTATAGCTTTGAGTCAGCAGGACTTTAACATCCGCCTCGGCGGTATAATGATAAGTGTCGGGAAAGAATTTACCCTCTGGCAAACCTGAATCATCGCCCTGCGCCATCAACACGGCGGCAAACACCTCTGGTGACATCTGTAAATGCGGCGCGCTGGCAAGTTGTTGTTCCCATTCAACGATGGTTTTACCTTCAACTAAGGTCAAACTGAAGGTTTTCACTTTCCCGGCAATCAAATCATTCAGCAAATCGGTAATGGTTTGTGAAGGTGAGATTTCGTAAAGGCCCGAGCGGATCTTAGCAAGCTCAGGGCGGAACTTAAGTAACCACTTGAGTTTCCACGTATCTTGAATCACACCATCGTCGGCAAGTTGCTGCGCAAGCTGGTTAACGCTGGTACCGCGTTCAACGGTCAGCTCTTTAGGCTCGCTGAGACTCAGCGGCGTTTGACTGTATTCGATAACAGTTTGATAGCCCCAAAAGGCGCCCAAACAGACTAATGTCAGCAAGGTCAACAAGGTTGAACTGGCGATAAGAATGAGTTTTTTCATAGGGTGAGTGAAAGTGTCTGTCTAAGTTGCGCGGTAATCGGAGCACGGCTGAACTTGAGCGAGTCTATCGCCAGCACATCCACAATTCCTAAAACGCTGTTAGTGATAAACGCTGAGTCAAATTCAATTAAACGCTCGGCGCCAACGGGCAAACATTCGATATTCATGTTCTGTTCAAGCAAGGCTATCATAACCTGTTCGCGCATCACACCCGCCACGCCGCACTGGGCTAATGAAGGGGTTATAACGCGATTGCCTTTGATAAAAAACACATTGGCCATCGAAGATTCAATCACATTGTCTTCGATATCGTTAACTAACCAGTCATCAAACCCCTGAGGTAAAGGGTGGGATTTTATCAAGACTTGTTCGAGTCGATTTAAATGCTTCATCCCAGCCAACAAGGGCTGCAAACCCAATCGTATCGACGAGGTTTTAAGGCAAATGCCCACTTGCTGCCACTTTGCATAATGGCTTGGGATAGCATGAACTGAGACGATTTCGGTAGGATTAACCGTTTCTGGTGGTGTGTAACCACGGCCACCGACACCACGGGTAACGATTAACTTAATGCAATGATGTGGATATTCAATGGCTAAGGCATAAAGCTGCTGTTGCAATGCTTCACTCATTTGCCATTGAAACCCAAGCCTTGCGGCGCCTGCGGTTAAACGAGCTTGATGGGCGTTGAAAAACAAAATCCCCTCAGCGCCTGTCCGCATAGTCGCAAACAGGCCATCACCGTAGGCAAGCCCTCGATCGGAAGGGTCGACACTCGCCTGCGATGCGCCATTCACCCAAAACACTTGTGTTAGTCCTGACTGATACGGCTGGCGACCGCTTCTTGCTGATCTTTATACTTGGCACTTTTACGGGTGTTATAAGGACGTGCAACCGCATGATTGAGGCGTTCAAAGTTAAGCGCGCCTATGGTCATACGTGGACGCAAGGCCAAAGGTAACTTGCCGCTGTTATAGAACTCGAGCACTATTTTACCCTGCCAACCCGGATCGATACGGTGCGCCGTCACGTGCACCATCAGGCCTAAACGCGCCAATGATGAACGACCATCGAGCCAACCGACGATATCGGCGGGCAGCGTCACGCTCTCGTAAGTCACCGCCAAGGCCAATTCGCCAGGATGCAGGAAAAACGCTTCGCCATCAGGGATTTCGATAATTTCACTCATCACCCGATCGAGCGCAGCTTGCATCTCGACGCTTGGACCACTCAAGTCGATATAAGGCGCAGTATGATCTTTAAAGACGCGAAACTGTCCACCTAAGCGCACATCAACACTGACGCCTGAAATAGCTTCTATACCTGGGCGAGGTTCTATTACGATAGTGCCGTTATCAAGGGCCTGTTCAATTTCGATATCGGTTAAGCGCATCTTGCCTATTACTCCTTGAGTTTTTATGTCGTTATTTTGCCAGTAAATGTTGGATACGAGTTTTTAAAATATCGGTCGCAATACGATTCTTACCGCCACGGGGAACGATAATATCGGCGTATTGTTTCGACGGTTCGATAAACTGTAAGAACATAGGACGCACGGTTTTCTTGTACTGAGAAATCACAGATTCCATCGTACGGCCGCGTTCTGCCACGTCACGGGTTAAGCGACGTAGGAAACAAATGTCCAGCGGCGTGTCCATAAACACACTCGCGTCCATCAACGCACGTAACTTAGGATCGGTCAGCAGTAAGATACCTTCTAAAATGATCACCTTTTTCGGTGTCATCGTGAGAGTTTCTGCTGTACGAGTGTGTTCTGTGTAGCTATAACAAGGGATATCAACAGCTTCGCCAGACTTCAGCAACTGTAAATGGGTGCACAACAGTTGATGGTCCAACGCTTTTGGATGATCGTAATTCGTTAATACCCGTTCATCCATGGATAAATGACTCTGATCGCGATAGTACGCGTCTTCATTAATTACCCCAATTTGATCTGTGCCTAAATCGCGGCGTAATTCGTCAAAAATCGTTTTGGCAATTAAACTTTTGCCCGATGCTGACGCGCCAGCAATTGCAATAATGACACACTGCTGAGAATTCATACCCTTAAACCTTACTCGTCATCTGAAACACTAATAGAAACTGTTTTCTGGCTTTGTTTTAAAGCCAATTCTGCGCCCACTTTACGGGCAATTTCCCGATAAAGTGCGGCTACTTCACTGTCTGGTTCGGCAACGACCGTCGGCGCACCGTTATCCATGGCTTCACGGATATTGATGTGCAGCGGCAAGGCGCCTAACAGTGGAACTTGATAACGCTCGGCGATTTTACTGCCACCGTGTGTTCCAAATGGATGTTCTTTATGGCCACACTCGGGACATAAATGGAAACTCATGTTTTCGACGATACCCAGCACAGGAATGTTCACTTTCTGGAACATATTGATGCCCTTCTTGGCATCCGCCAGCGCGATATCCTGCGGTGTAGTGACGATAACAGCACCACTCACTGGCACTTTTTGCGACAGAGTTAATTGAATATCACCCGTACCCGGCGGCATATCGACGACTAAATAATCCAGTTCTGGCCATTGGGTTTCATTGAGCAGTTGCGCTAGCGCCCCCGCTGCCATTGGGCCACGCCAAACCGCGGCTTCATCACCGCTGAGCATAAACCCAATCGATTGCGCGGCAATACCATGGACACTGGCGGCGGTCATATGCTTGCCATCGGGGGAAAGCGGTCTGAAATTAGGAATACCTAGCATCATAGGCACTGACGGGCCGTAAATATCCGCATCGAGAATACCCACCTGCGCGCCTTCAGCCGCGAGGGCCAAAGCTAAGTTCACCGCTGTGGTTGACTTACCCACACCCCCCTTACCTGAGGCAACGGCAATCACTTGCTTCACATTGGCAATCGGTGCGATAGAAGATAACGCTGAATAGGCTTTTGGTTGAAAATCGATTTCACATTCGACTTCATCGATAGCATCTAGCACGGCCAACTTGTTGGTCAGCGCCATCACAGTGTCGCGATACTGGGTCATGCAAGGGTATGGATAGACTAAGCCAAGCTGTAAACGCTTACCTTCCAACGCCAGTTTATTTACGCATCCTGCGCTCACTAACCCTTTCGCGAGATATGGGTCAATAAATGAATCGAGAATAGCCAGAACTGGCCCGAGAAGATCGTCATTTAGACGATAATCAGTTTGAGTTGAAGACAAAAGAATTACCCCCACCAATAAATTTGCCCAAGTGTACCAGATAATGCAGAAAACATTAGCGCAGATTTAGCTCAATCGGCTCAGCTTTTGATGAAAATCATCCTGTAATCGGTTAGTATCTCTACCAATATTTTTGGCCCACCACGATATTTGAGACAAGATGGCAACTTCACAACGTAAAATTCTCGTGACCAGCGCACTTCCCTACGCAAACGGACCGATACATTTAGGTCACATGTTGGAATACATCCAGACAGATATCTGGTCGCGTTATCAAAAGCTTCGTGGACATGAGTGCCACTATATTTGTGCCGATGATGCCCATGGCACGCCGATCATGCTTAAAGCCCAGCAATTAGGCATAGCGCCTGAAGATATGATCGCCCAAGTTAACAAAGAACATCAGCAGGATTTTGCCGATTTTAATGTCGCTTTCGATAACTATCACAGCACCCATAGCGAAGAAAACCGTCTCATGGCGAGCGATATTTATCTCAAGCTAAGGGACAACGGCTATATCAAGAGCAAGAGCATTTCTCAGTTATTCGATCCTGAAAAATCCATGTTCCTGCCCGACCGCTTCGTAAAAGGCACTTGCCCTAAATGTAAGTCACCTGATCAATATGGCGATAACTGTGATTCTTGCGGCGCGACTTACAGCCCAACTGAACTGATCAATCCAAAATCAGCGGTATCGGGTGCAACGCCAGTGATGAAAGACACTGAGCACTTTTTCTTCGACCTGCCCGCCTTCGAAGGCATGCTAAAAGAGTGGACTCGCTCTGGCGCCCTACAAGTCGAAATGGCCAATAAACTCGACGAATGGTTTGAGCAAGGTCTGCAGCAATGGGATATCACCCGTGATGCACCGTATTTTGGTTTCGAAATTCCTGATGCACCGGGCAAGTATTTCTATGTGTGGTTAGATGCGCCTATCGGCTACATGGGTTCATTCAAAAACCTGTGTGCAAAACGTCCTGAGCTGAGCTTCGATGAGTTCTGGGGTAAAGATTCTACTGCTGAGGTTTATCACTTCATCGGTAAAGACATAGTCTACTTCCATAGCCTCTTCTGGCCAGCCATGCTGCACGGCTCAGGTTATCGTCAGCCAAACAGCGTCTATGCCCACGGTTATGTGACGGTCAATGGCGCGAAGATGTCTAAATCGAAAGGTACGTTCATTAAGGCGCGTACCTATTTAGATCATTTAGATCCTGAATATTTACGTTACTACTACGCCGCCAAACTCAGCAGCCGTATCGACGATTTAGATTTAAATCTGGAAGATTTCGCCCAGCGCGTGAACTCAGATTTAGTCGGTAAACTAGTGAACTTAGCCTCGCGCACCGCAGGTTTTATCACTAAACGCTTCGATGGCAAGCTCGCGAAAATTAACGACACCACCCTGACTGAGGCGTTTTTAGCCAAGCAAGACGTGATTGCCGATTTTTACGAGTCGCGCGAATACGGCAAAGCGATGCGTGAAATCATGGCATTAGCGGACATCGCCAACGGGTTTGTAGCCGATGCTGCGCCTTGGCAAATGGTTAAACATGACGATCAACAGGAAGCAGCCCATCAAGTGTGTTCAAACGCCTTGAATCTGTTCCGTATTCTCGTGACGTATCTAAAACCTGTATTGCCACGTTTAGCCCAAGATGTAGAAGCCTTCTTCCAATTGCCACTCACTTGGGATGCATTGAGCCAAGATTTAGCGGGTCATGAAATCGCCCCATTCAAGGCAATGATGCAACGTGTTGAGCTGGATAAAGTCAATGCCATGGTTGCTGATTCCAAGGATAACCTGCAAGTCACGGCCGATGCGCCAAAGACGGCTGCGCCTGAAAAAACCGCTAAAGCTTCATCGGTGAGTAGTGAGCCGCTGGTTAACGATCCTATCAGTGAGACCATCAACTTTGATGATTTTGCTAAAATCGACCTGCGTATCGCTCGCATCGTTAAAGCTGAACATGTTGCTGACGCTGACAAATTACTCAAGTTACAACTCGACATCGGTGGTGAAACACGCCAAGTGTTTGCCGGGATCAAATCGGCTTATTCGCCAGAAGATCTCGAAGGCAAGTTGACGGTGATGGTGGCGAACTTAGCGCCACGTAAGATGCGTTTTGGCATGTCCGAAGGCATGGTGTTGGCCGCTGGCCCTGGTGGTAGCGACCTGTGGATTTTAGAACCCCATGAAGGCGCACAGCCTGGTATGCGTGTTAAGTAATCTGCGCTAGATAACGCTCGAAAAATCAATAAGGCCGCATTTTATGTGGCCTTATTTGTTGGTTTTGACTGTTAGCCAATTCGTGGCGCCGAGTGTCAATTCGTCTTTTAAAAGACTGAGTTTACGCCACTAGGTTTAGCTGACAGGTTTAAGCGACTAGTTTAACTGACAGGTTTAAGTGACGGCTTTAAGTGACAGGTTTCAGAGATCGAGTTAATGCTCGTATTTCTATCGACAAGACATTCGCTGCAGTGTGATATCCATATCTGTGACAGGTCTAAAATCGACGCAATGTTCAGTGAATCATTCGAGGAGTAGTTATGGGAAATATCGTTGAGCAGTTGCTGTTTTCTGCCTCGATTACGGGTCCAATCTGTTTGATGTTAGCGCTCGGTGTGATCCTAAAACGCACCCAAATCATCAATGAAAACTTTATTGATGTCGCATCAAAATTAGTCTTTAACGTGACGCTGCCAGCCTTACTGTTCCTTAGCATTATTAGCTCCAATCACGATCTCGCCTCCAGTGCGCCCTTAATTGGCTATGGGTTAGCGGCCAATCTGCTGTTTTTTATACTATCCACCTATGCAACTGGACGACTATTTCCAAAGCACAAAGACCAAGGCGTGATCATTCAAGGGGGATTCAGGGCCAATACCGCGATTATCGGCTTAGCTTATGTTTCCAACGCCTACGGCAGTTCTGGTGTTGCTTTAGCTGCGGTTTATGTCGCCTCGATGACGCTGCTCTACAATATTCAAGCGGTTATTTGCCTAAGCCCTAAAGGCGAAGAATCCAGCCAACGCGCATTTGGCGTGATTATCAAGACCATTACCAAAAACCCGCTGATCATTGCCATTATGGTCGGTATGTTGTTCTATTTACTTGCTATTCCAATACCGAAAATGGTGCTCGATGCGGGCCAATATTTTGCCAATATGACCCTGCCACTAGCGTTACTGTGCACTGGCGGTTCGCTCGATATTGGTTCACTCAAACATGAAAAGCATTCAACTTGGTTCTCGACCGCATTGAAACTGATCTTTGCCCCGCTTTTTATCACGCTTGGGGCCTTGCTGTTGGGCTATCGAGGGATTGAGTTAGCGCTGGTCTTTTTAATGAGTTCTGCTCCCACCGCAGCCGCAAGCTATATGATGGCACGCGCCATGGGTGGCAATGCGCCCCTTGCGGCCAATATTATCGCGCTGACCACAGTCTGCTCGTTAATCACGTGCACCTTAGGCATCTTTGTATTGTCCACTTTGGAGCTGATCTAGCTGCTGCTAAAGGCTAAGAGCTGATTGCTAAATCAGCTAGAGGAACAAGTTTGAGTGCTGATAAGTCACCATAACTCACAGCAAAAAGGCGAGCCATGCTCGCCTTTCGTTTAGGGATAAACGGTTAGATAGTCACCATAAGCCGCTTAATTAATGGATTAGACCGGATTAGTGATATCCACAAAATGGTGCAAGAGATCAAACTCGCGGGCGAGATGACGGCCTAAGGCTTGAATCCCAAAACGTTCGGTCGCATGGTGCCCAGCCGCAAAATAATGTATGCCCTGCTCCACCGCACTGTGGAACGTGCGTTCGGACACTTCACCACTGATAAACGCATCCACACCTAAACTCGCCGCAACATCGATATAATCCTGCGCGCCGCCAGTACACCAAGCTAAATGTTGGATCTTGGCATCGCCATCACCAATGTGCAGTGGGGCTCTGCCTAATGCATCCTCAAGGGTGTGAGAAAATTCGCTAGCACTAACCGCAAGATCAAGTTTTCCACGCCACAGCAGCCCCTGAGCCACCTCTTCGATGGCTTCTGCGTCGACGATCCCAAGTTGCCTGCCTAAGGTCGCGTTATTACCCAGCATTGGGTGGGCATCTAAGGGCAAATGATAGCCAAACAAACTAATATCATGCTTGAGTAGCGCCTTAATCCTGCGTTGTTTCATGCCAGTGATCACTTCAGGCTCATTCTTCCAAAAAAAGCCGTGATGGACCAAAATCGCATCGGCGTTTAATCGAATCGCTTCATCGATCAAGGCCTGACACGCAGTCACGCCCGTTACTATGGTGTGGATCTCATCCTTGCCTTCTATTTGCAGCCCATTGGGCGCGTAATCTTTAAACGCCGAGACATGTAAAAAATCGGCTAAATATTGGGTTAATTCTGTCCGTGTCATTGCATTACCGTCCTTTACTCAAGATGTTCATTTACTGAAAATGGCGACTTAATCAAAATAAGACAGTCGCTTACATCGCGACATCAACACGCACACCACCTTGCAGATAGACGACACGTACTCTGTCACCCGCATTGAATACCATGCCAGCATCATAGTCTTGGATCACCATAACTTGGGTGCCATCTTCTTGATTGATCATCAATTCCACCAGCTTCAATGACTGCACGCTCGTGCCACTGCCATAACGATTGCCGATACCACCACCAATCAAGGCACCTAAAATGGTCGCCACATCACGGCCAGAACCGCCACCAAACTGATGACCAATCACCCCACCCGCTAAGGCGCCACCAAAGGTTTTCCAACCTCGATTACGGTCTTCAATCAGCTGGGTTTCAGTGATATTACGTACCGAAGTGATATCGCCATAGAGCACTTTCTCGACAGGCACGGCTTGATTACGGTCATAACCCGCACTCGCGGGGCTGAGGATAAACGCAAAAATAAACATAAAGCTTGCTAGAGTAGGTTTCCACATATCTGAATTTCCGCTAACTTAATAATAAGGTCTATAACTAAATCATACTCAATTGTGAAGTCACTGTCTTTTCTGAATCACGAATTTGAAGCTTTTCCTTCGCCCGAACTCGCCTTAACCGATCCTAATGGGTTATTGGCTATCGGCGGCGACTTACGTCCTGAACGCTTACTCTCGGCTTACTACAACGGTATTTTTCCTTGGTTTAACTCAGATGATCCTATTTTGTGGTGGTCGCCCGATCCCCGCGCTGTGTTTATTCCCGGTGACGCACACATCAGCACAAGTTTGCGGAAATACTTAAAAAAACAACCTTGGCGGATCACAATCAATCACGCTTTCACCGATGTAATGGCGGGATGCGCGCTGCCAAGAGAAAAACAGAGCGGCACTTGGATCACCCAAGAAATTCAAATGGCCTATCGCGAACTGCATCACACAGGTCACGCCCATTCCATTGAAGTCTGGGAAGGTGAACGTTTAATCGGTGGGCTTTACGGCTTAGCAATCGGCCAAGTGTTTTGCGGCGAATCCATGTTTCACCGTAAAACTAATGCGTCCAAGGCCGCAGTTGCAGCGCTGCAACAGCATTTACTCAAAATGGGATTCAAACTCATCGATGCACAAGTGATGAATCCTCACCTAGAAAGTTTGGGAGCCAAAGCCATTAAACGCATTGATTTTATAACGTTACTGAGCGAACTGAGAAACAATCCCGTGGACCCAGCGACTTGGACCACTAAAGAGGTCATCCTTGAACTCGAGTAAAGCATCGATTGCTATCGGTATCAGTCAAATATTTCCCTGCAGCTACCTCGATGGCCAGCAGGAGCAGCTACTAGTCATCCAAGAAGATACGCTCGATCCCATTTTATTTGAGCGTTTACTCGCGGTGGGTTTTCGCCGCAGTGGCGGCTCCATCTATAAACCCCGTTGCCCAAGGTGCAGCGCGTGCCAGCCTATTCGTGTGCCAGCGCATGAATTTGTGCCATCGAAGCGCCAAAAACGGACCTTAGCAAAAAACCAAGATCTGACCTGGCGAATTACATCGGAGCAAACCGCCGAACAATATGCCCTGTATGAACATTACATTCGTGAGCGGCATTTTGACGGCCCTATGTTTCCCCCGAGTGAAGATCAATATAATCACTTTCTTTTTTGCCATTGGTTGCCGCCGACGTTTATCGAGGTCTATAACGGCGATAAATTATTAGCCGTCGCGGTCACAGATACCTTACCCAATAGTCTGTCGGCGATTTACAGCTATTTTGACCCCGACGAAGAACAGCGTTCCCTCGGCGCCCTGTTAATTTTAATTCAGTGCCGATTGGCAAAACTCATGGACAAAGAATTTGTTTATCTCGGATATCAAATAGATGAAAACCGTAAGATGTCCTACAAGCGTTTATATCGCCCATATCAAATTCTCACACCGACGGGCTGGGAGTATTCCCAAGTTTGCTAAGTACTTCCCCTTTACAGCAGGGTGAATTTGGGGCATGATACGCCCGTTTTTTATATTCGAAGGCTAATGGGATAATTAATTAATGGCGAAAGAAGACAACATTGAAATGCAAGGCACTATCCTTGAAACCTTGCCAAACACAATGTTTCGTGTAGAGCTTGAAAATGGTCATGTGGTGATAGCCCACATTTCAGGCAAAATGCGCAAAAACTACATCCGGATCCTTACTGGCGATAAAGTTACCGTCCAGCTGACTCCTTATGATCTGACCAAAGGTCGCATTGTCTTCCGCGCACGCTGATATAGCCTCTTAGATTTAAAAACCCGGCAAGGCCGGGTTTTTTTGTTTGCGAAAGATGAAAAAAATGGCTGCAATTGCAGCCATTTTTATGTCTAAAACTAATGGATAATCAAGCGTTAAGCTTTTGTTGTCGCTTTTTCGTGACGTTCGGTACGAATGACAAGCTCGCCCTCCTTCACATCCACATGCGCCACACCGCCTGACTCTAAGACACCAAATAAGATCTCGTCTGCCAATGGACGTTTGATCAATTCGGTCACGACCCGAGCCATTGGACGCGCGCCCATGTTCTTGTCGTAGCCTTTCTCGGCCAACAAGGTTCTGGCTTCGTCGCTGACTTCCAAAGTAACGTGTTTTGCATCCAATTGAGCCTGCAATTCCACCAAGAATTTATCGACCACTTTGGCGATAATCGTCATATCCAAATGGTTGAACCAAATGATGGAATCGAGACGATTTCGAAATTCTGGTGAAAATACCCGATTAATTTCAGATAACGCATCTTGGGTGTGATCTTGTTGGGTAAAGCCAATCGACTTACGAATAGTCTCCTGAACACCCGCGTTGGTCGTCATCACCAAAGTCACGTGTCTGAAGTCCGCCTTACGACCATTATTATCGGTCAAAGTACCGTGATCCATCACCTGCAACAGCAAGTTATACACATCGCGGTGGGCCTTCTCTATTTCATCCAATAGCACCACACAGTGTGGGTTTTTAATCACAGCATCGGTGAGCAAGCCACCTTGGTCATAACCCACATATCCAGGAGGCGCACCAATCAAGCGAGAAACTGTGTGGCTTTCCATGTACTCTGACATGTCAAAGCGCACCAGTTTCATCCCTAAACAGTTGGCCAGTTGGTTAGTGACTTCGGTTTTACCCACACCGGTGGGACCCGCGAATAAGAAGCTACCCACAGGTTTCCTGTCTGTGCCTAAGCCACTGCGCGATAAGCGAATGGCCGAACTCAGACTCTCAATGGCCTTGTCTTGGCCAAAGACCACCATCTTAAGGTTACGCTCAAGATTACGCAGTAAGTCCTTATCAGTGGCGGATACCGACTTCTCAGGGATACGCGCCATTTTCGCCACTATCGACTCAATCTCGGCTTGGCCTATAGTCTTTTTACGTTTGCTCATAGGCAACATCACCATACGCGCCCCCGCTTCATCGATCACATCGATGGCTTTATCGGGTAAATGTCTGTCATTGATGTGCTTGGCCGACAATACCGCAGCGCTGCTGATCGCAGCCTGTGTATAACGAACTCCATGATATTCTTCGTATTTAGACTTAAGCCCCATCAAAATTTTAGTGGTTTCTTCCACTGAAGGCTCATTGATATCCACCTTTTGGAAACGACGTGCAAGTGCGCGGTCTTTCTCAAAAATACTTTGATATTCTTGGAAAGTTGTCGAGCCCATGCAGCGCAAGTTACCGCTAGATAGCAAAGGTTTCAGCAGATTAGAGGCATCCATTACGCCGCCAGAGGCCGCGCCCGCACCGATGATGGTGTGGATCTCATCGATGAATAGGATGGCATGCTTATCAGCCGCCAGTTCTTTTAACAGGTTCTTAAAGCGCTTTTCAAAGTCGCCGCGATACTTAGTTCCCGCCAGCAGTGAACCTAAATCCAAAGAATACACTGTGGCTTCAAGCATCACATCGGGCACTTGTTTATTGACGATGCGATACGCCAACCCTTCGGCAATCGCCGTTTTACCTACACCCGCCTCACCCACTAACAGTGGATTATTTTTACGGCGACGGCACAGGGTTTGAATCGCGCGCTCGATTTCTTGGTCGCGACCAATCAGTGGGTCGATGATCCCTTGCTTAGCAAGTTGATTTAAGTTGGACGCAAATTGCGACAACATGCTGCGCTCTTCGCTGCTTTCGCCCTGATCTTCAACCCGTTCTTGATCTTGATGTGACTCAGCATCATCATTTTTGGCGAAACCATGGGAAATAAAATTCACAACGTCTAGGCGACTAATATCGCAGCGGCGCAGTAAATACACGGCTTGGGATTCTTGCTCACTGAAAATGGCGACTAACACGTTAGCGCCGTTCACTTCATTGCGACCCGATGACTGCACATGGAATACTGCACGTTGCAGCACTCGTTGGAACCCCAGCGTCGGCTGAGTTTCTTTGTCATCATCAATATCGGCAATGATTGGGGTTGTTTGTTGGATAAAGCTTGCCACTTCATCTCTGAGTTTATCTAGATTCGCTCCACAGGCGATTAACGCTTCTTGAGCCGCAGGATTGTCGATCAGAGCTAATAACAGATGTTCCACTGTCATATACTCGTGACGCGCGTCTCTGGCTTGCTGAAACGCCAGATTTAAGGTGACTTCCAGGTCTTTGTTCAGCATAAGCACCCCCAAAATTAACAACAGACTACAGAGTAAAGCGGTTTTATGCTTTCTCTAACGAACACAGTAACGGATGTTGGTTTTGTCTTGCAAATTGATTTACTTGTATCACCTTGGTTTCTGCAATTCCAAACGGGAAAATACCGCAAATACCTTTTCCTTGGTGATGGATAGTCAACATGATATCGGTCGCTTCCTGCTCGTTCTTGCGAAAGAAAACCTGCAAAACTTCAATCACAAAATCCATTGGGGTGTAATCATCATTATTGAGTACCACCTTGTACATCGAAGGCGGCATTAACTCTGATTCGACACGTTCTTCAACGTGTTCAATATTTCCTATCTTTGCCATTTTTTAATACTAGCCTCTCGTGTTGGCCTCTTCCAATTGATCCGTTCAAATTAATCAGTTGTTACCCCTTTGTTAATTTTAGCTTGACTTCCGCTTTTACTCCTTACATTCTGTTGTGCAGACGGTGAACGAATACCCGTCTATACAGGTTTTACTATCTTACTGGTAAGTAGACAACAGAAGGAAGTGGAAGTATGGCAAGCGGAACTGTTAAATGGTTCAACAACGCCAAAGGATTCGGGTTTATTTGCCCTGATCAAGGTGGTGAGGACGTTTTTGCACACTATTCTACCATTGAAATGGAAGGCTATCGAACTCTAAAAGCAGGCCAACCCGTTCAATTTGAAGTAGAAGCCGGTCCAAAAGGGATGCACGCTTCAGCCATTTCACCAACAAAATAACGTTTGGTGAGGCCAATGATCTAAAAGGCAGGGACTTGTCCCTGCCTTTTTATTGCTGCGTGTTTTATTAATCCTCACCACTTAATGCTCCATCGCTTGTCAGCATTACGCATGAATTTAATTCAAGATCAATCGCCACACCTCGCCCATTGCATCCCCACAAAAAGATTTCATCACCAGTCTCGACAGCAAATTTAGGGCATAAAAAAGGGATCTGCTATGCAGATCCCTCTTTAAAATCAGTCTAATGACTTACAACCTTACATCAACTTTGATAGCCCACACTGACGCGCATGCCATCCAAAAGTTAAACGAACGAGATTAAGCAATCAACAGCTTGTTCAACGTCTCGCTTGGACGCATAGCTTTTTCAGCCTTAGCCGCATCTAAACGGTAGTAACCACCTAAATCGACTGGTGCACCTTGTGCATTGTTTAACTCAGCGACGATGACTTGCTCATTCGTCGCCAGTGCATGCGCTAACGGAATAAAGTGAGCTTGTAGTTGCTCATCTTTCGTTTGCGCCGCTAAGGCTTGTGCCCAGTACATGGCTAAGTAGAAATGGCTGCCACGGTTATCCAGTTCACCAACTCTTCTTGATGGCGATTTGTTGCTATCTAAGAATTGGCCAATGGCTTGATCTAAGGTATCAGCTAACACTTGGGCTTTTGGATTACCGACAGTTTGGCTTAAATGCTCAAGAGACGCCGCCAGAGCCAAGAATTCACCGAGTGAATCCCAACGTAAGTGACCTTCTTTCTCAAGCTGTTGCACGTGCTTAGGCGCACTACCGCCCGCACCTGTTTCAAATAGACCGCCGCCGTTCATTAATGGAACGATTGACAGCATTTTGGCACTGGTGCCTAGCTCTAGGATGGGGAACAAGTCAGTCAGGTAGTCACGTAAAACGTTACCCGTAACTGAAATCGTATCCTTACCTTCTTTGATGCGAGCCAAAGACAAACGCGTCGCGTCTTCTGGAGACATGATGCTGATATCTAAGCCATCAGTGTCATGTTCTGGCAGATACTGCTGCACTTTTGCAATGATTTGCGCATCGTGGGCACGTTTGCTATCTAACCAGAATACCGCAGGAGTATTGCTTAAACGGGCACGGCGCACGGCCAGTTTTACCCAATCACGGATAGGTGCGTCTTTAACTTGGCACATTCTCCAGATATCGCCCGCTTCCACATTGTGGCTCATCAATACCTTACCGCTGGCATCGACAACGTTGACCACACCGTCAGCTGGCATTTCAAAGGTCTTATCGTGGCTGCCGTACTCTTCCGCTTTTTGCGCCATCAAGCCCACGTTTGGCACGCTGCCCATGGTTTTAGGATCAAAAGCGCCGTGCTCTTTACAGAAGGCAATCGTTTCTTGGTAGATACCGGCATAGCAACGATCTGGGATCATAGCTTTAGTGTCATGCAGTTGACCATCTGGTCCCCACATTTGGCCAGATGAACGAATCGCAGCAGGCATAGACGCATCGATAATGATGTCGCTTGGCACGTGTAAGTTGGTGATACCTTTGTCAGAATCAACCATAGCCAATGCGGGACGTGCAGCGTAAACTGCGGCGATATCGGCTTCGACTTCGGCGCGGCTATCGGCAGGTAATGTCGCGATCTTGGCATAAACATCACCAAAACCGTTGTTAACATCTACACCTAATTCAGCGAAAAGCGCCGCATGCTTGTCAAATACTGGCTTGAAGAATACCTTCACAGCGTGACCAAACATAATAGGATCAGACACTTTCATCATAGTGGCTTTCAGATGCAGCGATAACAGCACATCATCTGCTTTGGCGTTTTCGATTTCACGCTCATAGAAGCTCACTAAGGCTTTTTTACTCAATACCGCAGCATCGATAATTTCGCCAGCCAGCAGCTTAAGACCGGACTTGAGCACCACTTCTTGGCCATCTTTTTGCGTCAGCACGATATTCACGCTGCCCGCATCAGATAAAGTCACTGACTGCTCGCTGCCGTAAAAATCGCCGTCGGTCATGTGAGCAACGTGAGACTTAGAATCTGTAGCCCATTTACCCATTGAATGCGGATTTTTCTTGGCGAAGTTTTTCACCGATAATGGGGCACGGCGATCTGAGTTACCTTCACGTAGTACTGGGTTTACCGCACTGCCTTTAATCTTGTCGTAACGTGTTTTAATTGACTTTTCAGCGTCGGTTTTTGGCTCATCCGGATAGTGAGGGATGTCGTAACCTTTTTGCTGCAGTTCAAGGATACAGGCTTTTAATTGTGGAATCGAAGCACTGATATTCGGTAACTTGATGATGTTCGCTTCTGGCTGATTCGCTAACTCGCCAAGCTCAGTCAGATGATCGCCAATCTTTTGTGCTTCGGTCAGTTGCTCAGGGAAACTGGCAATAATACGGCCCGATAACGAGATATCACGGGTTTCAACCGCAATGCCCGCGGCGTCGGTAAACGTTCTGATAATAGGTAAGAGTGAGAGGGTGGCCAGTGCTGGCGCTTCGTCTGTTTCAGTGTAAATAATTGTTGATGAGTTATCTTTCATGTTACATCCTACATTATTGTAAAATTTAATATTTTTTATAATAATTTTATAGCATGGCGAACAAATCTGAGCACAGTGAAAATATCAATCAAGGCAATCGAATCCGCCTTAACCTTTCAAATTATCAATGCCCTTCTGCCTTTGCGCGCAAGCTAAAATTTGTTACAACGACTCATTAAAACCTAATAAACATTTAGGCACAGATCACATTTTCTGGCCGACATCATAGAGCATTCGCAATAATATTCAAATTCCACTAACGGCGAATGCCAAGTACACTATGACCACATTAACGACTCAATCAAGTCAGGTAAGCGTGTCTCAACCTCCTGTTAGCAAAAGTATGAACAAAAACAAATTTTCACCTAAACGTGCCAATTCCAGTACTAGTTCCCCAGCCAAGAGCACGATTAAACCCGCTAAGCCCGCGAGCAGAGGCCCAGTCAACCGCGCTACTGCCGTAGATAGCAAAGTGGCGCCAGCACGTAATGCCAATGGCAGTTTAAAGAAAGAACCCTTTAAAAATCCTAATCGACGCGCAATTGCAGCGGCAAAACCGGTGCAGAGCCAAACGCTCGCACCGATTATCGTGCTGTTTAATAAGCCTTTTGATGTACTTTGCCAGTTTACCGATGAACAAGGTCGCAAAACCCTAAAAGACTATATCCCCATTGCTGACGTGTATGCCGCAGGCCGCTTAGATAGAGACAGTGAGGGCTTGTTGTTGCTGACCAATGACGGTCAATTACAGGCAAGACTGACAGAACCGAAAAAGAAAACCTTTAAAACCTATTGGGTGCAAGTAGAAGGCGTGCCGACGGAAGATGCACTGACGAAACTGCGCCAAGGTGTTGAATTAAATGATGGTATGACGCTACCAGCTAAAGTCAAAATCATGGATTCACCCGATATTTGGCCACGTAATCCGCCGGTGAGAGAACGCAAAAATATCCCAACAACTTGGTTAGAAATCCAAATTCATGAAGGCCGTAACCGCCAAGTCAGACGCATGACAGCGCATATCGGTTTTCCGACCTTAAGATTAATCCGTTATAAAATAGGCCAATGGAGTCTAGATAATTTGCCATCGGGCGAGCATAAATGCATCCGCCTCGGTGATGAAGTCTAACTTTCAGCAAAGTTTCCACGCTCAACGCCACTAAAAAGTGGCACCATGTCCACTCAAAGGAGACACCATGAGTCAACGATATAAACCCAATGTGACCGTCGCTTGTATTATTCATGCGACTTCACAGGACAAATATCTGATGGTAGAAGAGTGGATTGATGGCGAGCAGCGCTTTAATCAGCCAGCGGGTCACTTAGAAGCAAATGAAAGCTTAATCCAAGCCTGTAAGCGCGAAGTATTTGAGGAAACGGGGTTATCACTTAACCCCCAAGGACTCGTCGGCATCTATCAATTTAGCGCCAGTGAAGACTTAGCCTTTGTGCGCTTTACCTTCTTCGTACAGTTAGATGATATGCCCTCACTTGCGCCGCAGGACAAGGCTATCCACAGTGCACACTGGCTGAGTTTTGCACAGATAGAAGCTAAGTCATCTTTACTGCGCAGCCCCTTAGTGCTCGATTGCCTAAAAGACTACCTTAATAACGCACAACAGGGCCAAACTTATCCCCTCTCCTTACTCAATAGTGACCGCCTCACGATAGCCCAAGCGAGTAAGGCGTGATAGAATACCGCCCCGCATAAACGGCTTGTTAAACTTATGCATGTGCTAGTGCCTAGCGGCCTCTACGTGGCAAAATAATAGACTGTACAGTAGGCCGTAAATACGAGTTTTACTGTTAGCTCGCACTACACCCAAATTTTTAAGTTAGCTCTTAAGTTAGCTCTTAAGTTAGCTTGGATTTAACGCTAGCCCATATTTTTTAAGCTAGGTTAGGCACTTTTTGTTACGCGCTCAATGTCGCGGCTTAACGTCAACAACCTAGCCAACACACATACTCAATGGTTTTTAGGATCTATGACATCAATCGAACCCACTCATACAGGAAAAAAAGTCATTGTCGGCATGTCCGGCGGTGTAGATTCATCTGTTTCAGCTTATTTGCTTATGCAGCAAGGCTATCAGGTTGAAGGCCTTTTCATGAAGAACTGGGAAGAAGATGACAACAACGAGTACTGCGCTGCCGCAGAAGATTTAAAAGATGCCCAAGCCGTATGCGACAAGCTCGGGATCAAGCTACACACAGTTAACTTTGCTGCCGAATATTGGGACAATGTATTTGAGTATTTCCTCGCCGAATACAAAGCCGGCCGCACGCCAAATCCCGATATCATGTGCAACAAAGAAATCAAATTTAAGGCATTTTTAGAATTTGCCGACGAAATCCTCGACGCCGATTACATCGCCATGGGCCACTATGTGCGCCGCCGCGATAATAGCGATGGCAGCACACAAATGCTCCGTGGCGTCGATGGCAATAAAGATCAAAGTTATTTCCTCTACACCCTTAGCCACGAGCAAGTGGCTCGAAGTCTATTCCCTGTCGGTGAATTGGAAAAACATGAAGTACGTGAAATCGCAAAAGAAATGGGCCTAATCACCCATGATAAAAAAGACAGCACCGGCATCTGCTTTATCGGTGAGCGCAAGTTCACTGAATTCCTGGGCACTTATTTACCGGCGCAGCCTGGCAATATCGAAACCCCAGAAGGCGAAATCATAGGCACACACCAAGGGCTGATGTACCACACCTTAGGCCAGCGAAAAGGCCTAGGCATTGGCGGTATGAAAAACAGCAATGACGATCCTTGGTATGTCGTCGATAAAGATCTTGAGCGTAATGTATTGATCGTAGGTCAAGGCGGACACCATCCTCGTTTGATGTCGACCGGCATGACAGTTAACCAACTGCATTGGGTGGATAGAACCGGACCTGTCGATGGCTGTCATATCGTTGTGAAAACCCGTTATCGCCAACAAGATGTGCCTTGTACTTTGACCTACACAGATGAACACACCTTACGCGTGGTCTTCGATGAACCTGTTGCGGCGGTGACGCCAGGACAGTCTGCGGTATTTTATGATGGTGAAGTCTGCTTAGGTGGCGGCATCATAGATCAATTGATCCGAGGATAAAGCGTGAACGAGCAATTAGTTAATCGGACCATGGCGTTTGCGGGCATACTGCAAGCCATTGCCCAAGTTCAACATTTAGCCCGCCATGGCGAATTAGATAATGCCGAGCTCGCGGCGAGCTTAAACACCATTCTCGTCACCAAGCCTGACAATACTGCCGATGTCTACCAAGACAAAATTGTATTGCAAAAAGGCTATAAGCTGATTTTGAATCAGCTCGGTGACAGCAGTCAAAAAGATGTTGAAATCACCCGCTATTTAGTTGGCGTGTTGGCGTTAGAGCGAAAATTAGTTCGCTCTAACAGCGGTTTAGGCATGTTGGCCGAGCGCATTAATCAAGTGAATCGCCAGCTACATCATTTTGCGATCACAGATGAGCAAGTGATTGCCAATCTTGCCAGCATTTACAGTGACATCATCAGTAATTTAGGGCCGAAAATCCAAATCTCTGGTAATCCAGTGTGTTTGCAACGCCCTATCATACAACAAAAAATTCGCGCTCTACTGCTTGCAGCCATGCGCAGCGCTGTACTGTGGCGCCAACTAGGCGGTAAGCGTCGACACTTAGTCTTCGCCCGCAAAGCCATAGTCGATACAGCCAAGAAAAGTCTTACCCTATAATAAAATTAGCGTTCATCAAGGAGCTTCACATGGATCTTTCCGCACTAACTGCTATCTCTCCGGTAGACGGTCGTTATGGTAGTAAAACCGCGTCATTGAGAGGGATTTTCAGCGAGTTCGGTCTTACCAAGTACCGTGTTCAGGTTGAAATCAATTGGCTAAAACTGTTAGCCGACTGCCCAGACATTAGCGAAGTGCCAACATTGAGCGCGTCAGCTATCGCTGTGCTCGATGGCATTAAAGACAATTTCAACGAACAAGATGCGCTGCGTGTTAAGGCTATCGAAAGCACCACTAACCATGATGTGAAAGCGGTTGAATACTTTATCAAAGAAAAAATCGCGGGCAATGCCGAGTTAGCCGCTGTAGGTGAGTTTGTTCACTTTGCCTGTACTTCTGAAGATATCAACAACTTAAGCCACGGTTTAATGTTGACTGAAGCCCGTGAGCAAGTATTACTGCCCTACTGCAACGAGTTGCTGACTGCGATTAAAAAGCTGGCGATTGAATATCGCTCTGTGCCATTAATGTCACGTACCCATGGCCAACCGGCTTCACCATCTACGCTAGGCAAAGAGATGGCGAACGTAGCGATGCGTCTTGAGCGTCAAATCAAACAAATCGCCAATGTTGAAATCATGGGCAAACTGAACGGTGCCGTAGGTAACTACAATGCTCACCTGTCAGCCTACCCTGAAGTTAACTGGCATGAACTGTCAGAGCGTTTTGTGACTAGCCTTGGCCTGCACTGGAACGCCTACACGACGCAAATCGAACCACACGATTATATTGCCGAACTGTTTGATGCGGTTGCCCGTTTCAATACTGTACTGATTGACTTTGACCGTGATATTTGGGGTTACATCGCCCTAGGCCATTTCAAGCAACGCACTATCGCCGGTGAAATCGGTTCATCGACTATGCCGCACAAAGTTAACCCAATCGATTTTGAAAACTCTGAAGGTAACTTAGGTATCGCTAACGCCCTGATGCAACATTTAGCGTCTAAGCTGCCGTTATCAAGATGGCAACGTGACTTAACTGACTCGACTGTACTGCGTAACTTAGGCGTAGGTATTGCCCATGCGTTGATCGCGTATCAAGCGACCTTAAAAGGCATCAGCAAGTTAGAAGTTAACGAAGCGCATCTGCGTGATGAACTCGATCACAACTGGGAAGTGTTAGCAGAACCAGTACAAACTGTGATGCGTCGTTATGGCATTGAAAAACCATACGAAAAATTAAAAGAACTGACGCGCGGTAAACGTATCGACGCGCAGCAACTGTCAGTGTTTATTGACGGACTTGAATTACCAGACTCAGTGAAAGCTGAACTGAAGAAAATGACGCCCGCCAATTACATTGGTCGCGCCGAGACATTTGTCGACGAACTGAAGTAAGTTTTTAACTAAACTTAGTTATTAAATAAACTTAGTTATTAACTGAAATTGGCGATGGACAATACTCTTTCATAAACAAAAATGAGGATTAAGGCGACCCACATCATCTCGATATGGTCGCCTTTTTTAACACTATGTATACACTCAATCTCGATATCGCCCAATTTCTTAGTGAATACTGGCAAAAGAAACCCCTGCTGATCAAAAAAGCGTTTCCGCAGTTTGAAGATCCGATCAGTGCCGATGAACTAGCAGGCCTTGCCTGTGAAGAAGAAATCTCTTCGCGTATTGTCGTCACCAAAGATGATAACTGGGAAGTGGTTCAAGGCCCGTTTGAAGATTACGACAGCTATGGCGAAACCCATTGGCAGTTACTAGTGCAAGCGGTCAACCATTGGTATCCTGATTCGCAGCCATTAGTTGAAGCGCTACGCTTTTTACCTGACTGGCGTTTCGATGACTTGATGGCCTCATTTGCGACGCCAAGTGGCGGTGTGGGCCCGCACGTTGATAACTACGATGTGTTTATCATTCAAGGTGAAGGTGAACGTCGCTGGACTGTGGGTGACAATACCCCGCAACAACGCCGTGGTGGCAATCCCAACTCGCCGCTGGTAGAAGACTTCACCCCAATTATCGATGTGGTGTTAGAAAAAGGTGACATGCTTTATATTCCACCAGGTTTCCCACATTGCGGCGAAACCCTAACAGTGGCAATGAGTTACTCAATTGGTTTTCGTGCACCAAGCCAGCAAGAACTGATCAGTGAAGTCGCCGATTATCTGCTCGACAATAACTTAGGTCAGCAGCGTTTCACGTCGCAAACTGAACCGAGTTCAGCGGGTATCGTCAGCCAAGACCATCAAGTGGGCATAATGTCACTCTTGAGTCAGCTGAGCCAAGATCCTAATAGTTATCAAATCGTGTTGGGCAAGTTGCTTAGTCAAAACCGTTTCGAGCTTGATTTGTGTGAAGGCGAAGAAGCTTACAGCATTGAAGATTTGCAAGATGCCTTCGCCCAAGGCGCTGGCGTCAGCCGTATCGGTGGTTTGAAAGTATTGCGCCTTGAAAATGATGCCACGCCGCGATTATTCATCAATGGTGATGTGCACGAATTGCCCCAAACACCTGTGGACGTTATCGCACAGTTGAGCGATAACGTCAGCTTAAACGCCGATGAAGCAACTGAAATATGTCAGCATGAAGAAGTTCAAGCCTTACTATTGAAACTCATCAATCAAGGTTTCTTCTACTTAAGCGACAGCGAAGAATAAGCCCTATCAACTTTGCTAGATGCTCTTGTTCTCAAGAGAGGAAATCTGCATATACGTCAGTATAAATAAGGCACTCAATTGAGTGCCTTATTGTTATTTCAGTTATCGGTATCAATCAACGCAAGATACTGTTGTATCAACTCATTTGAGTTTAAGCATTCCACAGTTTATCGTCATTGTGCATACGATATAAACTCTCGGCGCGCGATACTAGTAACTGTGCAAATTTAGCCTGAGTGGCATCACGGGTTGCACCCGAACGCACTAAGTTTTCCGCCTGCATTTGCCACATCATAGAGAAATGACGTACCGCATCACGGGCCGTTGCTGCCACTTTCACATCGACGAAATCCGAGGGTAAATCGCCCGACATAACCCAATAGGTTTTGTTGCTGGGACGCTTGGATTCCATTTTCCAAATTGCCATGTAAGGCGCAAGATAACGACTTTCATCGGCCAAGACTTTAGTTGGGATCACGCCTTTTTCAGCGAGGAAACGATTCGCTTTTTGAAATTGAGTTCTGACCCACTCTTGACGCAGCTTTTCTATTTCTTCCGCTGATAAATTCTGTTGAGTTTGGTCGACAGCTTGTTCAGTCATACTTCCGTCCTATCTTATTGTTATAACGCGAACCTAATTCTTGGGATCAGTACGCGATTCATTCTATTCGTTACATTAAATTCAGTACAATCCATTTTCAACCGCAAAGCTTACGTTTACGTAAAGTGGAAAGCTAAATTGCCACAAATAATGTATTTATTCGGTCATTATGCATGGTTGAGAGTATCGCTAAATGCTATGGTTCTGCAATAAATATAACAAGCAGTCGATAGAGGCTCATCTCGTCGGCTTTTTCATTGTGTATAGCGGAGAAATTCACGTGGCTGTATTTAATCATGTATCCTTTGACGAACATGAACAGGTCGTATTCTGTCATGATAAAGAAAGTGGCTTAAAGGCCATTGTCGCCATCCATAACACCAACCTTGGCCCTGCCGTGGGTGGTTGCCGGATGTGGAATTACCAATCGGATGATGAAGCCCTGACTGACGTATTACGCCTCTCTCGTGGCATGACTTACAAAAACGCCCTTGCCGGTTTAACCATGGGCGGCGGCAAATCAGTGATCATTGCCGATCCTAAAAGACCAGACCGCGAAGCCCTATTCCGCGCTTTTGGCCGTTTCATCAATAGCCTCGGCGGCCGCTATTATTCCGCTGAAGATGTTGGCACTACTACGGCTGATATCATGATCGCCCATGAAGAAACCCCTTATATGGCGGGTCTTGAAGGCAAGAGTGGCGATCCATCACCGTTCACCGCCCTTGGCACTTATTTAGGCATCAAAGCTGCGGTTAAACATAGACTCGGTTTAGACAGCCTAAAAGGCCTTAAAATCGCCGTTCAAGGCGTAGGTCACGTTGGCTATTACCTGTGCAAACACTTGCATAACGAAGGCGCTGAACTGATTGTTACCGACATTCATCAAGCCTCGTTAGACAAAGTCGCTACCGACTTTGGCGCTATTGTGGTCGCGCCACAAGAAATCTACTCACAAGATGTGGATGTATATGCTCCTTGTGCCCTTGGCGCAACCTTAAACGATGCGACCTTACCGCAGCTGAAAGCCAAAATTGTTGCTGGCTGTGCCAACAACCAATTAGCTGAAGTACGCCACGGCGAACAGCTGAAAGAAATGGGCATACTGTACGCACCAGACTATGTGATCAACGCAGGCGGTATTATCAACGTGTCGTTCGAAAAAGATTATGATGCGGCGAAATCGACCGCTAAAGTAGAAGAAATTTACAACACCCTGCTGAAAATATTCAGCCAAGCTGATGCGCAGAACCGTACAACCGGCGCAGTGGCTGATGAAATGGCCAAAGCCATTATCGAAGCCGCTAAAAAGTAATATCTCTACCTGTGTAACATCCGCAAAAGCGACCTCAGGTCGCTTTTTTGTTATCTAAAATTTAATCTAACGCTAAGCCCATGGTTTAGCCGCGCTTTTAATTTCGACACAGAATATTCATTAAATCACGCTGGAAAACGTCATATTTGTCTGCTTGAATTAGCCTCTCAGGTCCCAGCACAGGATAGCGCTATGATCCGTTTTAAGTATGATCTCAACCAAGATGTAGTTGAACTGCAAGCCAGTAATTGGAGCGGTTTAGAGCGGGTCTTTGTCAACGGCCAGATGGTGTCGCACAAGCTGAATTTTAAGCCTCAGAGCGAACATACTATTCAACTTAAAGACGGCGCACCTTGCAAGTTCGAACTGCTTATCGATCCCCAAACCGATGAGTTGATGTGCCGAATTTATAAGCAGCACACACTCGTCGCCAGCCTAAAACAAGGCAAAGAAAATTTGTTAGCCAGCCGCCGTTATTTGCAACACTCAGTAATAGCCGTCAGCCTACTCTGCGTCTTTGCACTTTACTTGAATTGATTGAGCCAGTTTAATCCCGTGAAGAGACAGATGAGTGATGGGATTAAACTGGAGAAAATGAATTTAGACAACCACATACAGATAGCAGTGAAAACGGCTAAACCGCAGTTTCCCTCTATACCGACTTAATCCGTATCATTAAGCCAAGCGATTGATTTTATTTAATAGTAAGACGAACTGCTGCTGCTCCTCATCACTGAGGTTAGACAGGAACTTTTCGTTGACCCGCTCAGCTTCGCAAATCAGATCTTGCTCTAACGCTTTGGCTTCATCGGTCAAAAAGATTTGAAAGGCACGCCGATTATCGGCTTCTTGATGGCGTGTAATAAGACCTTGTACCTGTAACTGATCGAGTAAACGAGTCATAGTGTAATTTGCCACATCGCAACGCTTAGACAATTCAGTTTGGCTGATGCCCTCCTCTTGCCACAAAGCAAACAGCACAGGCCACAGTTTTATATCGAGTTGATATCGCTTAAGATGCAGATCAAGCTCATTTTGCAGCTCGATATTTAAGTGGGAAACAAGATAGCCTAAGCTTTCATGACGATTCAAACAGCACCTCCTACAACAAAGGTTTTAACGCGTTTTCACTTACCCTGTGCGCCATGATAAGAACCCAGAGTCAGTTTTAATACTACCACTTAACCCGCAATAAACTAGCTAACACCACAGCTAATTATGCGATTAACCTACGAACTCACTGCTCATTTAGATCAGATAAATTGAATTCATTCACAAAATTATAGTAACAAGCACGGCCTAATTTTCCCCATAACCCACGCTCAAGCGGCAAATAAACACTGTCATCGGTGAGCTTCATCTGCTTTATATCCACATTGTGGTGCAGAGTGTCAATACTGGTGCTCACATTGAGCAGAGAATGAGGTTGCGCTCGCTCGAAATCGACAATCAGCAGAGGCGCATCTTCAACCTGCACTCGCACCTTCTCCACTGGGGTAATTAAGAAATATTCATCATCGATGCAATGCAAAATACTGGCGAACAACTTAGCAAACTTTGCTGGCAGCGATGTACCTAAATACGTCCAATCACCCAAGGCGTTAATGTCAAATAGTGGGATGTCACTGCACAACGGCGCTGTTGTCGTTAATGCGCTATCGGCGGCGAATTGTTTGAGTGTGTGTTGAATACTGTCAGTCATCTTTTCCATCTAGGCCTCCATCATCCATAAAAAAACCAGCCTTGCGGCTGGCTTTAGTGTGACATTCAACACTTGGATATGCCAGTGAGGATAATGACAAGCTCGCTAGCTAAGCGATAAACACCACTAGATATTTGCTAACTCAAGCAAGGCCTCAAGTGGATGTTTTGGCTTGTAACCGGCAAAACGTTTCACTTGAGTACGGCAAGAATAGCCCGACACTAACACTTGCGGCTGTTCAATCTTAGCGAGAGTTTGCTGCCAAGACATCTCAAACAAGGCTTTAGAGCGCTCTAGGTTTTCCGCCTCATGGCCGTAGGTTCCCGCCATACCACAACAACCTAAATTGACTGCGGTTAACTTAGCACCAAAATGGGCAAAGATTTTAGTCCATTCATTAGCGGTATTTGGCTTGGCCGTCGATTCAGTGCAATGACTAAACCAGGTATATTGCTTACCTTGCGCAGCTTTGGCAGGTAAATCTTTGATGACATTAAGTAGCCATTCGTTGGCTAGCTTGACCTCAAAATTACCGCGATTAGCGCCTAAGACTTCACGGTATTCGTCGCGATAACACAAGACTAAGGCTGGATCGATGCCGACCATCGGCATGCCCAGTTTATGGACTTGGTTCAAAAAGTCCGCACTCGACTGCGCCGTTTTTGCGAACTTATCTAAAAATCCCTTGATATGCGTTGGCTTACCATTGGGTTTATAGGGCAACAACACAGGTTTTAAGCCGAGTTTTTCAATCAACTGGATAAAGCGCAACACAAGACCTGAGTCATAGAAACTGTTAAAGGGATCTTGCACCACCAGCACAAACTGCGAGCGCGCCTCTTCTGGGATCGCCTGCAGTGCAGCTAAGTCGTAACCACGGCTTGCATGACCATCGAGTCTTTGCTTTAAGGTCGGCACAGATAACGCAGGCGCGTCAACATAACCAATCGCCTTTTTAATCACCCATTGGCTCAATGGATTTTGCGCGGCAAAGTTAGTAAGTCGCGGTGCAGCGGCCATTAATGGCAAGCTATCTTCGATACCTGCAACAAGATAGTCCTTCGCCGGTCTTAAATAGCGTTGATAGTAGATATTAAAGAACTGCGCCCTAAATTTAGGCACATCCACTTTGACCGGACATTGCCCAGAGCAGGCTTTACAGGCCAAGCAGCCCTTGAGCGATTCCATCACTTCGTGGGAATAATCATAATCGCGCTGGGCGTTCAGGGTATTTTGAACGCGCTGCAGTAAACCTAAGGGCTTTGCTTTGGCCAATGAGTTGACATCAACCCCTTCAGCCTCCAGCAGCCTGAGCCACTCTCTCATGAGCCCTGCGCGCCCCTTGGGCGATTGTACTCTGTCACCCGTCACCTTAAACGACGGACACATGGGCGAATAGCTGCTGTAGTTAAAGCACAGGCCGTTGCCATTACAGTTCATCACATCGGGGAATGCATCACGTACTTCGATGGGGATTTGTCGGTCAAACTTACCGCGCTTAGCACTGTCGATATCGTAATAGAGGGCGCCAGTATGTTTAGGTGCCACCAGCTTGCCGGGGTTTAATCGGTTGTCGGGGTCGAACAAGCCTTTGATATCTTGTAGAACGCCGTATAGTTCATCACCAAAGACAGATGGACCGTATTCACCACGCACGCCTTTACCGTGCTCGCCCCACATCAGGCCGCCGTATTTAAGCGTCAGTGCCGCGACTTGATCAGAAATCACCCGCAATAGTTTTTCATCTTCAACATCGCACATATCGAGTGCGGGCCGAACATGCAACACGCCCGCATCCACATGACCGAACATACCGTATTGCAGATTATGACCATCGAGTACTGCGCGAAACTCCATAATATAATCGGCGAGTTTTTCGGGCGGCACCGCAGTATCTTCCGCAAAGGCGATAGGTTTACGACGTCCTTTAGTGGCGCCCAATAAGCCAACGGCTTTTTTGCGCATGCCGTAGATTTTTTCGATGCTTGGCTTGTCTTGCGTCACTTGGTAACCCAATACGCCGCACTCACCTTTGCTGATCTGCTCAGTCAAGACAGCTTCAAGACTCGCAAGCTTTTGCTCAACTTCGACCGTGTCACCGGCAAATTCGACCATATTGAGGCCATCAATAACTTTACCAGGCACTTCTTGGATCAGATCAGATACCGAGTGCCAGACAATATCTTCGCGGGCTAAATTCAGCACTTTTGAATCGACGGTTTCGACCACAGTCGCCCGCGCGGCGACTAAGGATGGCGCATGACGCAATGCCGATTGGAACGAATCGTACTTAATGTTCACCATAGCGCGCTCGGTCGGCAGCGGGGTGAGATTGAGTTTAGCTTCGGTTATTACCGCAAGCGTGCCCTCTGAGCCCGTTAAAATCCGAGATAAATCGAATTGTGTCAGGCTGTCGTTCCACACGTGTTTTAAGTCATAGCCAGTGAGGAAACGGTTAAGTTTAGGAAATTGGTTTTCAATCTGAGTACGCTTTTCGCGGCATACCGCCGCCACAGCAGAAATCAGTTTCTGCCCCAGCGGATTATCACTGACGTTATCTGGGTTACACAGTAGTCCCGCATCTAGGGGGTGTGTATCCAGCACACTGCCATCAATCAACACACTGCGAAGCGCCAGCACGTGATCTGAGGTCTTACCATAAACCAGTGAGCCCGCACCCGAGGCATCGGTATTGATCATGCCACCAATCGTGGCGCGGTTTGAGGTGGATAAATCGGGACTAAAAAAGAATCCATGGGGACGCAATACATCGTTGAGCGCATCTTTAACGACACCAGCTTCGACTCGCACCCAACCTTGCTCAGCATTCACTTCGAGCACGCGGTTCATGTAACGCGACACATCTAAAATCAAACCATGGGTGAGAGATTGTCCGTTGGTGCCCGTACCACCGCCCCGCGCACTGAAGGTCACGCTGCGAAATGCGTCCGTAGCTGCCAGTGTCAATGCAATTTGGATATCCTGCTGATTTTTAGGATATAACACAGCTTGAGGCAAAAATTGATATACAGAGTTGTCCGTTGCTTGCACTAAACGTGCGCTGTAACGTTTGTCTATATCACCGGAATACTCACTTTGCTCCAGTGCATCAAGGTATGCCAAATACACTGGCTCTAATGTTTGTTGATGTGATAGCAGGGGTAGCATAGATAGCTTCTGTCAATTATCGTTATGGCGCCATTATAAACAAAAAAAAGCCGCTAAAAAGCGGCTTTTTTAACAAGTTTATAAAATGACTATCTAGATCAACCGTGAGCTTCGGCTAAATACAACCAAGTATCAATCACAGTGTCTGGATTTAACGATACAGTATTTATGCCCTGCTCGACCAACCAAGCCGCAAAATCGGCGTGATCTGAAGGACCTTGACCACAAATACCTATGTAAGCACCCTTAGTTTTAGCCGCTTTAATGGCTAAAGAAAGTAGCATTTTAACGGCTTCATCACGCTCATCAAATAAGTGGCTGATGATACCTGAGTCACGGTCAAGACCGAGTGTCAGCTGAGTTAAATCGTTTGAACCGATAGAGAAACCATCGAAATGCTCAAGGAATTGGTCAGCTAACAAGGCGTTTGAAGGCACTTCACACATCATGATGACGCGTAAACCGTCTTTGCCGCGCTCTAAACCTTGCTCTTTCAGCAGGCCAATCACTTGCTCAGCTTCTTTCACTGTGCGTACGAATGGGATCATGACTTCAACGTTTTTCAGCCCCATGTCATTACGAACGCGTTTGATCGCTTCACACTCAAGCGCAAAACAGTCACGGAAGGATTCAGAGATATAACGGCTTGCACCGCGGAAGCCCAACATTGGGTTCTCTTCTTCTGGTTCGTATCTGTCACCGCCAACCAAGTTTGCGTATTCGTTAGACTTAAAGTCTGACATACGCACGATCACTTTCTTCGGATAGAAAGCAGAACCGATAGTCGCAATACCTTCAACCAGACGGGCAATGTAGAACTCAACTGGAGATTCATAACCTGCGATCATCTCGTTGATTTCAGTTTGCAGCGCAGCGTCTTGTTGATTGAACTCAAGCAGTGCCTTTGGATGAATACCGATCATACGGTTGATGATGAATTCTAAACGCGCTAGACCCACGCCTTCGTTTGGCAAACGGGCAAAATCAAATGCACGATCAGGGTTACCCACGTTCATCATGATTTTCATTGGCAATGTAGGCAGAGAATCAACACGGTTTGAAATCACTTCAAACTCTTGTTTACCTTCGTAGATAAAGCCAGTGTCACCTTCGGCGCAAGAAACAGTCACGATTTGACCATTCTTGATACGGTCAGTCACGTCACCACAACCTACGACAGCTGGCACACCCAATTCGCGGGCGATAATCGCCGCGTGACAGGTACGACCGCCACGGTTTGTGACGATAGCACTTGCGCGCTTCATGATAGGTTCCCAATCTGGATCTGTCATGTCAGTCACTAATACGTCACCTGGTTGGATTTGATCCATATCGGCGATTGACGTTAATACTTTGGCTACGCCGGTTCCCACTTTATGACCGATAGCGCGACCTTCACAGATCACAGCGCCACGGCTCTTTAAATGATAACGCTCAATCAATTGCACATCTTCACGGCTACGAACCGTTTCTGGACGCGCTTGAACGATATACAGCTTGCCGTCGTTACCGTCTTTCGCCCATTCGATGTCCATTGGACGACCGTAATGTTTTTCGATAACCATAGCTTGCTTAGCTAATTCTTCGACTTCAGCGTCATTGATTGAGAATTGGCGACGCTTGTCAGCACTCACGTCTTCAATTTTCACTTGTTTGCCGTGAGCAGCATCATCTGAATACACCATTTGGATGAGCTTGCTACCGATATTACGGCGCACAACAGCTTTATGACCTAAGGCTAAAATCGGTTTGTGAACATAAAATTCATCAGGGTTTACCGCGCCTTGAACAACCATTTCACCCAGACCAAAAGATGAAGTAATAAACACCACATCGTTATTGCCAGATTCAGTGTCCATAGTGAACATCACACCTGAAGCCGCTTTATCTGAACGAACCATGCGTTGCACGCCAGCAGACAAGGCTACACCGTGGTGCTCATAACCTTGGTGGACACGGTAGGAAATAGCGCGATCGTTAAAGAGTGAAGCGTATACGTGCTTGATCGCCACGAGTACAGATTCAAATCCTTTAACGTTTAAGAAAGTTTCTTGCTGACCCGCAAAAGACGCATCTGGCATATCTTCAGCTGTTGCAGAAGAACGTACCGCGAATGACGCTTCGCTAGTTTCAGCGGCAAGTTTATCGTAAGCTTCACGAATGGCTTGCTCTAATGCTGGTTGAAATGGGGTGTCGATAACCCACTGCCTGATCTGTGCACCTACTTTAGCCAGCGCATTGACATCATCTACATCCAGTGTGGCTAGAATGTCATAAATCTTCTGGTTAACTCCGCTTTGTTCAAGGAACTCGTTGAACGCATGGGAAGTTGTCGCAAATCCGCCAGGTACTTGAACACCGGCATTGGCCAGATTGCTGATCATCTCGCCTAGAGAAGCATTTTTACCGCCAACCAAGTTGACGTCACCCATGCCTAATTCTTGATACCAGAGTACGTATTGCTGCACAGTTCTATCTCCGCAAGTTTATTTCAGTGGCCCCTTCACACGAGGGCAGCGGCATTTTACACTCCTGCCGAACACGCGTAAATCTATAATTTTATTTGTAATTTTATTACTACAAGAGGTCAGTATGGCACCAAAAGTATTCTATATCTCCGACGGGACAGCGATCACAGCTGAAGTTTTTGGTCATGCGGTTCTCTCGCAATTTCCATTAGAATTTGAGTCACTTACAATTCCATTCGTTGAAACTCTGACGAAAGCGGAGCAAGTTAAGCGACAAATTAATGATTGTTTTATTACAACAGGTGAGCGGCCGTTAGTGTTCCATTCCATCGTCAAACCAGAAATTCGCGACATTATTTATTCGAGTGAAGGCTTAGATTATGATTTTTTGAATACTTTCGTGGCACCACTCGAACAACATTTAGGGGTTTCAGCTTCTCCGGTGCTACATCGCACCCATGGAAAAGCCAATCACGGCTATGAAGCGCGAATTGATGCGATTAATTTCGCCATGGATAATGATGACGGCCAGACCATGAAACACATGGATCAAGCCGATCTAGTTCTACTTGGGGTCTCACGCTGTGGCAAAACGCCCTCTAGCCTGTATTTATCGATGCAGTTTGGAATCAAAGCAGCAAACTACCCTTTCACCGAAGATGATATGGATAACCTCAAGTTACCTGAAGCGTTGAAACGCAATAAGAAAAAGCTGTTTGGTTTAACGATTGACCCCGTGCGTTTACATGAAATCCGTCAGAGTCGAATGGAGAATAGCCGCTACTCGTCACTCAAGCAGTGCCGCTTAGAAGTCAAAGAAGTCGAAATGCTATTTAAACGTGAACGCATTCCTTATATAGATACAACGAATCATTCCGTGGAAGAAATTGCCACCAAGATATTGGATGTCACGGGCCTAGAACGGCACATGTTCTAAGCTTGTAGAGCAAAAAGCAGCAAGATAAACCGAGTGAATTTAGCTTAATTGAATCTAACTTAAATCAAATTCATTGCACAGTTGCCGACAATTAACACAATTGGCGCTGTGCAACTCGGTTCGATTCGTTATAATCCGAGGCAATCTGGCGAAAAGCGCCGCACGCAAGCTCGGTATTTTGAATGACCATAAAAACAGACGAACTACGCACTTCCTTATTAGCAAAAGTCATCTCACCTGCGCAACTGGCATCTGAGTTCCCATTAACTCAAGATGCGGCCGATTATCTGGTTCAGCAACGTCGTGAAGTCGAAGCCATTATTATGGGTGAAGACCAACGTCTATTGGTGATCGTAGGCCCATGCTCAATACACGATACTAAAGCAGCATTAGATTATGCTCAGCGTTTAGCTATATTACATCAAGAATTGAAAGATGATTTGTGTATCTTAATGCGGGTCTATTTTGAGAAACCTCGCACTGTTGTCGGCTGGAAAGGATTAATTTCTGATCCCGATCTTGATGGCAGTTTCGAGCCAAACAAAGGCTTACGCATTGCTCGCGAGCTACTGCAACAAATCACTGAATTAAAATTACCTATTGCCACGGAATTTTTAGATATGGTGAACGGCCAGTACATCGCCGATCTCATCACTTGGGGCGCAATTGGCGCGCGCACCACTGAAAGCCAAGTTCACCGTGAAATGGCTTCGGCACTGTCTTGCCCTGTTGGTTTTAAAAACGGTACCGATGGCAATATCAACATCGCCGTCGATGCAGTGCGCGCCGCACAAGTTCCGCATATTTTCTATTCACCGGATAAAGATGGCGCGATGGCTGTTTATCGCACCCACGGTAATCCGTTTGGTCATATCATTCTGCGCGGCGGCAAAACGCCTAATTACCACGCCGAAGATATCGAAAAAGCACGCCAACAACTTGCCTCTGTTGGGGTCACTCAACGTATGGTGGTTGATTTCAGCCACGGTAACAGTGAGAAGAATCACCTTAAGCAGCTTAACGTCGCCGATGAAATCATGGCGCAAATGCGGGCAGGCAGCACTGCCATCGCCGGTATTATGGCTGAAAGCTTCTTACAGGAAGGCAACCAGAAAGTCGTTGCAGACCAACCACTCTGTTATGGCCAAAGCATCACCGATGCCTGCTTACATTGGGATGACTCAGAAGTCCTGCTGCGTAAACTGGCAGCCGCTTCCCGCGAGCGAAAAGCACTGTTAGCGAAATAAGCCTGACGCTCGAAAAATGTCCGAAGCGATATACGTTTTCCAGTAAAGAATCCGCCTTCTTAGAAGGCGGCTTTGACTTGCCCCTGGAAGGGGCTATTCCAAGAACCTACATCATCTGCAACGACAATTGAGCCTCATGTTCCTGATCTTGATGGCGCACATATCGTCTAATGATTTCTTCATTAACCCCTACTGTATCTACAAAATAACCTCTGGCCCAAAAGCTATTGCCCCATAGCTTTTTACGTACATGAGGGAATTTATTGAATAGCCTTATCGCACTTCTTCCTTTCAATACTCCCATCAGCGTTGATACTGACAGCTTCGGCGGGATTATGACGACCAAGTGAACGTGGTCTATCTGAACGTTTAATTCTAAAACCTCACAACCCTTCATATTGCAAAGGATATAAATTAACTTGTATAACTCCTTACCAAGGTTTCCTTTTAAAATTTTAAAACGGTACTTCGGAGTCCAAACAATATGATATTTGCAACGCCAATAAACATGTGATGAACTTCTATAATCGCCCATGCTTTTCGTTTCCTCTTACTTGTGGTGAATAAGAAGTCTCTTTTAGCATGGGCGTAATTCAGGCTATAGCCTCAAGGAACAATCACCACCGCCAGAGGCGGTGGTTTTGGGATGACAATAAAAAAACCGATCTTAGATCGGTTTTTTTATTAAGAGCGGTTTAAGAATCTTCAGCCACATTCTTAATGAGTGTTAAAGCCAGTACATTTCTATCTTTAAGAATTAAAAATCTCTATAATTCTGCCTTATTTTGCTGCATTACCTTAGGTTGCTGTATGTCGCTTACGCCCATTTCTCCAAACACCGAAAATACCTCCCGAACCGAACCTCCTGAAGCACAATTCCCAGAAGCGATTCAAACGCGAATCGATTCCTCAGAAGCGCGGGTTATCAAGGCGGTATTTCCATCTATCACCAATCATCACAATACCTTATTTGGTGGTGAAGCTTTAGCGTGGATGGATGAAACAGCCTTTATCGCTGCGACTCGTTTTTGCCGTAAAACCTTAGTAACTGTGAGTTCCGATAGAATCGATTTTAAAAAACCGATCCCCGCAGGCACATTAGCCGAACTGATCGCGCGGGTGATCCATGTCGGTAACACCTCATTGAAAGTTGAAGTGAATATCTATGTCGAAGACATGTATCAAGACCATCGAGAGCATGCCATACGTGGTGTGTTCACCTTTGTTGCAGTTGACGAACAACGAAATCCCACCCAAGTGTGGACATACGAATAGTTTTTAGGTGATTGAAAGACACTGAACCGCCCGTCATCTCGGGCTTTTCATCGCGACGTTGCAATTTAAATATGTTTTTTATAACACCGACCAAAGTCTAACAACCAGAAACATATCAAAATTTTGTCCTGATTCATGAATAAAGCAATAGGATCCTTGATTACTTTTCTGTTACATTGAGTTCAATCTTCACGCGCACCGAACATAATCATAAAAGCCATGAAGCTAGAAAACTTAAATATTATTATCGCAGACGATCACCCATTGTTCAGAAATGCACTACGTCAAGCGCTGACCACAGCGTTTGAACATGCACAATGGTTTGAAGCCGACAGTGCAGATGCACTGCAATCTGTATTGGATGTCCGTAGCGTCGACTACGATCTTGTACTGTTGGATCTGCAGATGCCAGGTTCACACGGCTACTCCACCCTTATCCATCTTCGTTCACATTATCCCGAACTACCCGTTGTAGTGATATCAGCCCACGAGGATATCAATACCATTAGCCGTGCAATTCATTATGGCAGCAGTGGTTTTATCCCCAAATCGGCCTCGATGGAAACCCTCAAAGAAGCGCTAAGTGCAGTGTTATTCGGGGATATTTGGTTACCTAAAGGCACTGAGATTATTGATATCGATGACGATGCCGTTGATAAAATGGCCAGTAAATTATCCGATCTCACGCCGCAGCAATATAAAGTGCTGCAGATGTTTGCCGAGGGTTTGTTAAATAAGCAAATTGCCTACGATCTTGGCGTTTCAGAAGCGACCATCAAGGCGCACGCGACTGCCATTTTTAGAAAACTGGGCGTTCGCAACCGTACCCAAGCTGTTATAGCACTTGCTCAACTTGAAATGGATAAAGTCGATTTATCTTAATCGCTCATCCCATAAAAATGCCGCTTATATTAGCTATTAGCGGCATTTTTATGTCGGCAACTCGTCGCCAATTAACGCATTGGCAAATTTTTATCAGCAAACATTTCATCGATAAGCTGCTGGTCCCGTAAGGCGACGGCTTTCTCCACTACGTCACGGGTTAAATGCGGCGCAAAGTGCTGAATAAAATCATACATATAACTACGCAAGAAGCTGCCCTTCCTGAAGCCAATTTTAGTCGTACTGTGAGCAAACAAATGGCCAGCATCAATCGCCACTAGATCTTTATCAATATTAGGGTCAATCGCCATTGAGGCGATAACGCCCACACCTAATCCCAAACGGACATAGGTCTTCAGCACATCGGCGCTGGTCGCACTAAAAACGACACGCGGCTCTAAATTGGCACGATTAAAGGCTTTCTCAATTTCAGAGGCTCGGTCAAAACCGAACACATAGGTCACTAAGGGGAAGCGCGCTAACTCTTCGATGCTAATCGGATTATTTAAGCTACGAGTCGCAAGGGGATGATCTTTAGGCACCACGATGGAGCGATTCCAGTGATAACATGGCAGCATAATCAAGTCGGAATACAAATGCATTGCTTCGGTCGCAATGGCGAAATCCGCATCACCACGCGCTGCCTGTTCGCTGATCTGCGCCGGCGTCCCTTGGTGCATGTGTAAATTCACTTTAGGGTAACGATCTATAAACTGGCGAATGATCGTCGGCAATGCATAGCGCGCCTGAGTGTCTGTTGTGGAAATATTCAACTCGCCTTGATCGGGCTTAGTATATTCCTCAGAAACTTTCTTAATGCTCTCAACTTTACCCAATATATCATTGGCAATGCTGATCACTTGCAAACCCGCAGGTGTGACATGGGTTAAGTGCTTACCGCTACGACCAAATATTTGGATCCCCAACTCATCTTCAAGCATGCGAACTTGTTTACTGATCCCAGGTTGAGAGGTATACAAGTTTTCAGCTGTCGCCGATACATTGAGGTTATGTTTTACGACCTCAGCAATATACCTGAGTTGTTGCAGTTTCATCTTATTTCCTTGTTTCAAACACGCAAAATGCCATTAACAACTGAGCCCTCAAAGCACTCTCAGCTATAATCAATCGTTATAGTATATAGTAAAACTTAAAGCAAATAGGAATATAGAGCACAAGTCTGCAGATTCATACGACAGAAATGATAACCTAGGCTAAGATAACTATGCTAGTTTATTGATTTATTGTAGCATTAGCTCAATTGGATAAATAATGGAACATCTATGTCATTCACCTTGGTTCTGATCCTCATCGGTGCGCTTTTACTGCTTGTTATCGGAATTAACGTATTACAACAACAAAAAGAACGCGTAGAGGCTGAGCGGCGCATTGAATTTGCCCGTCAAAGAGCAATTATCGATGAAACCGAAGCTGTGTTATCAAACACAGGGATGATGCCTTGTAGCACGAATATTGTGTTGGTTTTGTACCGTCGCGTGCAAGATGCCTTGCAGGCTGCGACAGCTATTAGTAATAGCCAGCAACAGTCTGATTACCAGCGCCGCCTAGCCGATATCAACAATCAAATAACAACCTTACAGACTGGCCAGCCTCAATCACCACCGATTGAGAATTTCAGATTACCCGATAACGACAAACAAATTTTAGCGCTAGTGCAAACCTTGAAAAAGCTCAAGGCGATACTCAGAGCCGAACATAATAAAGGGAAAGTCGACCCAAGCATTTTTGCTCAGGAAGAAAGTCGTATTGACAGTTTACAGCTCAGGATCAATGTTGACTCCATGCTTTCCCGAGCCAGAGCGGCCAGTTTTATGAAGCAGTATGGTTCATCAAAACAAATGGTGACCAAAGCACTATCGACATTGCACGCTATTAAGGCACAAACACCTAATGACCCTTTCATTGGTCGTAAAGTGGATGAGGCTAAACAATTACTTGATGAAATTATGGGCGCACAAAAACAATCTGAACCCAGTGCACCTAGACCTAAAAATGAAGAAGATGATATCGACATGCTGTTTCAACCGAAAAAGAAATGGTGATCAGTTTCTATTTGCTGACTTTTAAGTTGAATTAGCGGCACGCCTTCAACTCGTTCTTCAGCGTTATCGGGCGTGAGTGAGTGCGAATCAAGCGAGCAACATTTTTGGCTCATCATCTACAGCAACAAATCAGTCTCTAAAGAAATCGATGTCTCGTCCTAAGATAGGTTGACAGTTTTTAGGCCAGCTCCTGTAGCTGGCCTTTTCTATTGTGCACCTGATTAGGGGTTGCCATATTC
>NZ_JAUOET010000016.1:0-102226 GCF_031932075.1 Shewanella sp. SP1S2-4
TGCTTAACAGCCCGCTACCTCACATTCGTCGGCGTAAAATTTAAATCTCAGCTACTTTTGTCTAAGTTTGTCCCACTTTATTCATATTCTGTCTTTCACGCACAGAATGGCGCTTGTGCGCGACTTGGCAGTATTGACCTGTGACACTGATCTCGGACAAATTAAACGGTATAATGCCTTATGTCTTTCATGAGTAACGAAAATGAATTGTCGTCTTGGGTGTGGTGCTTGCTGTATTGCGCCTTCAATAAGCAGCGGTATTCCTGGTATGCCAAATGGTAAGGCTGCGGGTGAGCGTTGTGTGCAGCTGAGTGATGCCAATTTATGTTTGATCTTCGGCTCGCCCGATCGTCCCGCGGTTTGTAGTGATTTTGATGCATCGGAAGATGTATGTGGTCATTCGAACGAAGAGGCGCTTTGGTTGATTACCCAACTCGAAGCTCAAACCTCTCATTAAGTTTATCGCTGACAGGTGAAATATGCAGTTAACTCGTTATACCGATTTTGGCGTTCGAACCTTGATGTATTTGGCGGTTCAGCCAGACAGAACCACTTTATTTAGAATTGCTGAAATTACTCAGGTATTTGATCTGTCTCCAAATCATGTCTCTAAGATAGTGCATCATTTAGGCAAGATGGGTTACCTAGAAACCATTCGCGGCAAGATGGGCGGTTTCCGTTTGGGTAAGCCTGCGAGTGAGATTAACTTAGGTCAGTTAGTTCGGGTGTTAGAAAACTCGTTGGCGCCGATTGATTGCAGTAAACCTTACTGCCGATTCACGCCTGCCTGTAAGCTGAAAGGCGTGTTAGCACAAGCAGTTGAAGCCTATTTGAATGTGCTCGATCAATATACTCTGCTGGACATTGTGAGTAATCGTGATGAGTTACTTGCCTTGCTGCCAGACATGTCTATCTCAGTGTTACAGCTGGATTAGTTCCATTTTTGTGTGCAATGCCGATGGGGAGCAAGCTTGATGCAGGTACTAGATCAATCCCCTCGGTTTTTAGTCTTTGTAGATTGGCCTTTAAGAAGCGCATGGTTTCTGGATAAGGATGGGCAATCGCCACTAGGCTACCTTGAGTGTGTGCCTGACTTATCATTAAGTTAAATTGTCTTTCGAGTGCTTTGGCACTGGTATCATTGTCTAGAAACAGTTGGCGTTTTAATAACGGCACGCCTAACTGATCCGCTGTCTCTCCCGCCTTAGTGAATCTTGTTGTCATACTATCGATAAAATACAGATGCTTTTGTTTGAGGGTTTCCATCACCCACAGCATAGGATCATCGAGTTGAGTCAGTAAGCTCCCCATGTGGTTATTGGCACCTTTAGCAAAAGGAACGCTGTTAATTGCATCGACAACACTGGCGCGAATTTGTGCCTCAGTCATAGTATTGGTCAATCCCCCGAGCCCTAACGCCTTACCATTAAGTGCCTGCATAGGAAGATGCAGCATGATTTCGTGGCCCTTTTTATGGCCAGCATTTGCGAGTTCTTTGCCAAGAGGTGTATGAGGCAACACTGAGAGTGTCACTGTGCTGGGCAGTGCCAGCACGGCTTGATCGGTATGACGATAACCTATGTCATCAATAATGAGGGCAATCTGAGCAGCATGACTTTGAGAAATGCTTAGGGCCAATAGGGCCAAGGAATAAAGTAAGCGCACAGTTTCTTCTTATTAGTCATGATGCTGTATCCATGCAATGGCTGAGGTCACTTGATGATCTTGGGCCAGAGATGCATGGGCGGATAGGGCGTCGATTATAGCCAAATTACCCGCGCCGGAACCAGTTTCTGCGGCAATTTTTATGTCTGGGACGATTCCTATGTTGTGAATGTTTTCACCTCTGGGGGTATTGTACTGAGCAATGGTGAGTTTTATCGCGTTACCATCTTCTAAGATGGGGATCAGGCTTTGGACTGTGCCTTTACCGAAACTGGTCTCACCTAAGAGCTTAGCCCGACCATTTTCCTGCAATGCGGCGGCGAGCACTTCGGATGCAGAGGCCGAGCCTTTGTTGATCAACACTAGCATGGGCACGTTAGTCAGCATGGTTTGTGGTGAGGCGTAGTAGTCGGAGTTGGCATCGAAGAAGCGGCCAGAAGTTGAGACTATGCGTCCCTTGGCGAGAAATAGGTCAGCAATTTTAACGGCTTGGTCGAGCAGGCCGCCGGGATTATTACGTAAATCTAAGATAAGCCCGGCGAGCGGTTTATTTTGCCATTGGCTAAGTGAGCGCACCATATCTTCGGTCGAGTTTTCTTGGAAGCTACTTAATCTGACATAACCAATATTGTCATCAAGCAGTTGAGTGGTGACAGATTCGATCGTGATAGTGCTCGGCTTGAGTGATACCTCAAAGGTCGCATCGTCATTGCTGTGCTTAAGCACTAACTTAATGCTTTGATTGCTGAGGCTATGTTTTTTTATCTCGGCAAGGATATTGGCGAGGTTAGTCTCGGTCGCCAGTGTGTCGTTGAGCTTAACGATAATGTCGCCTGCGCGTATTCCCGCTTGTTCTGCAGGGGAATGGGCGAAGGGGGCGATGATGTTGATGTGGTCATTTTGGGTTGCGACTTCGAAGCCGAAACCAAAATATTCGCCGCGATTGGAGTCTTTGAGATCGAGTAATTCTTGGTGATTCAAAAAGCTGGAATAGGGATCTAAGTGCTCAAAAATACCTTTGATTGCCGCTTGTACTAACTCTTCTTTCGAAACGGTTTTCACATAATAAGTTTCAACGGTTTCAAGCACATCTTGCAGTAACGGATAGTTAAAATCACTGCGATAAGACTTAGCGTTCTCTTGACTAGAGAGGCTGATGGATAGGCCCAAAGTCAGGCCTAATCCAACGCAACTGATATAGCGGATCATGTGTTTCATAGCCGTCCCCTGTGATGAGGGGACCGTTATGATTAGCGACAGTATTTCGCTGGATCGACGGCTTGCCCCTTGTGCCTTATTTCAAAGTATAGGCCAGCCTCGCTCTGTCCACCCGAACGTCCGACTAAAGCTATCGCTTCGCCGCTTTTTACCATGTCGCCAGGGCTTTTTAATAGGGTTTGAGCATGGCCGTAAAGGCTCATATAACCTTTGCCATGATCGATAACCATCACCAGACCAAAACCACGTAACCAGTCGGCATAAATAACCTTACCACCTGAAACGGCTCGAATATTTTGCCCTTCTGGTGCGGATAACATAGTGCCTTTCCACACCACTTGGCCGGAACGTTGGCTACCAAAGCTGGCACTGACGCGACCTTTAGTTGGCCATTTGAGTTTGCCACTTTGTTTGCCAAAACCTTCCATCGAAGGATTGTCTTTCATGGCCCGTAGCGCTTGTTCGACCACGCGCTTTAAGCTGGCCTCTTCAATTTGTAACTGCTCCAGCTCAGCGCCCTTAGAATTTAAGGTGCGTTGCAGCTCTTTGATGGTCAGTTGTCGCTGATCTTGCTCTTGGCTCAAACGTTTGGCTTGGACTTGTTGTTCGGCCACGAGTTTGGTTAATTGTTTTTGCTTACTCGTTTGCGACACCTTGATCTCATCTAGCTCGATCAAGGTTTGCTTTAATTCGTTGATCGACTTCATCCGCGCTTTATTGAGGTATTGGTAATAGGCCAACATACGCTCGATAGTGGCAGGACTTTGCTGGTTGAGCATCATCTTAGTGTAATCGTGATTACCGGCAAGATAGGCGCTCGACAGCTGTTTCGACAGTGTCTGTTGCTGACTCACTTTTAGCGTTTCTAACTCATCTTGACGTTGTTTCAGCTCGATCAGTTTCGTGTCTATTTGCGCTAAGCTATTTTTGGTGCTGTTGACTTTTTTGGCCGCTGACGCAATCGCTTCTTCATCGCTACGCAGCAATGACAGCAATTTTTCTCTTTGTTTACTGGTGGTTTTTAACGCGCTTTGTTGTTGATTTATTTGCGATTGGATTGATTTCAACTCGGACTGACGCTTCTCCAAATCAGAAGCGTTGGCCGAGAAAGATAACATCATAAAGCCAGCAAGAATGCTGGCTTTAACAAGGAGTCGAGTGCTCACTAGGTAACGGTTACTCTTTAATGTGGATTAAGGGCTTGCCCGTCATCTCTGCTGGAATGGCTTCGCCAATCAAGGTCAAGATGGTCGGTGCGACATCGCTGAGTTTACCACCTTCATCTATGGTCGCATCGCGGCCCACAAAGACGAAAGGTACCAGTTCACTGGTGTGGGCTGTGTGCGCCTGACCTGTGGTTTCGTCCGTCATTTGCTCGGCGTTGCCGTGGTCGGCGGTAATAATGCACTCACCACCCACTTTCGCCAGCGCATCCACTACACGGCCGATACAAGCGTCAACCGCTTCACAGGCTTTAACGGCGGCATCGAAATTACCCGTGTGGCCAACCATGTCGCCATTCGGATAATTACAGATGATCACGTCGTACTTGGTCGACTCAATCGCCGCCACTAACTTGTCGGTCAGCTCGGCTGAACTCATCTCAGGCTGTAGATCGTAAGTCGCCACTTTAGGTGAGTTGATTAGGATGCGATCTTCACCTTCGAATGGCTCTTCTTTACCGCCGTTGAAGAAGAAAGTCACATGGGCGTATTTCTCAGTTTCAGAGATTCGCAGTTGAGTGCGACCTTGTTTTTGCAGCACTTCACCTAAGGTATTTATCAAGTTTTCAGATGGATACGCGATAGGTGCTTTGATGTCGCCGGCGTACTCAGTCAGAGTGACAAAGTGCATTTTCGGCACCACAGCGCGTTCAAAACCATCGAAGTCTGGGTTGATAAAGCTACGGGTGATTTGACGGGCACGGTCGGCACGGAAGTTCATGAATATCAGTGCATCGCCATCTTGCAAGGTGGCAACTTGGCCGTCTGCATCTGTAATTGCCGATGAAGAGACGAACTCGTCATTCTCGTTACGCTCGTAAGCCGCTTCCAATGCAGTAACCGCATTGTCGTATTGGAATTTTGACTTGCCTTGGGTAATTAAATCGTAGGCTTGCGAGACGCGATCCCAACGATTATCCCTGTCCATTGCAAAGTAACGACCAATCATCGAGGCGATACGGCCATGGCCTAATGTAGTAAACAGATCATCAAAATGGCTCAAGCTGCTCTTAGCGCTACGCGGTGGTGTATCGCGGCCGTCGAGGAAAGCGTGCAAGTAAACCTTAGTTGCGCCACGGGCAACGGCCATACGGCACATCGCTTCGATATGCTCTTCATGGCTGTGAACACCACCGGCAGAAAGCAGACCCATAATGTGCACTGCGCCACCGGCTTTAATGGCCGAGTCAACCGCATCACACAGGGCTGGATTTTGTTCAAACTCATGATCTGCAATGGCTTTACTGATGCGAGTGAGTTCTTGATAAACCACACGGCCAGAGCCTAAGTTAATGTGGCCAACTTCAGAATTTCCCATCTGGCCATCAGGTAAGCCTACATCTAAGCCAGAACCTGAAATCAAACTATGTGGATATTGAGCGTTGAGACGGTCGAGTACCGGAGTATTGGCGTGGAAAATCGCATTGTTATGCGTGTTTTCACGGTAGCCCCAGCCATCGAGGATCAACAACGCGAGCGGACGTTTAGCTGTCGTCATAGTGATACCTTTAAGTTTTATAGAAGCGATAGAAATCTGAAATTGGTCAAATATTACTACGTTAGCGGGGTATGAAAAAGCGCTTTACCCCGATTAAGGTCATCGAATCACTAATTCGTCCAATTCTGTGGCTGGCTTGTAACAAGCACCTAGGCAATTGCGCTAAAAGTGCGATCTCGAACTGTGACTAAACTGCTGCAATCTGCCAAGGCAATCGGTATACTCTGTGCCCTTATCGAATTTTCGCCATTTATGCGGGCAATCATCATGCAAGAATATATCGAATTTTTTAAAGCTCACTCAATGTTAAGTCTGGCCTGGGTGGGATTATTTGTTGTGCTTGTCGCGAGTATCATCAAATCGAGCATGTCAAAAATCAAAAGTATTTCTCACCAAGAACTGACGATTATGGTGAACAGACAGGACGCTAAAGTCGTTGATGTGCGCTCTAATGACGAGTTCCGCAAGGGGCATATTGTTGATGCAATTAACGTTACGCTAGCAGATATTAAAAATAATCAGATATCTGCCCTTGAAAAGTTTAAAGCCAGTCCCATTATATTGGTATGCAATGCTGGCATGACCTCGTCTCAAGCCGCTCAGCTTTTAAGTCAACAAGGTTTCGAAAACCTGTATAACTTGAAAGGTGGTATGGGTGAATGGCAGGCAGCGAATATGCCTGTTTCAAAAAGCAAAAGATAAGTTGTCGGCGGCAGTTATGATTTAAGCTGCACCCTATCCTTTAGGCAGTGCAGCAATACAGTCATCATTGTTTGGCATACTGATCCTGCGGTCGCTAAGGGCTTAATGTAAGTTTTTAGACTGGTTCGATCGATACCCGAATATGGGTGCAAGTTGGGATGATACCGAGATCTGATACAGGCCTTGAGTAACATAAGCCCCGAGCCAATTTACGTTCAAAGATGAATTGGCTTTCAAATAATAATTGGCTTTCAACGAAAAGCCGATACAACATTGATAGGATAGGTAGGAAATTATGGCTGAAGTAGCAAACAACGAACAACAAGCCCCACAATTCAACATCCAACGTGTTTACACTAAAGATGTGTCTTTCGAAACGCCTAACAGCCCAGCTGTATTCCAAAAAGAATGGAACCCAGAAGTTAAGTTAGATTTAGACACGCGCAGCGCTAAATTAGCTGACGATGTGTATGAAGTTGTCCTGTCTTTAACGGTAACTGCACAAAACGGTGGCGATACCGCTTTCCTATGTGAAGTACAACAAGCTGGTATCTTCTCTATCACTGGTCTGACTGAGCCACAACTGGCCCATTCATTAGGTGCATACTGCCCTAACATCCTATTCCCATATGCTCGCGAAACCGTGGGCAGCTTAGTCGGTCGTGGTACTTTCCCACAACTGAACTTAGCACCAGTTAACTTCGACGCGCTGTTTGCTCAATACGTGCAACAACGTCAAGCTGCTGCGACTGCACCAGCTGCCGAAGAAGCTAACGCTTAATTACATGAAAAACTCTGCCGATATCACGGTATTAGGGGCGGGCTCTTATGGCACCGCCCTTGCCATTTCTTTAGCTAGCAACGGTCATAAGACCTTGTTATGGGGACACGATCCTGTCCACATGCAAACGCTCGCTCAAGACAAGTGCAACCAAGCGTTTTTGCCTGGTATTGCGTTTCCTGATTGTTTACAGATCGAAGCCGATTTAGCCAAAGCCTTAGCTGCCAGTAACAATGTGTTAGTGGTAGTACCAAGCCATGTGTTTGGTACTGTGCTTGAGCAAGCTAAACCGTTACTCCGTAGCGATGCGCGCATCGTATGGGCAACGAAAGGGCTCGAACCTGAAACCGGACGTTTGCTGCAAGATGTGGCCCGTGATGTGTTAGGTGAGCAATATCCGCTGGCGGTGTTATCTGGGCCGACCTTCGCGAAAGAATTAGCCATGGGTTTACCTACGGCCATTTCGGTCGCGGGGACTTGTCCTACATTCACCAACGATCTCGTCGAGCTGTTACACAGCCCTAAACGTTTACGGGTTTACGCCAACGACGACTTTACCGGACTGCAACTTGGCGGCGCGGTAAAGAACGTGATCGCTATTGGTGCGGGCATGTCCGACGGTATCGGCTTTGGTGCCAATGCCAGAACAGCCTTGATTACCCGTGGTTTGGTCGAGTTAACTCGTTTAGGCGAAGCCTTAGGTGCCAATGCGGCCACTTTTATGGGCATGGCGGGGTTAGGCGACTTAGTGTTGACCTGTACCGACAACCAATCCCGTAACCGTCGTTTCGGTTTAGCCTTAGGTAAAGGCTGTGATGTGATGACAGCACAGGCTGAAATCGGCCAAGTGGTTGAAGGTTATCGCAATACCAAGGAAGTGTTTACGCTTGCGAAACGCCTTGGGGTTGAAATGCCAATCACTGAGCAGATTTACCAAGTCTTGTACCAAGGTAAATCGCCCGTCGATGCTGCGAAAGAATTGCTCAGCAGAGAAAAGAAATCAGAAACGCCCGCGCAATAAACCGCGAGCCGTGATGATGCTGAATAAAGGAAAGGGTGCTAAAATAGCGCCCTTTTTTGTGCCTAACGTTTGAGCTTATCTTCGCTCCGTTTAGCGGTTGCTGACTTGCTTGCTAAGGGTTCGCGAGCCAGCAAACTGCCCGTTGGCAGCCAATACCAATTAATTTATCTGTGTGGAGTAAGAGCGTGAAACATCATGATGTCATTATTATCGGAGCCGGCGCCGCGGGATTGATGTGTGCAGCGACCGCAGGTTACCGAGGCCGTGATGTACTCGTACTCGACAATGCCAAGCAAGCCGGGCGTAAAATCCTCATCAGCGGCGGCGGGCGTTGTAACTTCACCAACTTGAAAGTCGAGCCCGCTAACTTCCTCTGTGGTAATCCCCACTTTGTTAAGTCGGCACTCGCACGTTATCCGTCGCAGCAGTTTATTGAACTGGTCGAGCGCCACGGCATTGAATACCACGAGCGCGATCACGGCCAATTGTTCTGCAATGACTCGGCCAAAGAGATAGTCACTATGCTATTGACCGAGTGCGAATGGGCGGGCGTTACCATTAAGCTGCGCACCGATATTCTGGCCGTTAAAAAGACCGAGGCAGGGCGCTTTGAGCTCAATACTTCTAACGGCGAACTGAGCTGCGACTCACTGGTTATCGCCACGGGTGGCTTATCCATGCCTAAACTCGGCGCCACGCCTTACGGTTATCAACTGGCCGAGCAATTTGGTCTCAAAGTATTGCCAACTCACGCGGGTTTAGTGCCTTTTACATGGCACAGTGAAGATAAAATTCGCTTCGAACCTTTGTCGGGCATAGCCGTGCCGAGCCGCATTACCGCCAAAGATGGCACTGCATTTAGCGAAGCGTTGCTATTCACTCACCGCGGCTTATCTGGCCCCGCAATTTTGCAGATTTCCAACTATTGGAAAGCGGGCGAAACCATAGAAATCGATCTCTTGCCGAATATGGATTTGGCGCAATTGCTAGAGCAACAATTCGCCGCGCACCCTAAGCAAAGCCTGCGCAACACCCTCAGCCAGTGGTTACCTAAACGGCTGGTGGAAGTGCTATTCGATGAAGCCTTGTTGAATAAAGCCTTAAATCAGCTAGTGCACGCCGAGCGCGCAAAACTTGTGGATGATCTCCACCGCTGGACAGTATTGATGAACGGCACCGAAGGCTACCGCACCGCCGAAGTGACCTTAGGTGGTATTGATAGTAATGAGCTGTCATCCAAAACCATGGAAGCCAGCAAAGTCGCAGGACTCTACTTTATCGGTGAAGTCATGGACGTAAGTGGTTGGTTAGGCGGGTTTAATTTTCAATGGGCCTGGGCATCCGGCGTGGCTGCAGGGCAAGCGGTGTAGTTATAAGAATGGAAATAAGACGAATAAAATCTTTTGGTGAAAACCCCTTAAAAAATCTATGATATTGATTATTAAGATTAAAATATTATCTTCGTTTTGGCTATTTAAAACCACCAGAACAATACCAATTGTTTTGCATTAGTGCTTGATATAAAGCTGTTCTCCAGCTGTTTACATGTTGCTGGTAGGTTCCTGCAAACTTCTTTCTCAGGGCTAGCTCAACACCTGTTTTTTCGCTAATTTGAAAGTCGATTTCTAGTTCACCACGCAAATTTGATAACTCGTCGCCTGCTTGAATGCAAAAGCGCTGTGCTAATTTAAAATCATCGAAATGGTTGGTAATTCTAGCTTGGTCATCTGCACTCCAACCTGTAGGAGGTTGAGCATAATACCTAATAGTCGCTGGACTAGTCTCTGTGACTCTAGCAAACAACCATTGTTCATTTATAAAATGAGCTTGATCAAAGTAAGGATGTATTGATTGCAGGCCTTTAGTTATAGCAATTCTAGCGCTTTTTCCTTTGTTACAATCAGCACAACTAGGCACTAAGTTATTAGGATGAATGGATAAAAGTGGGAATTTAGCTTTAGGTAAATAGTGATCCAACGTTGTGACTTGCCCGAAACCGCAAAAAGGACAAATGCGGAGTGGTGCTCGCATCATAATGTGATCATAATACTGCCGAGCTGGCTTTGCCGCAGGTACCATTTGAAATGTATAAAGTCCTTTGAGTTCGGCCTTAGTTACTTGTCCAGTAACTAAATCTGTATCGATACCATTAAAAGTATGTATTTGGTATAAATCAGAAGTAGAAGCTTTAGCATCAAAATCTTGAATAGCATTGTCTATTTGTGTATTAATAGCGTTGAGTTTTAGAGTTAAAGTTTGATCACTAATGCTTCCAACGCAGGTATTTAAAACATCACTAAAACTTAATTGAGGTTTTGGGATTACTCTCATATTAGTTCGCCTTTATGAGCAATTAGCGCCCTCAGGATTGCTTGTCCTTCATAACCTAACTGTCCATTGTAAAGTTCTGTAATCTCGTCAAAAGTTTTGCCTTCTTCGACAGATTCAATTAACAATGCATGGAAGCCCGATTTTGTTACTTCTAGACCAAATACTTCTCTCGTTAAAACTCCTACATTCTCACCAAAAGTTTCATTTTCAGGCCTAAAGGCTATACCTTCATTTCTTGTTCGCTCTAATTTCCACACGCAGTTACTAGGTACTTCTTGTAAAACAACGGGGGAGTGAGTGGCAATAATTGCAACTGCATTTCTATCAACTAGTAAGTCCGATAAAGCTCTTGTAAATGCAGATAGAAGAGGTGGATGCAGGTGACTTTCGGGCTCGTCAATTAGTACTAGAGTCTTTTCTTCTATTGTTTCGATAAGCTTTGTTAAAGTCAGTAAAACAATAGTATGTCCAGAACTCATACGGCTAACTAAATTGAGTGCTGACTTTTGTATTTCACCAAGTCTTACAAGTTGCCCTAAACGCGATAGATCCATATCTGCAAAATTGATATCGGATTCGAGGGTTTTTATTGCTCGTATCCAGCGCTGCTTTTTGCTATCTAAGCCAAAACAAACCAATAAACTATTAACGAAGTCATCTCTTAGTAGTTCAATATCTTTGAGCTCATTAGAGTTTATGTCACTATTTTTCTTAAGTCCTATATAAAAGTAACAGGTACCTAAAGATCTATCAGGCCTATCTTGGGGAGGAATGAAGGGATCAAACGCACTAAATGACACTGAAGATATACTACTGAAGTAATCTTTAGGGAAAGTAGTTTCTTGCCAAAAGTTTGCTTTTACATACAGAGCCCCAACTTCTTCTGGTTCTGCTTTTTCATCGATAACACTTTTTACAATATTATTGAGTAACGTTGTCTTACCAACGCCATTTCTTCCAATTAAGACATGAATATTACTTGATGGAAGAGAGCCTGGTGTTACTTTAAAACTTAAGTTTATCTGAGCACTTTTCTCGGTTTGTTGTTTTTGATATGAAAAATTAAATTCTGTGAGTGGTGCTTCGTTGTTTAATATTCTTGAGTACTGTCCATGAATAACAGAAACGCTGACTGACCTTAATAAAGATGTTTTAAATACGTTTTCCTTTACCGCAATATCAAAGCTTTTCTTTAAATATGCGACGTCTTTAAGCTTTTCAAGCAGTTGATTTCCTAAATCGTCACTTAGTAAGCTTCGGATATTTTTGTAATATTCTTCATCCTGTCCCAATGTGAAAGCTGACTCAGTCAAGGCCCCAAAAGTATCTGGAAGCTTTTCTGAAGCCCATCCTGGTTCTAGGCCTACAATGCCCAGTTTCAGGTTACCAATGTTATGCTGCGTTCCATATTCATCGGATACGATCAGATAAAAACTCGTTTTAAAATCGTAGTCATCCCAATTATCTTCGCATAAGTAGGCTATCAGTTTTCCCGTTTGTGTAGGACGCGGCGATCTGTATTTAATTTTTTTAAACGTTAATTCCACTTACATTTACCTAAAAGGGGATATAAGTGCTGAATCCCAAAAATTCAGACACCCAAAATAAAACAATAACATAATCCGCTTTAGGTTTGCCTTCAAGCAACATTGGCGAAAGTTGCTTTAATGAGATCCATTAAAAGTGTCTGTATGGCAAATGAGGTGTCAAATTGAGCCAATTCATTCAAAAATGCTGTGTTCAAGTAGATAAGTATAATGCCAACGCAGCCTCCTCTGCGGTGAAAGTTCTCTCCTAATCTGCATCATTATCATATAGAGTAACTGGTCGATCACGTTTTCAAAGAAACAAAATGCAGGGTGAACTAACTATTATATTAATGCTCTTTTGTGCCAGTGATTGATCGCCCACAGCTAAGCTGAGTTGAACCAATAGCGGCACTGACTATTTTTCAGTGCCTGCCGTCCAACTAATTAATTTAACCAATCGCCAATTTGGTTTCTGCGTAGCGCAGTTTTTTCACTCTTGGATTCGCGAGGAAATAGGCGAGCATGAGTGGGCCGAGGCGTCCCATGAACATCATAAAGATGATGATGGCTTGGCCTAGATTGGTGAGGTTGCCTGTTAAACCGCGGGACAAACCGACAGTGCCCAGTGCGGATATGGCCTCGAAGACGATATCGATTAACGGCGCTTTCTCGCTTAATACCAGTATGAAGATGGCCAGCCAAGATACGACCAGAGAGATGATGGTCAGCGCTAAGGCTTTGCTGACGGTATCTTTGGGGATTTCCCGTTTAAACACATAGATGGCTTCGTCGCGACGCAAATAACCATAAGTGGCCAAAATCAGCACCATAAAGGTGACGACTTTAATGCCGCTGGCGGTACTTAATGAGCCGCCGCCGATAAACATCAGCACGAGTATGAGCAAGGTGCTGGCGTCTTCGAGTTGGTCAATCGCTAGGGTATTAAAGCCTGCGGTGCGCGGTGTAACGGCTTGAAACCATGAGGCTAACCATTTGCCGAGTTCGCTTAAGGGCGCCAAGGTGTTGGGGTTGTTGTACTCAATAAAGTAAATCGCAATCACGGCGACCGCGTTGATGATAATAGTGCCGGTGATCATCATGCGGCTGTAAACGCTGAGTTTTGACCAACGCTTATTCCTACGCAGATCTATCCACACCGAAAATCCTAAACCGCCAATGATAAATAAACCTGTGATGGTTAGGTTGATCACAGGATCGGCCACATAGGGCATTAGGCTGTCGGCACTGAGTGCAAAACCTGCGTTGTTAAAGGCACTAATCGTATAGAAAAAACCGTGGAATAAGCTGGTTTGCCAGCCGAGTTCATGGCTCCAATGCACTGATAAAATCAGCATGCCTACGGCTTCAACTAACAGCGAAAACACAAATACGGCTTTGGCGGTCGAGACTAATGTCGATGTATCGGTTTGATTAAACGCCTCTTTGGCTACGGTTTGCTGTAGAAAGCCAATCTTACCGCCAAGGGCGATAAGGGTGACAATCGCAAATGTCATCAGCCCCAGCCCACCGCATTGGATTAGCAGTGCAATGACTATTTGGCCAAAGGGCGTAAAAACCGTGCCTGTATCGACAACAACCAGACCAGTTACAGTGACTGCTGACGTTGCGGTGAACAGACTTTGCAGCCAAGTAATAGAAGATTCGGTCGCTATCGGCAGTTTGAGTAAGCAAGTGCCTAGGATGATCAGCAGTGCAAAGCTGACGCTGAGGATAAAAGGCGGCGCACCAATAAGCTTTTTACCGGGATTCGCTTTGTGCTCAATTGCCGTGACTGAGGGATGCCATTGAACCACCTTACACCAACCTTGGTGCGAGATATTGTAATTCGGTGCGGCTGCCACATAGCAGCAAAGCATCGTTGGTTTGCAGCACAAAACTGCTATCCAGCTTACTGATCACTGTCAGATCCCGCTTCACCATAATGGCCGCGACTTTGCCTTTGGGATTACGCTCTACATTGGTTAAGGCAGCATCCTTGTCGTCGAGTGCTGAGCCCAGCAACTTAGAAAGTACGGTTTGATCTAGATGTTCTTTAATATGGATTTCAACCACATACATGCCATCGCCGATCGGTAAGAAATTACTCACCATAGGATAATTGAGCGACTGGGCGACGCGAATGCCCATTTCTTCCTCTGGATGTATGATGCGGGCAACGCCGAGTTTAGATACTATCGTGTGGTGCGCCTTAGTGCTGGCCTTGACCCAAATCACCTTCACACCCAGATTCTTGAGTGCCAAGGTGCACAGCAAGCTAGATTGCATGTCTTCGCCGATGGCGACTAACACCACTTCACTGCTGGCGAGGTCTAACTCCCGCAGCGCCGTTTCGTCTGAGCAGTCGCAAATTACCGCTTCGGTGAGGCTTTCTACGTATTTCTCCACCATTTTGGGGTCGCTATCCACGCCTGTGACTGTGTGACCTAAGTGGATCAGCTCAAGGCTTGCGGCGATGCCAAATCGCCCTAAGCCAATAACGGTAAAATGCGCCATACAAACATCCTTTTACGATTTTTTTGAAAGTGTTGTTGATGATAAAAACGTTATTTTTGACTCATGTCAGTCAAGCGATAGCCGAGTCCCGCTTCTGTTTTGATCAGCTGTTGCTCTGTGCTGTCGTTGAGCTTTTTACGTAACTGACTGACCAGAATCCGCAGATAATGACTGTCATCGGTATGGGTCTCGCCCCAAATATGCCGCAGCAATTCAGTTTGTTTCACTAACTGACCGGGGTGAGACATTAAGGTCTCAATCAGAGCGAATTCCTTTTTAGTTAAGGCGATTTCTTGCTGGTCGAGCCAAAGCTGGTGGGTACTTTTTTGCAGCTTAAGTGCGCCAAACTGCAGTACATCACTCAAGGCAGGTTCGTCCACTAAGTCGCGGACTAATACTTTAATGCGCGCGATTAACTCTCTGATCCCAAATGGCTTGCTGAGATAATCATTGGCGCCCGCTTCCAATAGGCGGATTTTTTCTTCCTCTTGATCGCGGGCGGTTAAGATAAGCACGGGCACTTTGTCATGCTGCCTTAGGGTTTGCAGTAAGCTGATGCCATCGCCGTCGGGTAAGCCAAGGTCGAGCACTAACACGTGTGGCTGCTGGGCTTGATATTGGGCGAGGGCAGAGGCAATCGAGGCGGCGCCATGATATTCAAAGCCTTCCGCTTCTAACGATATCCGCATAAAAGTATGAATTTGCGCTTCGTCATCGACAACCAGTACCTTGTAAGCCATTTATTGCTCTCCCTTTTTAATCGGCAAAGCGATACGAATAAGGCTGCCCTTAGCCACAGGTTCGGCGCTGATCTGGCCGCCATGGGCGGTAATAATGCCCTTCGCAACGGCAAGCCCAAGGCCTGCGCCGCCATCGGTGGAGGGATGCTGGCGATAAAAGAGTTCAAAAATAGCCTGCGCCTCTGCGGCGGCGATGCCTACGCCCTCATCTTGAATATCTAACCGCAGCATATCGCCCTGCTGGTAAGCTTTTACTGTGACGGGTTTATCTAAGGGCGAATAGCGCAGCGCATTATCCAACACATTAAAAATGGCCTGTTCAATCAAAGAGCTGCTGATCATCAGTGGCGGCAGTTCAGCCTCGCTGTCGATAACAATTCGTGGCTGCGCGGCGGGGAAACGGCCGATAGCTTGGTGCAACACATTCATCATGGCGTCTTCACTCAGGCTGAACTTGAGTGCGCCGTGTTGTAATTTAGTGGCCTGTAACAGGTTTTCGATATATTGGTGCAGACGATGACTCTCGGCGGCCGCGCTATCAATCAGCTCAGTTTTTTGCGATGCACTGAGCTTAGGCATGTATTCCTTCAGGGTCGTTAAGGTGCCGATAATGGTCGAGAGCGGGGTGCGTAAGTCATGGGAAACCGACAATAAGATGCTGTTGCGTAACTGAGCCTGTTCGAGTGCCGCCTGCTGGCGGCGATAAAGTTCGGCCAATTTGCTGGTGGTGAGGGCGACAAGTAGAAACACAGTTAAATTGAGAATGTCCTCAAGATTGAACATCTGTAGCGAATAACGCGGTGTGGTAAACAGAAAATTAAAACTGGTCGCCTCAAATACTGCCGCAAAATAGGCAAAGTTGGTGTTGCATTGTAGGGCGATAGCGACCACAGCTAATTGTAAGATCAGCAGTACGGCTATGGTGGAGCCAGCAAAATAATCGATAAAAGCGCTGCTGAAAATCGCAATCACCAGCACTACGCCAGTAAAAAATGTTGGGTGCGAACGCCAGTATTGAGTCATGGTAGCCGCTATGGATGAAGTCATGGATAGAAAGACGCATAAAATAAAGTGTCTGTACTCTAGCAAAGCCATTTTAAGATAGCGCGTAAAAAATCCGTAAAATTTATAGCCCAGTGAGTCGCTTAGCGTGCAGTTTACTCGGGATGTTCTCGCACACTCATATCAAGCTGCGAGCTAATAATCAGGCTTACCCCATAGACTCATGGGGTAAGCCATTCTAGGCGTGGGCCGTTATCGGATTGATGCTAATGGGCTAGCTATCAAGTATTTGCCCATCTATTTATCTGCCTAAAGATCACCAAGGTATCGGCGGTGGCACTAAGCGCTTACCGTCATAGCCTGGCACAGTATCAAAGCGTGGAGATCTGGCTTCCCAATCCGCTTGAGCCTTAGCGATTTCGTCTTTGCTGTGGCCAACAAAGTTCCACCAAATACTGACAGGGTCGGCCAGTGGTGCGCCGCCAATCAACAGTATGCGGCAACCCGCGTCGAGTTCGACCGTGACGCTTTCGCGTAACATCCCCAGATAGGCGAGATCGTTGTTGTTGAAGCTTTGGTCATCGATACGGAAAAAGCCTTCGAGTGGCATGAGGGCATATTCAAAACTCGGGTCGAGAGTCAGGGTGAGCTTAGTGTTTTCGGCGGCAAACAAATCCATCGCCACAATCGGCGAGAAGTGCAATGTGGGCGCCTGTTGATGCTGCCAACTGCCGATTAGGAGTGTGAAATCAACGCCCGCATCGTGCCACGTGGGGAGTTCGGGATAGTGATCGAATCTCGGCGCTGTATCTTTATGCTCAAGCGGCAGGGCAATCCACAGCTGCGCCGCGTGCATAGTGCTATGGCCAGCGACGGATTCTTCGGTGTGGGCGATACCGTGTCCGGCGGTCATCAAGTTAACTTGTTTAGGGCGGATCACTTGGGCGCTGCCGAGACTGTCCTTGTGCATGATTTCGCCTTCGAGCATCCAAGTAAAAGTTTGCAGCCCAATGTGCGGATGCTGGCCAACGTTTAGCTCAGGGCCGTCGGTGACTGGGCCAATATGGTCGAGGAAACACCAAGGGCCGATAAGACGACGCTCTTTTTGTGGGATCGCCCGTGCGACGGGAATGCCGCCGACATCACTGATTTTGGGGGAAATTCGTTGAACTTGAATGCGGCCATTTTCAATAGGGCATTCCTTAGGGCCACCATAAAACTGTGCTTGAACTTCACTCATGTTCGCTCCTTATTCCTTTGCGAGGACACACTTAGTTAGTGTTAGTCTGGCATGCTGAACTGGTTTCAGATCCCACCTTGCATTCGAGCCGAAGGTTTTAGCTTCGGGTATTCCCGTGGATTTTGCAAATCGCCCTTCAATAGACTTTGTTCACCCGATTCAAACGTGAATCTGTGACTGAGCCCGCGTGTATGGGAGTTTTTGCTGTCCTTTACTTTAGCAAGCCTGTATTTATGTGGGCATTAGCGTTTGATGTTTTACTCGAGCCGTAATAGCGGACGAGTTCAGGGTTAGTCTCGGTGATTTTTATCCTTCACGCGTTAAGTCAGATCTGCAAAATCGAGTCTATCTTTTATCGGTACAGGTGTTGGCGGCGACATTGCCAGCCTAAGCCGTAATCCATTCAGCGTACTGCTTAACACTAACACAGATAGAATTCACATATAGAATTAGGCTGTCACTCAGCGTGATTGATTAAGGGGAAAGCGTGCTCGAAAATCAAATGATGTTACTGGCGGTATTTGAACGGGCGGCCTTGATGCTGATGACCTTGTTCTTTTTAACCCGCACTCGACCGTTTCAGCGTTTATTCCAAAAGCGTAATCACACCCCCGCAGAGCTGGTCTCTGTGGCGGCGATATTTTGCTTATTTGCGGTATTTAGTACTTATACCGGTATTGAGGTTGAAGGCGCGCTGGTTAACGTGCGCATTATCGCGATTATTTCCGGTGGAATTTTATTTGGCCCTTGGGTTGGTATTCCTGCGGGCGTATTGTCGGGGCTGCATAGATATTTGATTGATATGGATGGCGATACTTCTATCCCGTGTTTAATCGCCAGCATTATTGCCGGTCTAATGGCGACCTGGATTTACTACAAATGCCCCAAATCTAAGTTATGGATTTATGGCATTGTGGCGGGCATGTTGTGCGAAACACTGACCATGTTGTTGATTTGGCTGCTGACAGAGCCGCACCAAGTAGGTGTAGAGATAGTGAGCCATATTGCCTATCCCATGATTGCGGGCACTGTGTGTATCGGACTGATTATTAAGCTAGTGCAAGATCTCGATGATGAGAAAGAGCTCATTGCCGCCAAGCAGGCCAAGCTCGCGCTGGATATTGCCAACAAAACCTTACCTTTCTTCCGCAAAATTGACCGTCACGCCTTAGAGCAAGTGTGCGGCGTGATCCGTAATGAAATCCACGCCGATGCCGTGGCCATTACCGATACTCGCGATGTATTAGCCTATATGGGCGTAGGCAAAGATTACTACGAGGTCGATGGTCATCAAGCAATTAGTGAAATGACTCAAAGGGCGATAGAGCTAGATCAAAACATTATTAACAATGACTTACGCCAATATCATTTATCGGACTTTCATTCGGTCATCATAATCCCGCTGCGTGAAAATGGCACTGTGAGCGGCACGCTGAAGATTTATTATCGCAATAACTATCGGATTACCAGCTCGCTGCGGGAAATGGCGGTGGGCTTGTCGCAGCTGATTTCGACCCAGATGGAAGTGTCGCGTATTGAGCAACTGCAGGAGATGACCCGCAAGGCGGAATTTACTGCGCTGCAGAGTAAGATTAACCCGCACTTTTTGTTTAATGCCCTCAATGCGATTTCTTCTCTGATCCGTATTCGGCCACAGCAGGCGCGGGAGTTGATTGCCAATCTGGCCGATTATCTGCGCTATAACCTAGCCAAGGGCGATGAGCTGATTGATATCCAAGAGGAAGTCAAACAAGTACGCGATTATGTGGCGATCGAGCAGGCGCGCTTTGGCGACAAGCTTGAAGTGGTGTTCGATGTCGACGATGTGCATTTTTGCGTGCCTTGCCTCTTGTTGCAGCCGCTGGTGGAAAACGCCATTTTGCACGGCATTCAGCCGCGCAGTGCGCCGGGCAGAGTGACCATAGAAGTGAAAAAACTCGATTCTGGCATTCGCGTGGCCGTGCGTGACACAGGTTATGGCATCAGCCAAGAGGTGATAGATGGCGTCGCCGCGGGTCGCATAGAAAGCAGCAGTATTGGGCTAATGAATGTGCACCAGAGGGTGAAGTTATTGTACGGCGAAGGTTTACAGCTTAAACGGCTGGAACCGGGGACTGAAGTCAGCTTTTATTTACCGGAAAATGAGGCGCAAGTATGTTAAAAGCCATCATAGTTGAAGATGAATATCTGGCCCGTGAGGAGCTGGAGTATTTAGTAAAGAGCCACAGTGAAATAGACATAGTGGCAAGCTTTGAGGATGGCTTGGAGGCCTTTAAATATCTGCAGGATCATGAGGTTGATGTGGTGTTTTTGGATATCCAAATTCCGTCCATCGATGGCCTGTTGTTGGCGAAGAATCTGCATAAATCGACCCATCCACCCCATGTGGTGTTTGTGACTGCCTATAAAGAATTTGCGGTAGAAGCGTTTGAGCTTGAAGCCTTCGATTATATTCTCAAGCCCTACAATGAGCCGCGGATCATCAGCTTATTGCAGAAGATTGAACAGGCGGGGCGACAAGCGCCAAAGCCGCAACATGAAGCGGCGAGTAATGCCAGTCGTACCGTGAATTTAGTCAAGGGTGAGCGGATTATCGTCACGCCCTGCGAGCAAATTTATTACGCCGAGGCCGATGAAAAACTCACCTATGTGTATACCCGCACCGACCGTTATGTGATGCAGATGACCATTAGCGAGTTTGTCAGCCGCTTGCCCGCCGAAGGCTTTTTCCGCTGCCACCGCTCCTATTGCGTCAATATCAACAAGATCCGCGAAATCGTGCCTTGGTTCAATAGTACTTACCTGATCCGATTGCATGATTTGTCGTTCGAGGTGCCCGTTAGCCGTAGTAATATTAAGGCTTTTCGACAGCTGATGAGGCTGTAATTGTCATTCATTCCTGCAGATCTGTATTTCATGCCTTAATTGATCGGCGCGAATGGCATCTCTCTTATAGTGGACTCAATTCCTGATCCCCTAAAGCGAGATGCATCATGACTAAAGAGATGAACCGTACTCGGTACCTGACCTTAGTTGGTACTATTATCACCCAGTTTGCACTCGGCTCAGTTTACACTTGGAGCCTGTTCAATGCGCAGTTGGCTGCGAAGCTCGACGAGCCTGTCAGCCAAGTGGCGTTTGTATTTGGTTTGCTGAGTTTGTCTTTGGCCGTGGCATCTTCCATGGCGGGCAAATTACAGGAACGCTTCGGTGTGCGTAATGTCACCTTAGGCGCAGGCCTATTACTCGGGCTGGGATTCTTACTCACAGCCCAAGCCAGTAACTTGATGATGCTTTACCTGTGTGCCGGGATTTTAGTGGGCTTTGCCGATGGCACTGGCTACTTAATGACTTTATCTAACTGCGTGAAGTGGTTCCCCGAACGCAAAGGGCTGATTTCGGCGTTAGCGATTGGCGCTTATGGTTTAGGTAGCCTTGGATTTAAGTACATCAACGTGCTGTTACTCGAAAATACTGGCCTTGAAACCACCTTCCAACTGTGGGGCTTAATCGCCATGGCGCTGGTGTTGTGTGGCGGCATGTTGATGAAAGATGCACCTGCACAATCAGCCGCAAGTCAGCAAGCCGAAAACCGCGACTTCACCCTCGCAGAAGCCATGCGTAAACCACAATACTGGATGTTGGCGCTGATGTTCCTGTCGGCCTGTATGAGTGGTTTGTATGTGATTGGTGTGGCTAAAGATATCGGCGAGAAGATGGTCGACTTGCCTGTACTGGTCGCCGCCAATGCTGTTGCTGTGATTGCTATGGCGAACCTCAGTGGTCGTTTAGTGCTGGGTATACTGTCGGACAAAATCCCTCGTATTCGCGTTATTTCACTGGCGCAGATCATCACCTTAGTCGGTATGGTGTTACTACTGTTTGTACCTTTGAATGCTAACCTGTTCTTCGTTGCCGTTGCCTGCGTTGCCTTTAGTTTTGGTGGCACAATTACTGTTTATCCCTCACTGGTGAGCGACTTCTTCGGCCTGAATAACCTGACTAAAAACTATGGTGTTATCTACTTAGGTTTTGGTGTCGGCAGCATTATCGGTTCGATTGTCGCCTCGTTATTCGGTGGTTTTATTGCGACCTTCAACGTGATTTTAGTGCTGCTGGTGGTGGCGTTAGTGATGTCATTAACCATACGTATGCCAGAGCCTAAAACCCCAGTGTCAGCCAAGAAAGCCACTAAGAGTACACCGCGCTTAGTAAACATGACGGCAGAATCGGCGTAAGCACAAACACTTAGTCCGCCTTAGCCAAAAGCTAAAACAAAAATCCGCAGCCAAATGGTTGCGGATTTTTTGCTTTTTTATCACCTCAACAACAGGTAACTTGATAGCCATAAAGCGTTATTCAGGATGTGTTGATGTTAACGGACCCTCTTTTTTGGTTGGTGGCGATACCCGCAGTCTTGATTACGGGGATTTCTAAATCCGGTTTTGCGGGTGGCGTGGGCGGCTTAACTGTCCCGCTATTGGCGCTGGCCATTAGTCCTACCACAGCGGCGGCGCTCATGTTACCGCTGCTGATTTATATGGATTTTTTAAGCGTACGTTCTTGGTGGGGGCAACATAATCCGCGTCATTTATGGATATTATTGCCCGCGGCGATAGTGGGTATTTTTATCGCTTATCTGTTGTTTGATAGGTTGAATGAAGAATATCTACGGGCGATTTTAGGCTGTGTGTCCCTCGGTTTTGGTTTGTATGGTTTGATTCTGGGGGATAAAACCCAAGCATCACCTTCACCTCTAGTAGGGCGCTTGTGTGGCTTAACAGCAGGATTTACTAGCTTTGTTGCCCATGCGGGCGGGCCGCCACTCAATGCTTATTTATTGCCGCTGCGCTTGGCTAAGGCGGAGTTTTTAGCCACGGCTGTGGTGTTTTTTGCGGTGGTGAATTTGGTCAAGCTGATCCCTTACAGTTTGCTTGGGCAGATTAACCAAGAGAATATTTTAGTTTCCCTGTTACTGGTGCCGCTGGCATGGTTAGGGGTAAAGCTAGGTTTGTTTATTCAAGATAAAATTAACGACAGGTTATTTAAGCGCATCATCTTGATTTTAATGGTGCTGGTGGGCGTGCGTTTATTGTCGACGGCGTTATAGTTTTAAGCTTTGGGTTACATAGTCTGCTAGAGTGCGCGGGTGTTGGGGCATTTTGATCCCCAGCCGCCCTGAATTTACCTGATAAAAACTCAAAATTACGTTACTGTGAAATCTGCCTGCAATGAGTTTGAAGCTATGAAACGATTACTGATAATTATCTTAGCCTTAGGCCTTGGCGCTTGTGCTAGCGCGCCAGAACCTAAGCCTGTGGTAAAGCAAGTTGAACCCGCCACGGTTTGGAACGATAGCAATATCTCCGAACTGCATTCTGAGTGGCGCGGTGTGCCCTATCGTTTAGGCGGTGGCACTAAGCGGGGCATAGATTGCTCGGCCTTTGTGTCGGTCGCCTATCAGAAGATGTTGGGTATGACGCTGCCGCGCACGGTTGAAGAACAACAAGCCCTAGGCAAACCTGTGCCGAGAAATCAACTGCGCAAGGGCGACTTAGTATTTTTCAAGACAGGTTGGAGCACGCACCATGTCGGCATTTATGTGGGAGACGATAATTTTCTCCATGTTTCCACTAGCCAAGGGGTGAAGATTTCGAGCCTGCATAACAGCTATTGGGCGTCTAAGTATTGGAATGCACGGCGGATTTAGCCCTTTGATCGTTTTTATCTTTTGAATGGCTCAACTTGCAGTGAGAGTGCCTGAGCCAATCTCCCTTTATGGCATGTTTTTATCGGCCCAATGCTGCTTTGCTTTGGGGAAGACGTTTGTCATCAATGAACAATTTTTAAATTCCGAGTGTTTAAACGGTGTTGCGCGAACCTCATCACGTTTTAGTCGCTCCATTGGTTAGGCATTTATGCTATTTTAGCTGCGACTTAAGGTCGAAGATGCAGCGGCTTCTTCCATGCTAGATGTCGACATTTTTATTTCGGTATGTTTTATTTCAACATCATTGGGGATTTCCTATGAGCAAAGCAAAAATCGGTATTGTGACGGTAAGCGATCGCGCCAGCGCGGGGATTTATGAAGATATCTCAGGCAAGGCGATTATCGACACGCTCAACGACTACCTCACCAGCGAGTGGAAGCCGATTTATCAAGTGATCCCCGATGAGCAGGATGTGATTGAAGCGACGCTGATCAAAATGGCCGACGAGCAGGACTGCTGTTTGATTGTCACTACGGGCGGCACAGGACCTGCGAAACGCGATGTTACCCCTGAAGCCACAGAAGCCGTATGCGATCGCATGATGCCAGGCTTTGGTGAGTTGATGCGCGCCGAGTCATTAAAATTTGTCCCCACCGCCATTTTATCGCGCCAAACCGCAGGTCTACGGGGGGATTCGTTGATCGTGAACTTGCCCGGTAAGCCAAAATCGATTCGCGAATGTTTAGATGCCGTGTTCCCCGCCATTCCGTACTGTATCGACTTGATGGAAGGCCCGTATTTAGAGTGCAATGAGTCGGTAATCAAACCATTCAGGCCTAAGGCTAAGTAAGCTTCTATCTAGCTTGTAAAAACAATAAAGCCACTGAAATTCAATGGCTTTATTGTTTTGTTCGTTTAGGGCTCATAATTGATTAATCTGCTGCTTTAGCTCGTACTCTGGCTCTGTCACGATTTTTTCAAGTACTTGTACTCGCTCGATCAGTGCTTGGTTTTGTAGGCTGAGTTGAGTCACTTTATCCTTAAGATGGCTATCGTCTGCGGCGCCTACTCCAAGTTGGCGCGCTTTTAGATAGTGCTTAAGCATCTCAGTGGCACTCATACCTATGATGAAGGTGACCATAATCACCATTAAGACATATTCGTTTTCCATAACAAACTCCCGTAGTTATTGAGGTTTTCAACTTGGAGACGATTTGGTGATCGTCGCCAAGTTGAGCAATCGATTTACCTTACAAACCGAAGATTACTTTTTCACTCTTGAGCGACCTTTCCATGCCAAACGCCAGCAATACCGCAATGGCGAGTGTGCCTAAGGTCGAAACCAGTAACTGCAACATGGGCAAGTCTTTACCTTTGATAAAGTCCATTAATGCCTGTTGTTGACCCGAGACTGGTAGCCATTGCAGTATGTCTGGCGCTATGTTGTAGCTGGCAGCCATCGACAAGGCTAAGGGCACAAACAGCACCATAGTCAGATAGGACTGTGCTTCCTTAAAGGTTTTCGCCATAAAAGACACAAACAATTGCAGACAAGCGGCCATTAACGCGACGGGAATACCGACCACTAACATCAGCGCCATAAATTCCGTGGTGATGTTGACGCTAAAGCCCAACTCTTGCCAAGGTACAAAGGTGTAGGCGACTTTAGATACCAGCAAAATCAGCACTAAGCCTAATAAGGCAAACAGACTCACAGCGATGATTTTCGACAGCACTAACTGGCGTGTGGTCAGTGGATGACTGAGTAACAGAGCTAGCGAGTTACGTTCGCGTTCACCCGCGCTGGTATCTATGGCGAGGTTCATGCCCGAGATAAACACTGAGTAAATCATAGTGAAAATCGCGATACCTAAGATCATTCCGCCCTTCGAATCTGTGGTCGCTTGGTCGTGGACACTGACCTTCAGTGGCTGCATCACGCGGGGATCGATACCGCGGGCAATCAGCCGTAGGCTGCCCATTTCTGTGCTGTAGGACTGCAGTTGCTTCTCGAGTCGGCGAATTGAGTTTTGCAGTTTTTCATCGGAATTATCGGCAACAATTGTGATCTCGGCGCCTTTGCCTTGATTCATCTGCGCGGCATAGTCGGGGCTGATGATAAGCTCTATGGCTTTAAGCTCACTGTCCTTCACTTCACCGCTGCTAATGCCTTTATTCGACAAAAAACGCACTAAATCCGGTGCTTTATCGGGATTGGTGATAGTGATTTTTAGATCGTCTGGACTCGTCAGCTGACCAATTAACACCATAAACAGGCCGCACATGATCAGCGGCGTGCCGATGGCGTAATAAAGCCCCGCCATCACAGAACGCTTATCGCGGGCGGCATCGATGAGTTCTTTACGAACCATAGCCATTATTTTATTCATGCTGTCATTCCTTTAACCATGTTCTTAAATTCCACGCCTTTACATATCAATCTCTTAAAGGTTAAAACCTGTGGGCGTGATCTCTGCTGAGTCATCATGCTGCTATCCCTTCATCTGTGCCGATCAGTTGAATAAAGGCTTCTTCGAGTGTGTCTTTACCCGTTTGGGTGCACAGTTCGGTTGGGCTGCCAATGGCGACGACTCTGCCCTGAGCCATAACGATCACTTGGTCACACAGTGCGGCGACTTCCTGCATCACATGGCTAGAAAACAGCACGCAATGTCCTTGATTTTTAAGATCGATAAGAATGTCACGCAGCAGGCGAGTGCTCATCACATCGAGCCCTCGGGTTGGTTCGTCGAGGATAATATTGCTCGGGCTGTGGACAATGGCCTGTGCGAGGGCGGTTTTCATCCTTTGTCCTTGGGAGAAGCCTTTGCAGCGGCGATCGCTAATGTCTTCCAAACGTAATTTCGCAATCACTTGGCTGGTGGCTTCCTTGGCCTCCTTGGAGGATAAGCCGCTTAGCTCGGCAAAATAACGAATGTATTCCCGTGGCGTTAAACGTTCGTAGAGACCAAAAGGGTCGGGGAATAACCCGAGTTGCTGCTTAGCACCGATAGGGTCGATGGCGACATCTATGCCTTCGATTTCTGCTTTGCCGTTATCGGGTTTCAGCAAGCCAAAAATCGTACGTAAACAGGTAGTTTTACCCGCGCCGTTGGGGCCGAGCAATCCTGTTATTTGGCCGTTTTGTGCGACGAAGCTTAAGTCATTGAGTGCCTGTACGTCACCGATGCGTTTTGAAAGATTGGATACTTTGATCATGGCTTACTCCTTGGCCCCAGTGCTGGCGTTATCATCTGCGGTGGTTTTTTTGATGTTTGCATCAAGCGGTTCTACCGAGCTGGCATTTAAATAAAAGCTGCGGCGCACATCTTTCTTTAAACATTCGCCGTCGAGATCCTTAACGGAACCCGAGCGAACGAGATCGGCGATCAGGTTATTCGCGCAGGATTGATAGGCCACGCCGTGGGTCGCATAGGGGGCGACAAAGTGCTTGGCATTGGTGAGTTTTTCCATCGCTAGCTCGCCCCAACTCGGTGGTGTCGCGGGGTCGATTTCGCCGGATAACAACAAGGTCGGAATATCGCTGCTGATGGGCTCGCTAAAGCTGTCATCGACCGCGGGGACTTTCCATACTTCACACGTGGCTTCTAAGCCTTCGAGCATAGTTTTGCCCATAAAGGAATGCTGAGCCTGCTCGCGCATGGCGGGCGTAATACGGTGCATATCTTCGCCACAGACCACGGATGCGTGCATACCCATCGCCATGCCAGCATTGTCGATAGTGAGGGAATACAAACCGAGTATGGGTTGGAAGTTGTGTTTCGCGGCTTGATGAATCGCATGGGGCACTAAGGCGCGCACATTGGCTTGATACAGCGCCATGCGGATGGAGCCGTAGAACTTACCGCGCGTCATAGTCAACATGGTCTTTTCACCCGTGACAGGGTCGTAGACGTTTTCCATCACAGGCGCTTTGGCGAGTGAGGCCGCGACTTGGTCGAATTCGGCTTTCAGCTCAGGGAACTGGGCATGGCAAGCTGCGGTTTCTTGGCAATCTTTAAAGAGTAAATCAAAACCCCGATCAATCGATGCGCCGATTTCTAACACGCTTTGTTGCATCGGCACTATGCCGTCTAAGGTCACTGTGGCTAAGTGTGCAGGGTATAAACGCATGTAAAGCTGCGCCATACGCGTGCCGTAGGATATACCGTAAACATGCAATTTTTTGTAGCCCAAATGCTGGCGCACGGCTTCGAAGTCTTTAATCGCATTGAGGCTACCGTATTGGGTGACGTCGGCATCGATTTTGGCTAAGCATTTTTGGGTTTCGGCTAAAGTGTCGGCATTGTCATCATCGAATGACAGTGGAGATTGCGCGCCTTCATCACAGGTCAGCAGATTCGAGCGGCCTGTGCCCCTTTGGTCGATCAGCAAGATATCCCGCTGTTGGCGGATTTTGCTCAGCATGGCATCAAAACCCGCGGCATTGTCTATGGCCGATTGTCCTGGGCCGCCAGCAATGGCGAGTAAGGCTTCTTCATGGTTGACGTTTTTCACCGCAGGCAAGACCACGTAATGCACTTGGATCTGCTTGCCATCGGGTTTGTTGGGGTTTTCAGGCACAGTCACAAAACCGCAGTTTAGGCGATCGGATACACCTTCTACATAACAAGTGTCGGTGTTATTCGCTATGTTACTCGCGATATCAGCCGCTTGTGTCTGTTGGCTTTTTACATCACTCGCCCATGTCGCCGTACTCGCCATCGCCAGCATAAGTGCGCTTATGCTTAATATGCGCGAGCCTAAAATATGCGTGCGCCATGTGGCAAGCGTGGTATTAGCCGTACCATGCAGTTGCCGAGTGGGCGAAGGGCGTTGAGTGGTTTGGCTTAACTTCCTGTGTGTCATGCTATCTATCATGCGCGCTTTCCTTTTTGCATTTCAGGACGAGTGTGTTAATTTAAATACCAGTGTATCGGTGTATCAATGTATTAATACAGTGTGTAAAGGCTAATGTTAGAACTTTTAAATGTCAACCCCAGCAGTGGCGAACCAATTTACAAGCAATTACACGAACAGGTCGTGCGTTTAATTGTGGGCGGTCAACTGCAAGTGGATGATGTCTTGCCCTCTGTGCGCCAGATTGCCGAGCATCTTGCAGTGAATCCTATGACTGTCTCCCGTGCGATTCAGCAGCTTGTCGATCAAGGGTGGCTCGAACGCCGCCGCGGCCAAGCGACAAAAGTCGCGCTGCGCACTGAGACTATGGCATCGGGGGCTAGCATGCTCGAACCCCAGCTCGATGCTTTGTTATCGCAGGCTAAACAGTTAGGCGTCAGCCTGTCTGAGTTAATGCAATTGATAAATGAACGCTGGCAAGACTAGCGTTAACCTACTGTCTATTATCGATAAATAGAATAAAAAAGGATGAAATTCGATGGACCAAGCGTGCACACCAATACTTGAATTTAGCCAAGTGAATAAAGTCTTTCGCGGTAAAGGCGCAGGTGAAAAGTGGGCGCTTAAGGATTTATCGTTAACCTTGTCGGCGGGCATGGTGGTTGGGCTATTAGGGCAAAATGGGGCGGGTAAATCGACCCTAATCCGCTGTGCCTTAGGCGTGCTCACGCCGGATTCAGGCAGTATTGTTACCTTAGGCGAAACGCCCGAAAACTTAACCTCAAAAGCAAAGGAGCGCTTAGGTTATGTGCCGCAGCAACCTTTTGGTTATGAAGGGTTTACCATTGAACGCGCCCTCGATTTACACCGCAGCTTTTATCCCAATTGGGACAGGCAATTAGAACAAGATTGGCTAGTACGGTTCGAGTTAGATGTGACCCAACAGGTGCAACGTTTATCTGTGGGGCAAAGACAATCGCTAGCCTTGATTATGGCGATGGCTTATCGTCCTGAGCTATTGATCCTCGATGAGCCGGTTGCCAGTCTCGACCCGATTGTGCGGCGCAAATTTATGGTCGATTTGTTCGATCTCGCCCTCGAATCGGGTTCAGCTGTACTGTTTTCATCCCATATCACCTCTGATATCGAGCGGGTTGCCAGCCATGTGGCGCTGATTAAACGTGGCGAATTAGTGCTGTTTAAAGAAATCGATGCTCTACGGGAACAAGTGCGTTTACTCACACTCGCGCCGGCAACAGTTTTGCCTGAGTCGGTCACTGTGCTCAGCCGTGTCGGTGATTCTGTGCTGGTGGATTTAGGCGAGCACAGCGCGCCAATATCAGGCGTGTTAAAGAACGAAGCCCTTAATCTGGAACAGCTTTTTATGGGGCTACACAGATGAGTGCGCCAGAACTAAACATCACGCCGACAGCTAAAATGAAAGGCGCGCGGTTGATGAATCCTTTTAAAGGCATGTTGCGTCTTTGGTGCTTTGATGTCGGCAGTTTGAGCTTTTTGGGTACTGGCTTATTGGGAATGGTCTTAGGTTGCATTACAGCGTTGCAGGGCAAAAGCGACAGTGCTGAATTGTTGTTTTCTATGGGAATCGTTTCAAGCTCGGCGGCGGTGGCGTGGCAACTCATACGTTTGATGGCGAGCGAGTGTGCCCATTTAATTCCCCATTATCGCCGCCATATTTATATCCAAAGTGCAGCGGTGTTAACCAGCGTATTTGGCATAAGCGTATTGTTTTGTTTAGCTCTGGGTTCAACGTCTAGCCTACCCACCTTAGTGTTGGCCTTGGTGATGAGTTTTGCCTTTATTTACCTGTGTTTACTCAGCACTCAGTGGTTTTACGCTTCCTTTTTATTGTTTGTTTTAGTGCCGTTTATCTCCTTGATTACAGGTTATATTTCTCTATGGTTAAGTGCGATTGCACTGGTGGTATTAGGTGCGCTTATTGTCCGTACCTGCCGTGCTTTACCTTGGCGTGCTGAGGCGAGAACCGTGTACCTCAATGGCCTCGAAATGGGCTGGTTCTGGCTGCCAAATTTGCAATCGATGCGCATTTTGAGCCGCTTTGAGCGTTATCTTCATCCCACTAATTTTTTTATCGGCCCTATGCTGACGATTTTATTGCTGCTTATACCGGCAGTCTGCCTAGTGCTTGGGGTGTTATCGCATCAATTCCATCAGAATTTCCCCGTGTTACTGCTGTTGGCACAGTTCAGCGTGATTATGTGTTCGCTGGTGCATTGGAGCCGAGTGCAGCGTTCGCGCTCGACAGAAACCTTATTGCTGATGCCTGGGTTTGATGGCCGAAAAGGACTCATAGCGGCTTTTTGCCGTGGGCAGCAACGACTGCTTAATGTGGTGGTCGGCATTATGCTGGCGTGTAGTCTGCTGCTGGGTTGGCTCAGTGATGATCTGAATATGCAGTTAGTAGGTCATCTGGTGCTCAGCACTTACTGGGCCTGCGCTTTGACCTTAGGTTTTGGCTGTATGTGTCGCCGAGTGTTGCATGTCACGCTCACTATGATGGTTGTCGCGGGTCATTCCCTGTGGGTCTCCATCAGCCTTGCATCGTTACGCGATGGCGGCAATCTAGTCGATTGGATTATCTGGGATATGCTCTTAATGATACTTGGCAGCATAGTACTGATTTGGGGCAAGAAAACCCTCTGGAAGGGAGATGTCATTAGCGGCTAAACGGATATAGATTGCGATATTGGGACTTAGCTTGCACAAGATTAGAGCAAAAACTCTTAGTTTTTGGCTGGCCTTCAGGTAGAATGGCGCAAAAGCGGTACACTTGTAAGCTAAAAGGTGAGTCTCTTATGTCTCTCGATCAATATCATGTTATTCGACTATTACAGCAGCAGAGCGAGTCTTTAAAAGACGCGATAGCGCTGGAAGGTTTTGAAATGGCCGCTCCTTGGCATCAGGTGAGTTGGCAGGCCTTTGACCAAATTAGCAGTAAAATTGCACAAGTGTTGATCGAACTTGGCGTACAAGTGCAAGACCGTTGCGTTATTTTGGCGCAAAACTGCCCACAGTGGACCTGTGCCGATGTCGGTACACTTAAAAGTCGCGCCGTTGTGGTGCCGATTTACCCCACCAGTACCGTCGAGCAGGCGAGCTTTATCGTTAACGATGCCGCGGCGAAGGTTATGTTTGTCGACGATGCTAAGCAATATGCTATGGCCTGCGAGCTTCAAACCTTATGCCCAAGCCTAGAGCATGTGATTGTTTTTGATGCCAGCGTGGCACTCGCAGCCGACAAAGCTTTCCAGCATTGGCATTTAGATGCCCTGCTAGCGGGCGATGCGAAAGCGATGACACAAGAAGTTGAGCTTAACCAGCGTTTACAGGCGGCTAATCTCGATGATTTACTGACCTTAATTTATACCTCTGGCACCACGGGCGATCCTAAAGGCGTGATGCTGGATTACCGCAATATGGCCTCGACTATACGTCAACACGATCATATTTTGCCTTTTAAAGCTGGCGATGTGTCTTTAGCATTTTTGCCATTAAGTCATGTATTTGAGCGCAGTTGGAGTTTCTACGTTTTGTGCCGTGGCGGTCATAACGTTTATCTGCAAAATACCCAAAGAGTGAAAGAGGCGATTAGCGCCGTACGTCCACATACCTTGTGTGTGGTGCCGCGTTTCCTCGAAAAAGTGTACAGTGCCGTACAAGATAAAGTCGCCAAGTCAGCCGATGGCCGTAAGAGGCTGTTTGCTTGGGCTATGCGCGTTGGCGGGCGTCAGTTCGAAGTCGGCCAAGGTCGTGCTAAGGGCGGATTATGGTTATCGCTGCAATGGCGTTTAGCTAACAAACTTGTGTATAGCAAGTTGCAAGCTGTGCTCGGTGGACGTTTGAAGTTTATGCCCTGCGGTGGCGCGGCATTAGATGTGAATGTTGGCAGTTTCTTTCATGCGATTAATATTCCTGTACTTTGTGGGTACGGCATGACCGAAACAAACGCCACTGTGACCTGTAACACCTTGGACAATCGTGTTGCCGGATCAAACGGTAAAGTCCTACCTGAAATCGAAATTAAGCTGGGTAAGGACGATGAGATTTTAGTTCGTGGCGCGACTGTGATGCGTGGTTATTACAATCGTCCTGAAGATACCGCTGCTGCATTTGAAGATGGTTGGTTAAAAACCGGTGATGCAGGGCGTTTCGATGCGAAAGGTAACTTATTTATTACCGACCGTATCAAAGAGTTAATGAAAACCTCTAACGGCAAATATATTGCGCCGCAACGGGTTGAGGGCGCTGTGGGCTGTTGTCCTTTTATCGAGCAAGTGGCGATTATTGCCGATGCGCGTAACTATGTGACCGCCTTAATTGTGCCAGCGTTTGAGTCACTGGAAGCGTGGGCGAAGGACAAAGGGCTGAAGTATGAGTCGCCTTTAGAATTGCTGCGCCATAGTCATGTGGTTGAACATTTTGAGCAGCGCTTAAAGCAGTTGCAGCATGAGCTGGCGGGATTTGAACAGATTAAAAAGTTCACTCTGTTGCCTGAAGCGTTTTCGATGGAAGCGGGTTTAATTACCCCAACGCTCAAGTTGCGCCGCAAAATGATTTACCATAAATATGCCCATGAAATAAATGCTATGTATAACAACTGATTGTTAAGTCATTGTTACTAAAGGCCGCTATTGCGGCCTTTTTTGTTTCTGCTACTTCCCTGAAGCGCCTAACTTAGCTTAAAATTCGCCCCGTTTACTGGTGCGCACGAGGCGCAAGGTGTCGGTGTAAAGGATAGTTAAATGGAACTTTCGATTCGTCATTTATGCGCCGCTGTCGGTGCTGTGTTACTTTCTTCTTTTGCGGTCATTCCTGCTGCGGTGGCGGCGGATTTCGACAAAGTGGTTCACGGTCCCGTGGATCTTCCTAACGGCCAATGGCTCGATTTCTACCAAAAAGACCAGCACGTATGGAGCGAAATGCTCTACGGCGATGCGCCAGGCGTGCGCATTGACGATTACGGCCGCGCTGAAATTGTGGCGGTGTTTTACTATGACTTCGATAAGGGTGGCACCAAAGAAGTGATCGTCATGCTCAAGGATGAAGATGGTCAGCATCTGCGCGGCTATGGTTTTGAGGGGGAAGAGCTGACTAAACTACCGCGCCTACAAGTTGTGCTCGATGCAGTGGCACCGACCATTACCACATTTACCGTGGGCGGCGTCCGTAAAGTGCTAAGCCAAATTCCGCCACAGCAATACCGTATGACCTATGAGGCTGAGGGTGTCCAAGATCCTGACATCAAAGCGATTCTTGATGGGTCATCTAAGCTCAAGCCAACCTTAATCGGTTATCGAAACTCTGAAGGTACGTCGACGGATGTGAAAACCGCAGTGGAATACAAGCTGCGTTATCCCGTGACTCGCACCGATAAAGATGCCGAGGGGCGTGAACGAAAATACAGTCTAGTCGCGACTTTTGATCGCAGTGCCTATGTCGAAGAAGATGGCGGCTTTATGCTGGTGGCTATTGGTTACGAGGCCGATGACATCGATTGGCTTAAAAATGGCAGCGACAAAATTCCGCGTACCGGCGCTTTTTATGAATTTATGAGCATGGGTAGTACTTGGGCAGGTGTTGCCAGTGAAGCTCATTATGTGCAAGGTGAGCTTGATGGTCACTTTGCCGCCTACGATGCCCGTAATGGCAGTGTGATGTATGCCGGTGACTATAAGCTGGGTAAGCAAGTGGGTAAGTGGATTGAAGCCGACAGCCGTGAAACCTATTGGGAAGGCGAGTACCTCGACGGCCAAAAGCAGGGTAAATGGGTGTTGCAGTCCATGATGGATGACGCCGATAACTACGGCTTTATCCACTATAACAAGGGCGTGCCCGATGGCCCGAGTGAAATCTATACCCCAGATTACGATTCGAGCACCGAAGGCGCGAAGAAGTTGTCCGAAAAGGGCATTTATCTCAATGGCGTAAAAGATGGTGAGTGGCTTGAGTCCGATGGCAGCAAAGGCCAATACCAAAAGGGCGTAAAACAAGGCGCTTGGGTGGAAAAGGTCACCCAAGGGGATTATCGCTTTCAAACGGGTGAAGGCAGCTACCTCGATGGTAAACGTTCAGGCTCTTGGGTGTATATCCGAACGCCAGATGCTAACGATGCTTTTACCACTAAGCAATCTGTTACCTATCTCTACAAGACTGAAGTCAGCTATGAGAATGGCCTACGTCAAGGTGAGGCAAAGTTATTCAACAAAGATAATTTTATGTTTGCCCTTAAACATTATGATCAGGGCCGACTCCACGGTGAAAGCTTATGGTATTCAGGCCCAAATGCTGTCAGCAATGTTGCTAACTATCGTTATGGCGAGTTAGATGGCCCACAAATGTGGCTCGAGCCTAACGGCGATCTCAATGAGTTGAGTCAGTATAAGTTTAATGCAGCCGTTAAGCTTAAACCCTCGCAGGATGAATGCATGATGCGAAAAGAGCCTTACACAGGCGATTGTGAGGGCGTGTTAAACTCAAAAAATGCTGAGACTAGCTCAATTAAAGATGGTGAGCAGCGAGTGTATCGCGGCGGTCTACTATCCGAATTAACTTATTACACTAATGGGTCAGTTGATAAAGAATATCAGTTCGATTCCAACGGCCGTTTAAAGTATATGAAGGCCTTTAAAGCGGGTAAGGAATACGGCCCAAGCATCAGTTATTCCACAGATGGTGGATACTCACTCTCTCAATATGGTCAGCTGGTGAATAACCGTCTCTCTGGCCCCCATTACAGCTTCTATCCGAATGGCCAGTTAAAGCATTTTTGGAACTACTGCCAGCAAGAAGGCGAAACCTGGAACGGTGAACCTTACTACTGGGATAACGCCATTGCGCGCTGTGGTATACAGCGGGAATATTTTGATAACGGTGCCGTGAATTGTATTGAAGAGTTAGATAGCAATTATGCCGTGGATAAAGTGTGTTACGACTCTAATGGCCAAATCGCGCAAGAAATGCTGCGCATTGATGAACAGCATGTGGTCCATAAGCGTTATATCAAGGGGGTGATCTATCAGGAAGACCCAGGGTTTGCTGCTCATTCTAAAATGGTCAAAGGTCGCACTATTTATCACTTAGAAAACCCAAAAAGCCATGGCGTGTTTAAGTCCTACAATAGTGGCAAGTTAGAATATGAAAAAATTTATGATATGGGTAAGGCAGGATGCATGAAAAAGTATGATGCCAATGGCAAGCAAACGGCAGAAACTGCCAGTTGCCAATTCTAAGGTCTAGGTTTGTTTAGCCTTTAGGGTCTGGTAGGCTTGGGATAAAGGATGAATTTGGTGCGGGTAGCTTAATCGCGATAAGCATTAAATTCATCAGTTTATAGAATAACAATAAAAAGGAAGCCCGAATGTCAGTTACCGAATACAGCCTCGAAATCCACCCAAGATTCACAGAAACCGATGGCCTAGGCCATATCAATAACACAGTGATCCCCGTATGGTGCGAAGCCGCGCGCACACCAATCTTCGAGATTTTTAATCCAGAGTTGGATTTACATCAGTGGAATCTTATCGTGGCCGGCTTTACCGTGGCCTTTATCGCGCCGACTTATTACGGCAAGAGCGTTACGGTGAAAACCTATGTCAGCCGTATCGGCAACAGCAGTTTCGAGCTGACGCAAACCTGCTGGCAAGTCGGCAATAAAACCGCTGAGGTGAAAACTACGCTGGTGCATTACGACTACAGCTGCGAAAAGAGTCGCCCTATTCCTGAAGATATCCGCGAAATGCTCGCCAACCTGAATGGTGAAAGTGCTTAATCTTTTCCGTCTCTCGGTCAGCGCAATTGCAATTGCGCTGCTGAAGCGTTAATTTGTCGACCCGTTAACTGTGATGCAGATCACTTATCTGTATCGCCTCATTTTTATCGGTTCGGATTAACCATGAGATTCTATTTTACCCGCATGCGCTCGAAGGACATTTGCCCACCAAGACAGCCACTTAAAAAGATTGTGTGGTCATGGGTTGGAGCTTTCTGTGGCATTTACTTGGTCGCGAGTCTCGCAAATTATATGAGCGAAAACCTCGTCGGTACTATGTTTGTGATTGGTTCATTCGGCGCTTCAGCTGTACTGGTGTACGGCGCACCGCTGGCAGAGTTTTCTCAGCCGCGTAACTTGATTGGCGGCAGTGTGTTATCGGCCTTAATTGGGGTCGCAGTGTACCAAGTGTGTGGCGATTATGTGGTGCTAGCCAGCGCCTTAGCAGTATCCCTGTCTATCGCATTCATGTACCTGACTCGCACTCTGCATCCACCGGGCGGTGCAACGGCACTGATTGCCGTGATAGGCGGTGAGAACGTACATCAACTCGGCTTTCTCTACGCGCTAATGCCAGTATTTCTCGGCTCAGTATTACTCTTACTGGTCGCGCTGGTAGTCAATAACCTCTCCACCGATCCCAAGCGCCATTACCCTGTGTATTGGATTTAGCTCTGTACAGTACAAGTGTTTTTAAATGTAAAAATAAAGGTTTAAGCTCGGATGCGGCTTAAGGACCTACTCAAGATAGATAAGCAAAAAGGTGCAGTTAAGCACTTTAAAATCAGAATCTTGGATTGGCGTGTAGATATCCGCAGGGCTGAGACCACGCCAAATAGGCCTTTGCTCGTGGGTTAACTTAAACACCTGCTGGGCTCGGTCTAATGTGACACTGAGTTGCGCACCATCGAATTGCCAAGTTCCTGTGTGTTGTTCTAATTCAAAATTATCATTAATGGGCCTCTCGTATTCGAGCATGGCTTGGCCTTGAGGCGAAAGATTCAGGGTTGCATCACCCGCAGTACAATGATCTGTTCTGATAAAGTCTGGTGGTAAAGGTTGCAAAGCCTGTTCACTGTTACGTAAGTAAATACCGATATTATTCATACTGAAAAAGTGCTTACCTTCGGCAAATTTATACTCTGTCGGTTCGGCAAAACCTTGGCCTTTGAGGATATTTTCTATCTCAGTGATGGCTTGGGAATCGCGATAAGCGGGATTGGTGGCAATGGCCGTATTAGGGAATTCTGCCGGAATGGCGATGGTACTCTGATTTACTTGCCAGCCAGATTGGATCAAGGCGGTTTCAATGGCTTTTACCTTAAAGGGTTCAATACCTTGGGTAATAAGAATGGCTTGGCGTTGTTGGCAGGCGGACAAGATAAGTAAGCTTACAAGCAGTAAACTTTTACGACATAGGGCGACTGTCATTTAGCGGCACTCCTTTGCTGCGATGTGTTTGCTTATGTTTTAAGTCTAATTTTTCAAAAACTTCTGCACATACCAGCAGCTGGCTTGGATAGCCAAGTCTTGGCTTTTTGCCCATTTAAGCCCGTGGCGAACTAAGCGTTCGGCAAGTCCTTTACCGCGCAGTTCGTTGGGGACAAAGGTGCGGCTAAAATCGATATCCTTGCCTGATAATTGGTATTCCAATACGGCTTCATAGCCATCGACAGGGATAATGAAACGCTGTCTATCCTGTTGATGTTCAATGGCTATCTCAATATTTCCGTTATCTGACATACATGCTTCCCTTAAGTTATGGCCTAAAGTGTGCTGGCAATTTAGCTATCGATTTGGTTAGCTTAGGCGACTTCGTGTTGTTTGAGAATCGCCAGCAGTTCTGCCGGTAAGTCGGCCTTTTTGCCGGTTTTAAAGTTAAACATCACGGCGACTGAAGTACCTAAGGTGGTTACTGCCTGCTGCTGTTTACTAAAAGCCTGATAATGCATAGTAAATCTATCGCTGTGAATATCGCTAATGCTGACACTCACTAATAGAGTATCGGGGAAGGTCACTGGGCGTTTATAGCGGGCCTGATTTTCGCTGATCACAGGGCCAATACCTGATTTATATAGGGTATCTAGCGGGAAAAGGCGATTGAAGAAGTCGATACGGGCTGTTTCAAAATAGCGGAAATAGACGACGTTGTTGACGTGTTGCAACGCATCCATTTCGCCCCAAGCCACAGGGATTTCGGTCACTATAGGGTGCTGTGCGAGAAACTTTTCCATTGTGTTTGGCATTGAATTGTCCATCTAAAAATGCGAGTTGAAACGCTCGTTTAAGATGGTCAGACTAGCAGCATAAAGAACAAGCGACAAGCCATAGCGTTATGGACATTTAGCGATAACATTAAGCGAAACAAGGAGTCGAGTGTGATTAAACAAGTGGGCAATACTCTTATTCAGCCAAAACACACAGCGTCTTGCCATTGTGGTGCTGTGGTATTGGAATTGTCATTGCCTAATGGCATTGAAAATCCTCGCCGCTGCGATTGTTCTATCTGCCGCCGTAAGGGCGCGATTGTCGGCTCGGTTCCGCTGGCGGGGATCAAGATCCTCAAGGGTGAAGATGTGCTGAAATGCTATGAATTCAATACCAAAACCGCTAAGCATTACTTCTGCTCTAATTGCGGCATTTACACCCATCACCAGCGGCGTTCCAATCCCCATGAATATGGTTACAACATTGGTTGCCTCGAAGGGGTCAATCCATTCGATCTGGAAAATGTGCCCACGAATGATGGTGTTAACCATCCTGCGGATCGTTAGATTATGAACATAGGTCAGTTTGCTGCACTCACAGGTTTGTCGGCGCATACACTCAGGTATTACGAGAAAATCGGCCTGCTGCAGTCTGTGGTGCGAAATGCGAGCGGGCACCGCGATTATGCTGAGAAAGAGGCGCAGTGGATTGAGTTTATCAATCGCTTAAAAGAAACGGGCATGCCACTAAAGCAGATTTTGACCTATGCCGAACTGCGTGCTCAAGGCGATACAACCGCAGGACAGCGGCAGCAATTACTTGAGCAACATGCCGCACAATTGGCTGAGCGTATTCGTCAAGAGCAGGCGCATCTAAGCGCCCTTGAGCAAAAAATCCGTTATTACCAAACGCATTTCAGTGATTAAGCTTAGCGATTCCATTTAGTCACCTATTTAGCGATTCGGTTCAGTCGCTCAGTTCCGCATTTAAATCCTAATTAATATTCTTAGTTTTTATCTGTCGCTTTTGTCTTTCTGCTTCAATCACAGGGCTACCTGCATTATTCATCAATCAGCCGTTGACTTAGAGTTAACTCTAAGGCGTAAGCTGACTTCTTTGGTCAAATCCAATAGGAGTCAAAATGAGTAATCAAAGGTATGTGCAGGGCTTAGCTAAGCTGACAGAAATCGACGGCGAGGCGGGCGAGAAAGTGATCAACAGTCTGGCAAATATTTGCCCCGACTTGGGCAAGTACATTATCGAATATCCTTTTGGGGATATTTATCAGCGTGAAGGACTCGATCTTAAGACGCGGGAGTTAGTCACTGTCGCCGCGCTCACAGCATTAGGGCATTGCCAGCCGCAGCTTAACGTCCATATCAACGGCGCGTTGAATGTCGGTTGTACGCCGCAGGAAATCGTCGAAGTGATACTGCAAATGTCGGTTTATGCTGGCTTCCCCGCAGCACTGAATGGCATGTTTGTCGCGAAAGCTGTCTTTGCCGAGCGGGAGTTAAGTGTCGTTTGAATCTATTCTGAGTTAGGTTCATAACACCTTATGGGGTGTTCTTAAGGTCGCTTTGATTTACTCATAGCTATTACTTCTAAATCCCTTTAAACGATATGTCTGCTCCGCATCATCGACATAGAATCTCGTGGGAGATTCATTTCGCCGTAAGGGAGGACTCGGCAAATTTTGCTAGTGAATTGCCAAAGTTAGTCGCTACACTGGCATAGGTGACGCGAGTGTCGCCATAGATTTTGCAGCTTACATCGGCAACTCAAGCGTGTCTTAATCGTAACCGGAATTTAAAATTATAATGAATTTAGGTCGTTACACTGAATCTGCCCGCCAGCACTTACGGCAAGTCATCAAGCCTTTACTTAGCAAGCTCCAGCTAGGATTGAGCAAGTTGTGGCGCTACTTAAGCCAAGGGTTTGCTAAGTTATCCTTTGCGCAAAAGCTGTATCTTATTGCCTTGATATTGGCCTTTAGTTCCGATTTGATGGGTGTGGTCGCAGTGATTGCTGTCATCGCCATGGCCATCGAGTTTTGGCCCGTGTTCGAGCGGGTCTGGCACAGTTTGGCGGGCAAGGCCGTGTTGTTGCTGTTTTACGCCATTATTGCCAACTTTGCCTTAGGTTGGTCTGGCGCCATAGTTAACGAAGTGGTTGGGGTGTCGGCAAGTCATCTGGATTACACCCATAACTTAGCGATTTTACTCTATATGCCAGCTTGGTTTTTAATGGTGAGCGCAATTGTGCTGCTGGCATTGCAGTTGATTATCCCCATCTATTTAGTCTTAATTTTTTTGCTTAAACCTTTGGGTGTCAAATCGTTACGGATCACCTCACATACATCATTTCGTAAAACGACCTTTATGATCCGTATCGTGTTGGCGGCTGTGGTCTTGTATCACTTGAGCTTACTGATTGATTTAGAAACCCGTCTTCAAACCTCGTTTGCGGACTTTATTACAACAACCCAAGAAGCTTCTGAGCATAATCCCGTTGAGCCAGCATTAGGGCTTATGCCGCATACGACCGATGTGCTGACGGCACCGATTGCTGAGTTAGCTAAGATTAAGCCCGAGCTTGAAGCCGACAAACCGGCTGATAAACAAACCGCCGATGAGCGCGAAGAAGCGGAACGCAAGCAAACCTATGCGTCGGTGCGGGCGCAATATCAGTATCTCGTGCGGCAATGGTTAGCGACGTTTGCCTTTGCGCTTGAAGCCAATAGCCGTTCGCGTTGTGAGAAGCCCGCCGAATCGAATGTGATCGAGTTAAATGATTATGAGATTTTGCAGATAACGCCGGATAAGAAAGCGGATTATGGTTATCGTTTTGAAGTGAAAAAGTGTATCTCGGCCGCGTTTCCACTGACGGAAAAGGGCAAATAAGCAGACCCATAAAAAAGCGACCATAAGGTCGCTTTCATTTTTGGCTAAATCAGCTTGGCAGAATTAGTCGACTATTGCGTTCTTCAACAATCACGTTATTCAATCAGCAGCTCATCGAAGCTGCTGATTTTACGGAACTCACCCGTGCGCTGTTTGCTATCGCGTACCATTTGGCAGGTCATCATGCCTGCAGCTTCGGCAGCCTTTAATTCTTCAATCACATCAGACACAAACAGCACTTGCTTAGGGCTTAAGCTGATAGTGTTGAGGATATTGCAGTAAGCCTGTTTATCTAATTTGTTGCCTGTACGGGTATCAAAATGACCGTTGAACATCTCAGTTAAATCACCGCCGTCACTGTGGCTGAACAACAGTTTTTGCGCATCGACCGAACCCGATGAAAAGCTATAAATACGCAGATTTTGCGCGCTAAAGCGTTTCACTGCTTCAATAAAGTCAGGGAAGATATGGCCCTTAAATTCGCCATGGCCGTAGCCTTGCTTCCAGATCAAGCCTTGCAGGGTTTTGAGCGGTGTCGCTTTACGATCTTCGCTGACCCATTGCTGCAAAATTTCAGTCACGCGTGCTAAGTCCGCATCTGGCTCTAGGGCGATATCTTTAGTGTCACAAATACAGTTTTCAACCAATACATTGTGTTGGTTCTGTTCTAAAAAGTCTGGCAAGGCTTTGACAGAATAGGGGAATAGTACATCTTGGATAAAGTTTAGGTCTGTCGTGGTGCCTGCTGTGTCTACGACTATGGCTCTGATACCCATAATGTTTTGATACTCCACAATATGTTGGCTAAAAAATGCAACTCCGATCCTAAGCGTTATTGGTGAAATTGGCTAGTCTATTTCGCGAGTCTTACCACCGCCATCACAACCAAAATGGGAATGGCTAATATTAGGTATGTGTTTGGCGAAAGGGTTAGGCCGTGATATCGGATTTACTTTCAAGAATACGGGTGTTAACTTCGGCTGATACTTATATAGTTGATTTTCAAGGAATGAAATTTATGCGTACGCTATTAATTCTGCTGGTGATTTACTGCTTTGCATTCTTCAGTGTGTCAGCAAATGCCGATAATACCTTTCCCGCTCAACCACAGATGTTAAAGGTCAGTTCGAGCCTGTTAACTGAGCCTGCTGACTTTAAGGTGACATTACCAGCGAGTTATCAATCGAAAGCGGATAAACGCTATGTGGTGCTGGTGGATTTACATCCTCGTAGCCATGGCTATCTCGCTGGAATGGAAGACTGGATGAGTCATAACGGTGGCTGGCCTTGGCTGGAAACCATTATCGTGACGGCGCCAGATGGTCATGCAGGCTTAGGTGAGTTAAAAACTTTAGCCATTATGCAGCAAGAAAATCAGCAGTTTTTGGATTTTATGGAACAAGATCTACTGCCCGCCATCGACAAACAATATCGCACAAATGGTTTTCGGATCCTTAATGGCTTCACTGGCAATGCCACTTTTAGCCTCTACACGCTTTTGAATCGCTCAAGCTTATTTAATGCTTACATCGCCGCAAGTCCGGTACTGGATGATAACTACGCTTTTGTAATGGCAGATGCTGCAAAGAAGCTCGCAGGGATGAAAGGGAAGCCAAGATTCCTTTTTATGAGCACTAGCGACAGTGATTTCGAACAAAATCAGTTAGCTGACTTTGCCAAGCTTGAAGCCATCATCAAAGCGAACGCCACGGATTCTCTCGACTACCGCATCAAGCGCTTCGATGGCACTTACTATATGACGCAACCTATTTTGGCGACGGCTTATGGTATTGAAGCTATTTTTAGCGATGTACACCAAGTGCTTAAGCCTGACTCGACCATATCACGTCAAGGCGTAGCCGCTATTTTGGCGCATTATAAAACCCTGTCGAACGACAAATATGGTTTTGATGTGCCCGCTATCGATTCGCTTATCGCGTTGGCACGTTCCTTCGAGACGACTGATCCTGCCAAAGCTATCGACATTTATCTGCAAACCTTAAAGGCGATCCCAACAGCATTCGAGGCCAGCCATGCATTGGCAAGTGTCTATGCGAGCCAAGGTCAGCGAACTGAAGCGATTAAGTATGAAAAGCAAGCGCTTGAGTTAACGGACCATCCATTCTTCCAAGACAAATACAGTAAACAGTTAGCTGAGTATCAGGCGAAGCATTAAGTGTAAACGCTCACGTTTTTGCCTGTCGTTAACTGTACTCATATGTATAAGTTTGTGGCTACCATAAGACTATGGTCTTAATAGCTAAGGGAAATTTTGGCTGTTATTGTAGTTACAGTCCCTTTTCTATCCTGTGGTTTCTATGCAGTGGTTTTTTGGGAGATGAGACTGCGTATTTTCAGCTGCGAATAGAGAGAGATAAATGAAATATTTACCCGCATTTGGTTTTGGTATCTTATTAGCGTTATTGAGTTTTATCAGTTTCTCATTAGTTGCTAGCGCGGGTTATATGCTGGATATGTTAAGTGCAGTGCCCAAGATTACGCCGAACAGTGTGGAGTACCTGCTGTTAGGGGCTCACGATGCGAGTTTGCTGATATTGCTAGCAGGTTTAGTGCTTTACGCTTACCACAGGATTTTCCCTCAACTTCCCTTCGATTGGTTCACCGCTGTGTTTATCCAAATGCCACTGGGTTTAGCTGTGCTGGCGTTAGATGGTTTTAGCTTAAACCTATTATCATTCAAAGGTTTTGCGCTGACGCTGACCACCTTAGCCGCTTCCTTTGGGGTGTTAGTCATCTTTTGGTTGTTGCAGCGTAGAGCTAAGCGTTTCGAGGTGAGGTTGAACTAAAAAGTTGAGAAGCCTAAAAAATTATATTTATCATATTCTTACTTGTAAGTTTAGGCCATTAAAGTTGTTTCAATGGCCTTGATTTTGTGAATTTACAATTTAGTCAGAAGATAGTGTTCGTTGATGCATTTTCTAGAATTCATAACTGAGTGCCAGTTTGTAGTTACGTCCAGGTAAGGTTTTTTCCTCATCATCAGGCCAAACTGAGTAATTCTCATCCATAAGATTCTCAATACCTGCCCTGAGTTCTAGGCTCGCTAACCAAGGCGCTTGATAAGTTAGGTATACACTGTGAAGTTGATAGCCTTCTGCATCCATCCCTCTTTTGAGTTGTGCTTCGGGAAGACGGGTCATATCCATAGCAAAACTCGATGTCCATGACAGTCTCAGTTGTGATATCAGCTGCCAGCTAATCCCTAGATTGATTTTATCTTGGGGGGCGCGGTTGTAGGGCTGGCGAATATCTTCAATGGTGCCTAGGTAGAAGTTGGGCATGCCCTCGACATCCATTTTCACTTTGCTGTAATTAGCAAACATATCAATATTATTATATTGATAGGTCAATTCTGCTTCGACACCGCTTGAATAGAGCATGCCAATATTTTTACTGGAATAATCTCTGTGTGTGGCTTCTGTTGGGGAGGCAGGTTCTTTTTGGCCATCAACAATTTTGTACATATAAGGTGCCGTGTCGATATAATTTTCGACTTGGGTATCAAACCAGTTTAGTTTGAATAAGAGCCGATCAGCATAAGCAAGTTCGTTGAATACTAAGCCAAATCCAACTTCATAGTTACGGCTATTTTCGGCCTCTAAGTCTGGTTGTGGTTCGCTGTAGCATTGTTTGCTTGGTCTATGACAAATCCATTCATCTTTCTTGTATAGCTCCCTTAAATTTGGCCCACGAAAGCTTTCACTATAGCGACTATAGAGGCGTAACCAGTCTGTCGGTCGAATGGTTAAGCCTGCATTAGCTGACCATGCATTATCCCTATTCTCACCAAATTGTGGGTAGTTATCGGATTCATTCTGATAGGAGTCAAAGCGAAATCCTGCTTCTGTGCTCAGCCAAGTGCTGTAATCAGATTCATGTCTTAGGCCAAAAGCGAAGGTTTCTCCTTGGCTTTTACCATAGTAAGTGCCATTGGTATTCGTGAGTCGATTAAATTCTTCGTCTTGAAATTGGCTGTAATCGAGATTGGTAAAAAGAGTAACTTCACCACGCCAATGGTTAACTTCATGACTTATGCCATTACTCAAGTTAAGGCCGAAGCTCTTATCCTCGAAAGTATCTTTTTTATCGAATGGATATTCAGTTGGGTTGAGTATGATCTTGCCTTGCTGTTCGCGAACTCTTTGGTAGTCTTGATAATAGACTTGTGCTTGCAGATTGATCCAAGGGGAGTGGCTATCGAGGTGATAGGCCAATGACTGGCTTAAACGCTTACCCGTTTCACTTTCGTTTAAGGGTTGATCAATCCAATTAGTGTTATTACCAAAGGGGAGTTCTGCTATTTTGGAATTAGTGTAAAAGGTATCCGAGTCGAAACGGCCTATTGGAGTTTCCAAATTGAGTTTTAAGCGCAGGTCATCATTTTTGCCATCATTTTTTAATATTTCAGTTTGACCTCTAAGTGAGTCTTCATCATCCCTTGGATTAACTTCGACATCGCCAAAGGTACGTCTATTGGCATGCAATGCGATACCTAAATCTTCAGTCGCATAGTAAGCGGTCATTCCACCGCGCCGCATGGAGTCGACATCACCCATACCAGCTCTTACTAACACGCCTGCCCCCGCGTTTCCAGCGGTATAATCCCACGCATTTTTAGTGACAACTTTAATTTGTCCCCCTATAGCACCGCTTCCCGCTGATATGCCGTCGGCTCCACGAGTGACTTCTACTGCTTTAACGACACTGGGGTCTAAATCGAGCGGGCTAATATAAGCATTAGTATTGCTTCCATCGCTATACTGTTTGTAATTTACCCCGTCAACTTGGAGGTTAATCCTTTCATTTCCAAAACCGCGAATACTGATATCCCCCATAAGAGGCCTATCGTTATTATTTACACTGATGCTTGGGGTTTGCATTAATACATCGGTCAGCTCGGACGCTTGGGTATCTTCGATATATTTATCAGTAATAACAGTAATAGACCTAGGAATTTCAAGTGCTTTTTGTTTTAAATCGAGTTTAGTTCCAATAACTTGTATGACCTCTATTTTAGTGGCTTCTTCTGTCTTCTTATGGATATCTTCTGCAACTGCGTGGAAGGATAAAAAGGGAAGTAAAGCATAATAGAGAGGAGAATATGGATGAGCTTTCATACAACTAAGTCCTTTTATTGAGAGGCTTTAAAAATCGCAGAGATTCTAAGCTTGTAACGCGCAAATGCAAACGATTCTCATTTAATTTACATTGTTCAAACAAAGTAAATGTGTTTTGTATGGATGGTTTTATATTTTATAAGATGAGGGATTGCCGAGTTGACAATGGACGCTGGATTTTAGGGTTGAAATGCCTGTGACGCTCTGAACTGAATTAGAGATTTAATGTGATTGGTATTACTTATTGTTTATTACTAGTAACTGTTTTACAACAGGCTGCTTAACTGTTTTTCGGTCACTAAATTATGTAAAATCATTGGCCTAAATGGATTTGAATCGTAAGAGTAGGAGCCAATGAGTTCGATTGAATTTGATATTCCCGAAGATCACCGTATTGCTTTTCAGAAGTATTACAAACAAAAAGTCGCCCCTAAATGCGCACCGTTTGAAGCTAAACGTGAAGGCGTGAACCAAAGGCGGCGTGAAAATGCCAAGTTCACCACCCCAATCTACTACATAGGTATCACTATTATTTTGGGTGCCTTCGCCGGGCTGCTCGGGGTCCAGTTTATGCTGGTGCCTATGGATTATTTTGTGCCTTTGATGATTGTCGCGTTTCTGCCCGCTCCCGTGATAGCGTTAGCGGTCATTGCCTCGGGTAAGGAAAGCAATGAGCTCTATAATGCCGCCTTTGAAAAACTCTATCCCATTAGCCTTAAGTATTTTGGCGATGACTTTGCGCTAACGAGGGAGCCTAAGGTCGATTTCTCTCTCTTCCTTGAGCTGGGGCTGCTGCCTAAAACCGATAAGCAGTATGCGCAAAATTGCCTTAAGGGAACCTATAACAAGGTGCCGTTCCAGTTTTATGAGGTCGATGCTTACAACACTAAAGCGAACGATAATGGCTCGGTTCAGCGGGAGATCATCTTCAATGGTGTGCTACTGGTTTGCAATATTCCTAAGCGATTCAATAGTACTACGCTGTTAGTCACAGATAAGGGCAGTTTAAAAAATCGCCTTGAGGGTTTTAAGACTAAGCTGTCGCGCGTCAAGCTTGAGGACGTAAGGTTCGAGCGGCGCTTTGAGGTTTATAGCAGCGACCAAGTCGAGGCGCGCTACTTACTCAATCCCTTGATGATGGAAAATTTGTTGGCTTTGAGCCGCGAGTTAAATGCCGAGGTTGAAGCCTGTTTCTATCAAAAACAGTTGCTGATTAAGATCCCGACAAAACACCACTTCTTTATCAATCAACTCGACTTAGATCGCCCCATCAATTTTAAGCGTAATATCGAGCAGATGTTTACCGAGTTAGGTTATACCTTCTCAATAATCGATACTTTAAAACTTGATAAGCATACTGGGCTCTAGTGCGTTAGGTTTATTAACGAATTAAGTGCATGGTATCTATTGGCCCTAGTGTGCTACGGCTATTTAGCGTCGGTACAACTTTGCTGCGGTAGGTATATTCAGCGCCTACTGTGAGCAGTGAGTCAAATTGCATAGGCATGGAAGCTGGCACCCAAGTTACTGAACACGCTGTTGACCGCTAATGGGTTGGGTCTATGCTAGCCGAGCTTTTCCTTCGCTTGAATCTTATCAATCACAATCTTCAATATAGCCTGTCGAAGCTTTCTACAGGCTTGAGACACCATAACAATGAATCCCGAAACACCCCTTCGATTGGTTCACCGCTGTGTTCATCCAAATGCTATTGGGTTTGGCTGTGCTGGCGTTAGATGGTGTTAGCTTAAACCTATTGTCATTCAAAGGTTTTGCGCTGTTCGCCGCTTCCTTTGGGGTATTAGTCATCTTCTGGTTACTGCAGCGTCGAGCTAAGCGCCTTGAGGCTATGCCCAGCTAATCGTTGCGGCATTTACAGTACATAACGTAGGCGCAGTGCCGTCTGCTCAACGGGTGACAGTGATAGCCATTGTTCTCGTATTTCCACCGCTTCCTGTGGATAGTCGGTGATCAGTACATCGGCTCCCAGTGCTAACATGCGTAGCATTTGCCGTGGATTGTTCACTGTCCATACATGCACTTGCTTGCCGCCCTTATGCGCTCTGGCGATAAACTTCTCATTGGTAATCGACTGATTTATCGCTAGGAATTGCGCATTCGACTTAATCGGGTCGCCGATAGATTGGGTGACAATCAACCCTGTTTGGATTGAAGGGTCTAGTCGTTGCACTTCTTCAATGGCTCTTGCTTCGAGCGAGGTAATCACTACTTGTTGTGTCATTTTCTGTTGTTGCAGTAGGGCAACAACAGCCTGCGCTAAGGTGGGATCGGCTTGATTATATTTAAGCTCAATATTCAAACCTATCTTATTGCGCGCCTCATTGAGCATTTGTAGTAGTGTCGGCACGGATTCACCTGCAAAGGCGGCACTGTGCCAGCGACCCGCATCGAGTTGTTGTATTTCACTGGCGCTGAGATTGGCTACTCGCCGTGGATCGCCCGCGATACGCATTAAATCCGCATCGTGCAGCACCATTAAGGTGCCGTCAGCGGCGGTTTGCACATCTATTTCAGCATAATCGGCCTTTTCTGCAATCGCTAAACGCAAAGCCGCAAGGGTATTTTCTGGTGCCCTAGCGGCCCCCGCTCGGTGGGCTGAAATGAGGATTTCATCCCTTTGTGGCTCACTGCTTAGGGCGTACACTCCAAATCCCAGCATGATTAAAAAAGTCGTAACCAAGACGCCACTTAGAGTGTAAATCGACAGCTCTGAAGTCTTTTTTACTGTCTCTCGTCCAAGGCGTTCTAACCCTGCAGGTTTCTCTCCCAGTTGGCGGTATAACAACAAGATGATAAAGGCTTCGCCAAACATGCCGAGTAAGGACCAGGTTGCACTCAGCATAAAAATCAGTGCAGAGACGAGGGCCAACATGGCTAATTCTGCCGAAAGTGTCAGTGAAACCCGGTCGAGTAAGCTATCGGCCCCCCATGAGATCAACAGCATTAAGGGGTACAGCAAAGCCCCTATCCTTAACCACCATCCCGCCGCGTGCCACATAATCGCGCGTTCATTGCCCGCGCTTAACTGCCAACTGCGTTTGAGTGCCGTTAATGCATCGGTTGTTTCACTGACAATTATCGTCAGGGAAAAGGCCGCTTTGGCCCACAGATATAAGCTAATAAGTAAATAGAGTAATGCTAAGAAGGCCATGCTCGATAAGGCTAAATACCATTCTACTGGCTTGAAATACAGGTAGTAATTGATGTCGTGTCCCTGTAGAAACACGCTGAAAATGAGATACCCTAATCCCATAAAAGGTACGCTGAGCAGCAGTAAGCAAGCCGCATATATGCAACCAAGGCGAATGAATACGGGTAAGCGCGCCGTGGCGAAAATCAGTGCCCGCACTGGGCCAATGGGAATATCGTATAACCCTGATGCGGCGAGAATCGTGACCCCAGCGCGCTGGGTAAAAAACACGGTAAAGCTGCTGAATAGGGTAATGATCATAAATAGCAAGCCATAGGGAGACATGGCGAAGGCGATTAAGTCGTAATTGGTTATGGTGACATTGCCCGTTTTGGCAATCAGATGGCGCAGTAGCCAGCCAAAAGACGGGACGATAATGCCCGCCGACACTAAGGTAAATAGCAGTTCAAATTCAATGAGTTTTCTACCGCAACGACGAATGGCTTTAAGCGTGTCATGCCAGTAACTGTGTTCAGGATTGAGCATGCAGCTTCCTTATTCGTGCGAGTTAGGACTGTAATTTAGCAGCGTTTCAGGTTGACGGTTAGTCATTGGTGCAATGTTTTAGATATGGGCAGGCCGTTAAAGTCTTCTTTTCAATGATTTTACAGAAGACGTATAAGTGACTAATCAAAGTATTGGTTTAGCTGCATGGGCTCAGCCATTGCCTTTGCCGATATCTCGTTGATTCATATAGTGGGCTAATTGTGTCGCATCGGCATGGGGGCTGGCACTTAAGCCGCTGAACACACCCTGTTGATCGCTAATGGATCTATGCTGGCCGAGCTTTTCCTTTGCTTGAATCTCATCAATCACAATTTTAAAGCCGACGATAGCTTGGCGCAGTTTCTGCTGATACTCATCTGGCATAATTTGTTTATCTTGCAATAGCTTGGGTTCGTACTTCGCCACTAACTTGTCCAACATGTCTTGGGTTTCGGTATCACTCAACAGACTTGCGACACCATAACAATGCACCGCCGCATAATTCCATGTAGGCACCGCAGGTTTAGCATCATACCAAGTTGGGGAAATGTAAGCGTGTGCGCCGCTGAAAACCACTAATACCCGCTGACTTTCAAGCTCTTGCCAATGTGCGTTTGCTCGCGAAACATGGCCATACAAGACGCCTTTCTCTCCCACAGTTGCATCGAGTACAAAGGGAATATGGGTCGCATTCAGTGAGCTCGAAACCAGCAAACCAAAGCTGTTTTGCGTGATAAAACCTGTGATGGCCTGCTGATCTGTCATCGCCATATTCTTAGGGGTATACATTATCATCCTTGGGTTTCAACATGAGTGAAAGCGTTATATTACAAGGAAAAAGTCGGGAGTCGATAGGGGATTTAGAGTGTTAGTTTGTGGCTTATTAAAATCAAAATCGTATGGACTTAAACTCGGACTCGGAGATTAAACACTCGCATTACTGTGACTCGCAGCAAGTACATCCGTGTATGCTCGAACGTGGCATCCATGCGAGTGCTTAATCTAGTTAAGACCTGCGTATACATCTAGCCTCGTTAAAATCCGCGAATCAAACTTGCCTAGGCTGATTCACGCATAAAATCCTGCCATTTTACGCTGGCTTTGGGCTAATGCGCTTTTGCCCCTTGATTCGTTAGTACTTTTGCTCATACATATCCTGTCAAAACGAGTTTGCCTTACTGAAATTATCAGAAGGAGGAAACTTCACGAATCCTAGCCTTCTTTCTATACAAATTGATATGCTACTTGTACTCTTCTTATTCCGTGTTCTAAAGAAGGATTTTTAAATGACACATTTAAGTGATGATGAACGTACAAAGTACTACCTTGTTGATATTGAAACAGGTAGTCAATTTGACAACTTTGAAAGAGACCAAGAGGTGATTTCTCCGTTGCCACCTAAAGTTGGTGAATACTTAAATCAGTCTGGTCTGTATTTTGAGGTTGTCACATTACTACACCATTTTGATTCCAACTATATTGATGTTTACGTTAGATATGTTGGAGATAGCGTAAAGTTTTTAGAACATATTCAAACTAAGTTAGCCTCTAAACGTTAGCAAGTTGCGGTGGGGAGTCAGTGTCATCGATATCAGTTATTTAAAAATGATTCGGCACGCGAGGCATTTCCACTGTGCGTATATTTATGCACTTAAGCGTCACACAGCAGGTTTAGTATTGCGTTGCTCAAAAGTCGAATACCATAATAGGGCGTTGAATAAGAGGTTATATGTCGTTTATACAAAGTATCTCAGAACCCAAGGATATGCTTCTTAAGCTTATCCGTGAGGGGAACAGGATTACGTTTGAAGAAGAACCTGAAAATCTAACAGATCATTTTTTTAACTTTTCAGTCACTGCGCATTCAATTCGTGACTGGTGCATTAAGTATCAGAACCAACAAGCCACAAAAAAGACGTTAAATCAGCAGTGGGATAAGCAACCTTTTTTAGTAATTGCTAAAGATATTGCTAACTCGGTTAAACATTTTGGTATCGATCTCTATCAGCCTAAACTTAAAGAATCAGAAGCACAAAAAGCAAATGTTGTTAATTTTTGTGTTGGTGAAAACATTCCTGAAAAATTGCAAAAAGCAGTTAATGACAAAACATTTAGAGAATCGGAAGGTCAAGCAAAACCTAGCTACCTCGTCCGGTTTGAAGATGGTACAGAGGTAACTTTAAATGATTATGTTCTTAAAACGGTAACTTTTTGGGTTAGTTACTTCGACCAAAATTCAATTCCGAGAGAACAATCAGTAAGTGCTACTCACCTATATATTAATAGGCCATTTTGGTCACAATTCAGATAACCAGCGTTTAGGGTTTCAAGACACTTTTGTAATCTATTGAGGTTTATTTAGTATTATTGTACTAATTGAATTTTGTTCAAAAGTTAGCCCGTGAATCACTCTGTACCAGACTGATTCACGCCAACCGCTAAAACCCGCTCTCACGGCCTGTTTGCGGCTATTTGAGGGCATTTTTTTACCCTAAAATGAATCAAATCTCTTAAGAACTGATTCAAGCTCACTTGATGACGGCACATTATCAACATAACGAGTTTATGATGGTGGCGCAGTTTCCTGTAACGCAAATTGCATCAGGCTAATGGCTAAATTAGGTCATCAATATGCACGGGAGTTGATGAGATTAAGCACTGGCTTGTAAGTGACCGTTCGTGACAGGGATGTCACGGTCGAGCCCTCAAGGATGAGTTTATGGCGTGTCACTGGAAAGCCAGTGCTTAATCATTTTCTGATTATTTGCACATTGCCGCACATTCAGTACAGGGTTACTTAGTTGACACAATCAACCAATCTCGATATGGTTGATTAAGTCAACTATATCGAGAGCCTTCTATGCCTTCATTGTCACTCAGTGAAACTTTGCACAGATTAGTGCATGCCTACAAAAAGCAATTGCGTAGCGATATTGCTGCACAAGAGATTGATTTACCTGTCACTCATATCCGTGCCTTGAAGGGGGTGTGTCGCAATCCTGAATCGACAGCCCAGTCTATTGCCCTGCGAATGCAGCGGGATAAAGCACAAATTACCCGTGTTCTTAATGAGCTACAGCAGGGCGGGTTGATCACTAAAATCGATAACCCAAAGGATGGCCGCAGCCAGTTGCTGCGACCCACGGCTGAGGGGGAAAAGATCATGACCCAGATCAGTACCTCAGAACGCAAAACTGTAGCGCGCATGACGCAGGCGCTCAGTTCAGCCGAAGTCGATATTTTTATTAAACTTGCCAATCGGATTAGCAAAAGTGTGGATGAGGCGACTGCCGCCAAAAGTGAAACTGATTGCCTTACTCAAAAAAGACCATCTAGTCAGCCAAAAGATACGGCTGGCAAAGGAGCCATTGAGTTGCGCTTAACGGCAGAAAACGCCATAGGAGAAAATCATAATGAATAAACCTGCACCACGTGAGCTAGAAGTGATCCGCTCCACTTATATCACTCCGCATATGTTACGCATGACCTTAGGCGGTGCGGGATTCGCTGGATTTCCTATTGATCAAGAGAGTGCCTATATTAAGTTGTTATTCCCACAAGCGGGTGAGCGTCCATTAATGCGAACCTACACAATTCGCCAGCAACGCAATGATGAAATTGATGTGGATTTTGTACTGCACGATACCGACGGCCCCGCATCGAGTTGGGCGAAAACGGCGCAGGTGGGCGATATTATTCAAATCGGCGGACCTGGGCTTAAAAAACTGATTAACCTTGAGGCAAATTGGTTTTTACTCGCAGGTGATATGACAGCCTTACCCGCCATTAGCGTGAATCTGGCAAAATTACCAAACAATGCCGTGGGTTACGCTGTGATTGAAGTGCTAAGCGAGGCTGACATTCAGCCTCTCGTACATCCTGAACACGTGGAGCTGCATTGGGTGATCAATCCTGAGGCCGATCCCGAAGGTCGCCCTTTGATCGAGCGAATTGCCCAATTACCTTGGCTTGCTGGCGAGCCCGCCGTATGGATTGCCTGTGAATTTAATAGCATGCGCGCGTTAAGAAGACACTTTAAGCAAGCGCATTCATTGCCTAAGAGTCATTTTTATACCTCGAGCTATTGGAAAATAGGTTGTAACGAAGGTGAGCATAAGCTGGTAAAACAAGAAGATGAACAGTTAGAAAATGGGGCCAGTGTTTAAATCCAGATAAGGTCGCCAAGTTTGACTTAACGACCTTATCTAACCTTTCGCTTATGCCGTTTTTGCTGCTGATGCACCTATTATTGATGCACTTAGGCTACTGGTGAACTAGCTTGCCATTCTTCACCACATCTTTGCAGGGATTCACGCCATAGCTGTAGGCCAACTGCGCCGGTGTGGCGATATCCCACAGACAAAAATCGGCTTGTTTGCCAATGACTAAACTGCCGACGTTATCTTCAATCCCGAGTGCCTTGGCGGCATTTAAGGTGAGTCCTGTTAAGGCTTCTTCTGGCGTTAAGCGGAACAAGGTGCAGCCCATATTCAGCATTAACAGGGTTGAGCAAATGGGGGATGAACCTGGGTTGAAATCGCTGGCGAGCACCATAGGTACGCCATATTGGCGCAGTAAATCGATAGGTGGCTTTTGGGTTTCCCGCAAAAAGTAAAACGCGCCGGGCAGCAGTACGGCGCAGGTGCCGCTTTCACTTAAGGCTTTTACGCCTGCCTCATCTAAATATTCGATATGATCCACAGACTTAGCACCAAGACGTGCGGCCAGTGCGCTGCCACCCATATTAGTTAACTGCTCGGCATGGAGCTTAATCTCTAATCCCGCTGCTTTGGCTGCGCTGAGTACGCGTTCTGTTTGCTCAAGGTTAAAGGCGATATTCTCGCAGAATACATCCACCGCATCGGCAAGATTTTCGGCGATCACTGCGGGTAGCATCTTATTGATAATTAAGTCGACATAGCCGTCGCTATTGTCTTTATATTCTGGCGGAATCGCATGGGCGCCAAGGAATGTGGTCTTCACATCTACGTGGTGATGTTTGCCGAGCTCGCGGGCGACTCGCAGGATTTTCAATTCAGTTTCAGTATCTAAGCCGTAACCCGATTTGATCTCAACCGTAGTCACTCCTTCTTTGGCCAGCGCGTTTAAACGCTGACGGCCGAGTTCAAATAATTCTGCTTCATCCGCTTCGCGGCAAGCTTTAACGGTTGAAATAATGCCGCCACCTGCACGAGCAATGTCTTCGTAACTGGCGCCCTGTAGGCGTAACTCAAATTCATTGGCGCGATTACCGGCAAAGATTAAGTGGGTGTGGGCGTCAATTAATCCTGGGGTGATCCAGCCGCCTTTGCCCCTGTAAACGGGAATTGACAACACATCGAAGGCGGGCAGTTCGCTGCGGGGGCCAAGCCAAGCAATTTTACCATCTTTTACTGCGATGGCCGCGTTGGTGATCGCACCATAAGGTGCTGATACGGAAGGGTCCATTGTGGCTAAGTTAACGTCTATCCAAACCTGATCCCAAGACATGTATTCCCCTCGCTGTGCTGGCAGATGTTAACCAAGTGATTAACGGTTTATTAAATTTATGTGAGCTGGCTTGTATTTACTTGTATATACAAGCTAGGATTGTAGCCGCAATTTTGAACGTTTGAAAGAGTGAATAGTACCTAGATTCTAGCGCTTTATATTGAGGAAATGTTTTGGCTACTCCTAAGTTTGCAGAAATTAAGCAATACATTACCTCCTCTATCGAGTCGGGTGAGTGGGAAGAGCATGCTCGCGTGCCTTCTGAGAATCAGCTTGCCGATTTGTTTACCTGCAGCCGAATGACGGCGCGACGTGCGCTAACCGAGCTGACGGATAGCGGTGTGCTTGAGCGTTCTCAAGGGTTAGGCACCTTTGTCGCAGGGTGTAAATCCCAGTCGTCTATGTTGGCGATCCGCAATATTGCCGATGAGATAAAAGACCGCGGCCACGGCTATAGCGTGCAGCAATGGGTGTTAGAACAAGTCGCGGCGAGTACGAGTATCGCAATTTCCCTTGGGCTTGAGCGCGGTGCAACGGTATTTCATTCGATATTAGTGCATTGCGAGCAGGGCTTACCGTTGCAAGTTGAAGAGCGTTATGTGAATCCCGAGTTAGTGTCCGATTATTTATTGCAGGATTTTACCTTGCAGACGCCCCACGAATATTTATCACAAGTGGCACCGTTGACCGAGGCGCATCACACGATTGAAGCGATTATCGCCAGTGAAGAATTACAGCAAAGGCTCGAAATCCCCGCCACTGAGCCCTGTTTACAGATTTTACGACGCACTTGGTCACGCCAAGGCGTCGTGAGTTTCGCAAAATTAGTTCATCCAGGTAGCCGTTTTAAACTCGGCGGCCACTTAACCTTTAGCAAGTAACGCCAGTGGCGTGATTAACAATGTAAATCAGTAATTTAAATAGCTGTACCCTTATAAGTTAAAAGATAAAAACACAATAAAAACAATAGTGCTAACCCGTATTAGCGACTTAGCACCACAGGTTGAAAGAGGAAAATTCAATGGATAAGCGCCACGACCCAAGCCGCCGCATTATTGCACCGCATGGCACACAATTAAGCTGTAAGAGTTGGCTCACAGAAGCGCCAATGCGTATGTTAATGAACAACTTACATCCCGATGTCGCCGAGCGCCCAGAAGACTTAGTCGTCTACGGCGGTATCGGCCGCGCCGCCCGCGATTGGGATTGTTATGACAAAATCATCGAAGTCTTACAACGCCTCGAAGACGACGAAACCTTATTAGTGCAATCGGGCAAACCTGTGGGTGTATTTCGCACCCACGCAGATGCACCGCGCGTACTGATTGCTAACTCAAACCTAGTGCCACATTGGGCGAACTGGGAACATTTCAACGAGTTAGATAAGCTAGGTTTGGCCATGTACGGCCAGATGACGGCGGGTTCTTGGATCTATATCGGCACTCAAGGCATAGTCCAAGGCACTTACGAGACCTTTGTGTCGGTCGCAAAACAGCACTTTGAGGGCATCTCTAAAGGCAAATGGATCCTCACTGGCGGGTTAGGCGGCATGGGCGGCGCGCAAACGCTGGCGGGCACTATGGCTGGCTTCTCAGTGTTAGCCTGTGAAGTCGACGAAACCCGCATCGATTTCCGCCTGCGTACTCGCTATGTCGACAAAAAAGCTACTTCGCTCGATGAAGCATTAGCCATGATTGAAGAAGCAAACCAAGCTGGCAAGCCTGTATCTGTTGGCTTACTGGCAAATGCCGCCGATGTGTTTGCTGAATTAGTTAAACGCGGCGTTACCCCAGATGTGGTGACCGACCAAACCTCGGCACACGACCCATTAAACGGTTATCTGCCACAGGGCTGGACTATGGCAGAGGCCGCAGCTATGCGTAAAACCGACGAAGCTGCTGTGGTTAAGGCCGCAAAAGCCTCGATGGCGGTGCAAGTACAAGCTATGCTCGATTTGCAAACTGCCGGCGCAGCGACCTTAGATTACGGCAACAACATTCGCCAAATGGCGTTTGAAGTGGGCGTTGAAAACGCCTTTGATTTCCCAGGCTTTGTGCCTGCATACATTCGTCCGCTGTTCTGTGAAGGCATTGGCCCGTTCCGCTGGGTGGCGCTTTCTGGCGATCCAGAAGATATCTATAAAACCGACGCTAAAGTGAAAGAGCTTATTCCGGATAATCCACACCTACACAATTGGTTAGACATGGCACGCGAGCGCATCGCCTTCCAAGGTCTGCCTGCGCGTATCTGCTGGGTCGGCTTAAAAGATCGCGCTCGTTTAGCGTTAGCCTTTAATGAAATGGTCAAAAATGGTGAGTTGTCGGCGCCCGTGGTGATTGGCCGCGATCACTTAGATTCTGGCTCTGTTGCCAGCCCGAACCGCGAAACCGAATCTATGCTGGATGGCTCAGATGCGGTATCCGATTGGCCATTATTGAATGCACTACTCAATACGGCCAGTGGCGCAACTTGGGTGTCTTTGCACCACGGCGGCGGCGTCGGCATGGGCTTTAGCCAACATTCTGGTGTGGTGATTGTGTGTGACGGTACCGATGCGGCGGCAAAACGAGTTGGCCGTGTGCTGTGGAATGACCCAGCGACAGGCGTGATGCGCCATGCCGATGCGGGCTACGAGATTGCGAAAAACTGCGCCAAAGAGCAGGGGCTCGACTTACCTATGCAAGACTAGCCGATGCTAACGACTCAATAACAATAATAACTAAAAGCTTGGAGCTAAAAATATGAAATCTGTGAATCACTTAGTATTAACGCCGGGCAGCTTGAGCCTAGCGCAATTACGCGAAATCAGTCGTCATAAGCTAACACTCGAACTCGCGCCAGAGGCCATTACTGACATCAACACCAGCGCGCAAATCGTGCAAAAAGTGTTGGATGAAGGTCGCACCGTTTATGGCATCAACACGGGTTTTGGCTTGTTGGCCAATACCAAGATAGCGCCCGAAGATCTGCAATTACTGCAACGCTCAATCGTGTTGTCGCACGCCGCTGGCACAGGCCAATACATGCAAGACGCCACAGTGCGCTTGATGATGGTGTTAAAAATCAATTCATTAAGCCGTGGCTTCTCGGGCATTCGTTTAGAAGTGATTAACTTCTTAATCAGTTTAGTGAACGCCGAAGTGTATCCCTGCGTGCCAGAAAAAGGCTCAGTGGGCGCATCGGGCGATTTAGCGCCACTGGCGCACATGTGTTTGCCTATGCTGGGCGAAGGCGAGATGAGCTATCGAGGTGAGTTAATTTCCGCCGCCGAAGGTTTAGAAATCGCCGGCCTTAAGCCAATCGATTTAGCGGCTAAAGAAGGGCTCGCTTTGCTTAACGGCACACAAGCCTCGACTGCGCTGGCGCTGGAAGGCTTATTCCACGCCGAAGACTTGTTTGCGGCGAGTTCAGTGATCGGCGCCATGAGCGTCGAAGCGGCGATGGGCAGCCGTAGCCCGTTCGATTCACGCATCCATGCGGCCCGTGGTCAGAAAGGTCAAATCGATTCGGCCATGATTTTCCGTCATCTATTGGGCGAAGAGTCTGAGATCAGCGTGAGCCATGCAAACTGTGAAAAGGTGCAAGATCCTTACTCACTGCGCTGTCAGCCACAGGTGTTGGGTGCTTGTTTAACGCAAATTCGCCATGCGGCCGATGTGTTAGGCACTGAGGCGAATGGCGTAACCGATAACCCACTGGTGTTCCAAGACACAGGCGATATCATTTCGGGCGGTAACTTCCACGCTGAACCTGTGGCTATGGCGGCGGATAATCTGGCGATTGCGATTGCCGAGCTGGGTTCTATTGCCGAGCGTCGTATCGCACTGTTAATTGATTCTAGCCTGTCGAAACTGCCGCCTTTCCTAGTGAAAAATGGCGGCGTGAACTCAGGCTTTATGATCGCTCAAGTAACAGCGGCGGCATTGGCGTCTGAGAACAAAACCTACGCCCATCCAGCGTCGGTAGACAGTTTACCGACATCTGCTAACCAAGAAGATCACGTCTCTATGGCGACCTTTGCGGCGCGCCGTTTGCGCGATATGAGCGAAAACACCCGTGGTGTACTGGCAATTGAATTGTTAGCGGCGGCGCAGGGTTTAGATTTCCGCGCACCTTTAATGCCAAGTGCTGCAGTGGCTAAGGCCAAAGCCGAATTGCGTGAAGTCGTCGCCTATTACGATAAAGACAGGTACTTCGCACCAGATATCGAAGCCGCGACAGACCTGTTATATACAGCGAGTTTTAACGCTTACCTGCCAGCAGGAACGCTAGCGAGCTTTTAAGCGTTTTAGCTCCGAGTGAGTAAACGACTCAGTCGATGTTGACTCGGTTGAGTTGGGCGTATTGGGGCGCTTTTGCTGAAATACTCACGATTCACTCCCCAATTTGCTAAACATAACTGCTGAAATAAAACAAAACGAAGGCATAAGTGGATTGCTTATGCCTTTTTATTGAGTGTTTCCCCTTTTTAGCTCGATCCTCATCTTTGCCCTTTTGGTGTGTTTAACACCGCCGACTCTGCACTTTTTGCGCTGATCTTTACATTGTCAATTTCAGTGGCTACTTACCCCTCAATAAACCGTCACTTTTGTGTTTTTATCCGCCATCGTTATACACATTTTAATATCTAAAACTATTTTTAATAACCATATGGTTAGGTTGTGGGACAATATGTACCTGCATTTTTAGACAAATTGTCCTTTTGGTATTATTGGGTTTTAACTCTTGAATTAAGTGTTTTTTACATTATTTAAGGTTTTTAATTTCAATATTATTTATTTATTTGGATTTAAGTTTTGTGATTGGTTATTTGCGATCTCGATCTCATGTCATTATTTGTTATCTATTTCCTCTTTAAGGATAATCTTAAATTAAGTGTGGTCTTTAAGTGGCCCCACTCGATCGGTTGCAATCTTTACCACTGCAACCAATAGACTCATAACGACAAGAGTGTGAGAGGACGCAATGAACAGACGCCAGTTTTTTAGACTGTGTGCTGCCGGAGCTGCCACCTCAGCAATTTCTGCGTTGGGATTGATGTCCGAAAAGGCCTATGCGGCCGTTCGGGAATTCAAACTCATTAGCGCGAAAGAAACCCGCAATAACTGCTGCTATTGCTCAGTGGGTTGCGGATTGCTGATGTACAGCAAAGGAAGTAATGGCAAGAACGCCGAACAGAGTATTTTCCATATCGAAGGGGATGCAGACCATCCAGTTAACCGTGGGGCCTTGTGTCCTAAAGGCGCTGGTTTAGTGGATTATGTAAATAGCCCTAATCGGCTTAAATACCCAGAGTACCGTGCGCCAGGCAGCAATGAATGGACACGTATCAGCTGGAGCGAAGCTTACCAACGCATCGCCCGCCTGATGAAAGATGATCGTGATGCTAACTTGATTGAAAAGAATTCTGCCGGGACGACGGTTAACCGTTGGCTTAGCACTGGGATGATGACCTCGTCGGCGATGCCGAACGAAGGCGGCTATATCACCCAGAAATTTGCACGGGCACTGGGCCTAGTTGCAATCGATACTATTGCGCGTAACTGACACTCTCCAACGGTAGCAAGTCTTGCTCCGACATTTGGACGTGGTGCCATGACCAACCACTGGATCGATATTAAAAATTCTAATTTGATCATTATCATGGGCGGTAATGCTGCAGAGGCTCACCCTGTCGGATTCGGCTGGGTTACAGAAGCAATGCAACATAACAACGCTAAACTTTTGGTGGTCGATCCTCGCTTCACCCGTAGCGCCGCTGTGGCCGATTATTATGCGCCGATCCGTTCGGGCACAGATATCGCCTTCCTGCTCGGGGTGATCCGCTATCTTATTGAAACCAAACAAGTGAACTACGACTATGTGAAGGCTTATACCAATGCCAGTTACATAGTGCGCGAAGACTTCTCTTTTAGTGAAGGTCTGTTCAGTGGTTTCGATGAAGAAACAGATAGCTACGATAAAGAGTCTTGGTACTACGAGTTAGACGAACAGGGTTACGCGAAAGTCGATCCTAGCTTCGAGCATCCACGTTGCGTGTGGAACTTAATGAAGCAACATGTAGATCGCTATGACTTTGAAACAGTAAGCAATATTACCGGTACGCCGATTGCGGACTATGAGATGGTTTGCCAGCAAATTGGCAGCACTCATACCCACAATAGGGCTGCCACTTTTATGTATGCCTTAGGTTGGACTCACCACACTAAAGGGGCGCAGAACATTCGCTCTATGGCCATGGTGCAGTTGCTGCTGGGTAACATTGGGGTGTTGGGCGGTGGTGTTAACGCACTGCGTGGTCACTCTAATGTGCAAGGTGCGACCGATATGGGTTTATTGTGTCAAAGCTTGCCTGGTTACTTGAAGTTACCGAGTGAAAAAGACACTGATCTTAAGACCTATCTCGATCGTTACACGCCTGTCGCCTTGCGCCCAGGTCAAACCAACTATTGGCAAAATTACCCTAAATTCTTTATTTCACAAATGAAGAGCTTCTGGGGCGATAACGCCACGGTTGAAAACGACTTTGGTTATGACTGGGTGCCTAAGTGGGATAAACAGTACGACTTTACTAAGCACTTAGACATGGCTTTCCACGGTGAAGTGAATGGCTATATTATCCAAGGGGTTAACGCCATTAACTCTATGCCGAACCGCAATAAGGTACTCAAAGCTCTGAGTAATCTTAAGTACATGGTGGTGCTGGATGCCTTGGCAACGGAAACCGCAACCTTCTGGCAAAACGCCGATGGCTTCAACGAGGTGAATCCCGCTGAAATCATGACGGAAGTGTTCCGCTTACCGACGACGTGTTTTGCTGAGGAAGAAGGTTCCATTGTCAACTCTGGACGTTGGATGCAGTGGCATTGGAAGGGCGCTAACCCGCCGGGTGAAGCCAAGCCAGATGCTGAGATCCTCTCCGGTGTCTTAATGGCTATGCGTGAACTGTACAAACAAGAGGGCGGTAAATTGCCTGAGCCAGTGCAAGCGATAAGTTGGGATTACCACAATCCTTACTCGCCGCATGCCGAAGAAGTTGCTCGCGAGCTTAACGGTAAGGATCTCGTCACTCAGCGTCAGCTCAGTAGCTTCTCTGAACTCAAAGCTGATGGTAGTACTGCTAGCGCCTGCTGGATTTATGCCGGTTCTTGGACCGAAGAAGGCAACTTGATGGCTCGCCGCGACAACCATGATCCTTCGGGTAAAGGTGTCACTCCGGGCTGGGCATTCGCGTGGCCAGCAAACCGTCGTGTGCTGTATAACCGCGCTTCTTGCGATATCAACGGCAAACCTTGGGATCCAAAACGCACTATCGTCGAGTGGGTTGACGGTAAGTGGCACGGTATCGATGTGGGCGACTTCAATATGAAGTTAACACCACAGGAATCCGCTGGCCCCTTCATCATGCAACCCGAAGGTGTGGGTCGTTTCTTCGCCCTTAAATTATTGGCCGAAGGTCCGTTCCCTGAGCACTACGAGCCGATGGAGTCGCCTATTGGGTTGAACCCGTTACACAAGGTCACCAGTAACCCTGCGGTACGTATGTTACCGGGTGTGAAAGAAACCTTAGGTTCACATAAGGACTTCCCTTATGTGGCAACTACTTACTGTGTAACTGAACACTTTAACTTCTGGTCTACGCATGCTCGTTTAGCTGCGATTTCTATGCCTGAAACCTTCGTCGAAATCGATGAAATGTTAGCGGCAGAAAAAGGTATCGCCAATGGGGATTGGGTCACTGTCAGCTCTAAACGCGGCAGCATTGAAACCAAAGCCTTAGTGACTAAACGGCTACAGCCGTTAAAGGTAAATGGCCAGTTAGTCCATACCGTCGGGTTACCCCGTCACGGCAGCCATAATGCGCTCACTCGTAAGAGTTACTCCTGTAACGTACTCACCACGGAAGTGGGGGATGCAAATACACAGGTGCCTGAGTTCAAAGCATTTTTGGTTAACATCACTAAAGCGGAGGGGAGCTGATTATGGCATCACAAGACATTATCCGCCGCTCCGGTACTTCAGCGGTGACGCCTGCGGCAAAGGGGCGTAATTCGTCAGAAAAGGTCGCTAAGCTGTTCGACGCCACTAAGTGTAATGGCTGTAAAGCCTGCCAAGTGGCGTGTTCTGAGTGGAATGATTTACGGGAAGAGGTAGGTACTTTCCAAGGCAGTTACCAAAACCCTATGTCGCTATCGGGCCAATGTTGGACCCTGATGGAGTTCCATGAGGTGATGGAAAGCAACAAGCTGCGTTGGCAATTTACCCACTCGGCCTGTATGCACTGTGCTGACCCTGCCTGCTTAACGGCCTGTTCGACCTCTGGCGCGATTATCCAGCACGCCAATGGTGTGGTGGACTTCGATTCGGACAAATGTATCGGCTGCGGTTATTGCGCCAGTGCTTGTCCTTTCGATGTGCCCAAAATCGATCCTAAGGATAACAAGGCCTACAAGTGCACTATGTGCTCTGACCGTTTGGCTGTGGGATTGGAACCTTCCTGCGTTAAGTCCTGTACCACAGGGGCGCTGCGTTTTGGCACCCGTGAGGACATGTTGTTCTACTCGCAAAAACGGGTCGAAGAACTGAAGGAAAAGGGCTTTGCTAAGGCAGGACTTTATAACCCTGAGGGTGTAGGTGGCACGGGTATGATGATGATATTACACGATATCAATCAGCCCGAAAGCTACAACATGCCCGATAACCCGCAGATCCCACTGTCACTTACTCTGTGGCAGGACTGGGTCAAACCTTTAGGCACTATGGGCATTCTTGCCACTGCCGCCGTCGCTTGTCTGCATAAGATCACCGTCGGTCGCAACATAGTCGAAGAAGACCAACCGGGTTATCAACCGCCAGAGGAAGAGGCTAAGCAGGAAGAGGGGGCCGACAAATGAGCAAGCATGATAAGCAAGAAATGATAGTGCGTCACAAGCTGTTCGATCGCATCTGTCATTGGTTCATTGTGGCGGTTGGCCTAGTGACATTTCTCACTGGCTTTTCCTTCTTCTATCCATCGTTTCAATGGCTTGGGGCGATAGCGGGCACACCGCAATTGGCGAAGTTTATTCATCCAATTGCGGGCTTGATGATGTGCTTACCTCTGATGTTGATGTTGGTGCGTTACTACAAACACAACAAATGGGAAAAGCACGACCTCGCTTGGATGCTCGCCATTAAGGATGTGATGTTCGAGAACGAGGAGAAAATCCCGCCTATCGGCCATTACAACCCTGGGCAAAAGGTATTGTTTCGCGCCTTCGTGCTGACATCTATCACTTTAACGGTGACGGGAATCATCATGTGGCAGCCTTACTTTGCGCCCTATTTCTCAGCCACTGTGGTGGGTTGGGCCATTCTGTTGCACGCCATTTGTGCGCTCATCATGTTGATTTTTGTGATGGTGCATTTTTGGATGGCGACATGGGTGGAAGGGTCGGTTACAGGCATGCTTTACGGCAAAGTCTCTAAGGCTTGGTGCCGCAAACATCACCCTGTGATGTTGGATGAACATTCGGACGTGGAGAAACATTAATGAGTCATACAGCCGAGATACCTCTGGCCCAAGGCAGCGAATCGCCGCTGGAACTTAAACCCTTAAAGGCGGTGGATCCTAACGCTGTGTATCACAGACGGGCGCAGCGTTTGTTGTCGTTGGCCAAGGACTCGCCGCTGGCCGACTACTTTGAGCTATGCCGCCGTGTGGTTGCGATTCAGGCCAGATTGGCGGCGGAGGCTGACTTCGGTCAACTGCTCGCTTGGGGGAAAGATGAGGCGACTCCGCTTTCCCGCTTGGGCTCAGAGGCAGATAGCTATTGGCAAGGACTGCTACAGCAACTGTTAAGTGATTTGTTGCCGCAGGTGGATGAGGATATGGCGCGAGTGCTGCGGTTGTTGATGCAGCAATCTCCAGAACAACTCACCTCGTGGGGTAATGCGTTGCGTCAGGGACATATGAGCGCAGTGCCTGCGCGCTTCAGTTTGTTTATCTGGGCGGCGATGGGGGTCTACTGGTCCCACTGGGCGCCTATGGTGATCAGACGAATAGACCAACGCAAGGTGGCGCAGCAGAGCCTATGTCCGATTTGCGGTTGTCATCCGGTCGCGAGCGTAATCGTGGATGAGCCGAGGGCGGGTCTGCGTTATCTGCATTGCAGTTTGTGTGAGAGCGAATGGCATTACATTCGTGCCCATTGCACTAGTTGTGGTCAGGATAAGGAGATGACCCTTTGGTCATTTGATGATGCCAATGCGCAGGTGCGTATCGAGAGCTGCGACGAATGCCATGGTTACACTAAGATGCTGTTCGTCGAAAAGTCACCGCTGATGGATGTGGCGGCCGACGACTTAGCGACCTTGATGCTCGACAGTGAGCTAAATGCCAAGGGCTTTGGGGCGACCACGGTCAATCCATTGCTGCTGGCCCACGAAACTGAGCAATAACCAAAGTCGGGAAGGGCTCACTGAGTCCTTCCTCTTATATTTATCAAGATGATACAAATGATGACCCAAGTACCCGATACACCCCAAGCCCTGTACCGTGCGCTGCCGTCGATGGACAGTCTGCTCGCCGATGCGGCGTTAGCCCCTTTGCTGCAAAGCTATGGTAAAGCAGCAGTAAAAGCGGCGCTGGACAGCCAGTTACGCACGGCGCGTGAGCTGATTGCCCAAGAGCGGCGCTTGCCCGCTTGGTGTGCTAACCCGGCGTTATTGAACGGATATTTGGTTGATCAATTGTCTAAGGATTATAGCCATAGTCTCAAGCCCGTGTGGAACCTCACGGGCACCATTCTGCATACCAATCTTGGTCGCGCTCAACAGTCTGAGGCGGCTATTCGTGCCGTTACCTCTGTGATGCGTTATCCCACGCCGCTGGAATTTGAATTAGCCGCCGGTGAGCGCGGCCATCGAGATAATGCCATTAGTGGGTTAATCCAGCGCCTAACAGGCGCTGAAGCCTGCTGTGTGGTGAATAACAACGCCGCCGCTGTGCTGCTGATGTTATCGGCGGTCGCGGCGGGCAAAGAAGTGATTGTCTCCCGCGGCGAGTTGGTGGAAATTGGCGGCGCTTTTCGTATTCCAGACATTATGCGCCAAGCGGGCTGCACCTTAGTGGAAGTCGGCAGCACTAACCGTACTCACCTCAAGGACTATGAGCAGGCGATCACCGAAAATACCGCCGCCATCATGAAGGTGCATACCAGCAACTACCATATCAGTGGCTTTACCGCTTCGGTGGATGAGGCCAGATTAGGCCAACTCTGCCGCGAGCGTGGTGTTGCGTTGATCTCGGATCTTGGCAGTGGTTCACTCACCGACTTACGCCGTTTTGGCCTAAAACAAGAGCCAACCCCCCAAGCCATGCTGGCGGATGGCGTCGATCTGGTCAGCTTCTCCGGCGATAAACTCCTCGGCGGCCCGCAATCGGGTTTGATTGTTGGCAAACAGGCGTTAATTAATAAGCTTCAAAGTCATCCGCTAAAGCGTGCATTGCGCTGCGACAAGCTGATTCTCGCGGCGCTTGAGGCAACGTTGATCCACTATCTCAACCCCGAAACCTTAGACAAAGAACTGCCAATTATGGCTAAGTTTGCCCGTAGCCAAGCTGAGTTACGCCAAATCGGTGAGCGCCTGCAGCGCGCCTTAGCACCGCTGTTTGCCCCGAGCTATGGCATCGAGTTAGTGGAGTGCCAAACCCAAGTCGGTAGCGGCTCGCAGCCAGACACCTTTTTACCCTCAATCACCCTGTGCTTTAACGCGCAAGAGGGCGGCAGTTTAACGCTGCTCGAGCAGCATTTTAAGCAGGCGCAGCGCCCTGTAATTGGTCGAATGGCTCAAGATCAACTTCGCCTCGACTTGCGGGGTATCGATGATGAGGCCGAATTATTGGCCGAACTCAGCACCTTAGGTGTGCAGCTATGATTATGGTCACCGCGGGGCATGTCGACCACGGCAAGAGCACGCTAATCCGTGCCCTGACGGGGATGAACACCGACAGGCTCCCCGAAGAAAAACGCCGTGGCATGACCATCGATCTCGGTTACGCCTTTATGCCTCTGCGAGATGGTACTCGTTTAGCCTTTATCGATGTGCCCGGCCATGAAAAATTCATCAATAACATGCTGGTGGGCGTGAGCCATGTGCGCCACGCGCTGCTGGTGTTGGCCTGTGACGACGGCGTGATGCCGCAAACCCGCGAGCATCTGCAAATCCTCGCGCTTTTACCGCTAAAAAGTTTGACCTTAGTGCTGACCAAGCGGGATTTGGTCGATGACCAAATCGCTGCCAAGTTGACTCTAGAAGGAAAAGCGCTGCTTGCCGAATACGGTATCGAGGCCAGTGGCGTATTTGAGGTTTGCGCGAATGATGCAGGCGATACGGGGGGAGAAACCCTTAAACAACATATTTTAGAGATCGCCGAGCAGCAATCTACCCAAGCGGAAGATGCCAGCAGCTTTAGGATGACGCTCGATCGCGCCTTTAGCGTTAAAGGCGCCGGCTGTGTGGTCACTGGCACAGTGATTAGCGGCAGTGTGTGTATCGGCGATAGCCTCTACAGTTCAGGGCAAAAAGCAAAATTACGGGTGCGCGGCATTCACTGCCAAGGGATGGAAGTTCATCGAGCACTAAGTGGCACTCGGGTCGCCTTAAATCTTACCGGTGTCGATAACCACAGGGCGCCCGCCCGTGGCGACTGGTTAAGCAACCTGCCTCAGGCTGAGCTGTGCGCCAGACCCGTAGTGCAAATTCGCAGTTTCGAACCCATCAGCCATTGGCAAAATGTTCATTGTCACCACGGCGCCGACCATACCTTGGGTCGAGTGTCACTACTCGATGAAGCCGATGAGCAGGGGTGCTATCTGGCCGAAATGGTGCTCGATAAGCCGCTGCTGCTGTGTCAGGACGATCCGATAGTGCTCAGGCATATTGGCGGCAAGCAAACGCTGGGTGCGGGACGTGTGCTGGCAGTAAAAGTTCCCAATCGTAAGAAGCGCACCCCGGAGCGTGTCAGTAAGTTGCAACAGCTGGCTCAGCTCTCCAATCCGGTAAATGTGCTGGCGTTACTCGGCCAGAGTGAGGCGCTCAGTATTGATGAAATCCGTTGGCGCTGGCAGCTAACCGATGAAGGGCTCGCAGCTATGCTAGCGCAGGCGGGGCTGACTCGTCTCGGTACCTATGGGCTATCGACTCAGTTACTTGAGCAAGAAAAACAGCAGTTTATCGAGCTGTTACGTGAGTATCACCAACAGCATCCCGACCAATTAGGGCTTGGGCGTAATCGTCTGCAACGCATGAGCCACAGCATATTACCCAACGAGCTTGCCAATAAGGTGCTCGATAGCCTCTGCCAAGATGGGCAGATGGTGCTGCGCGGCGCTTTGCTGCAGTTGGCGGATCACAAAATTGTCCTCGATAGCGAGGCGCAGCAGTGCTGGCAACGCTTGGCCCCTTGGTTGGCGCTGCAAACCTCGCCCGTGTGGGTGACTGAGATGGGGGAATATCTCGAACTCGAGCCCGCCAAACTTAGATTGCTGTGCTTTCAACTGGTGCAACAGGGCTTTATTACCGCGGTGGTGAAGGACAGATATTTGCTGAGTGAGCAGTTGTGCCACTACGCCAATCTGGTGCGTGAGCATGTGGACACCCACGGCAAGCTTGAAACCGCAGAGTTTAAGGATCTGATTGGCCTTGGCCGCAAGGTCAGTATTCAATTGCTGGAGTTTTTTGACCGCAGCGGTTTTACCCGCAGGAAGTATCGCAGTAACAGCCGGGAAATTCGGGATGGGGAACTATTTTATTCCCATGAGAATTGGCGGAAGAACATAGGAGTCGAACCTACCCAGGACTGCTGGCAGCCCTACCCGGATTTGAAATCCGGACGCCTCACCGGAGACGACGTTCTTCCATTCGAAGACAACTCGATAGTAGAAAATGCGTAAAGATGATTCAAGGCGATTCTTATTTAGTTTATGGGTTTGTGATACAAGTCTTAAATTGTTATCAAACTAATTGTTTTTATTTGGTTTTGTAGTTTTTCGAGGGCGCTATGGAATATCATTCACACGCTGTGGTTACAGAGAGAAACGTAGTCCTGTTAGAGCTGGGACAGGCATCGGATTTGACCGATTATGTCGCCAACGAGGTGCGTGTGGCACTGGTGTACAACGGCATTTCCCACACTGTGATGTTAGCCAGCCCCGAAAACCTCGAAGAGTTTGCCATTGGCTTTACCTTGTCGGAGCGGATTGTTTCCCATGTGAATGAAATTAAAGGGGTGGATCTCGAATTCACTCCCGAAGGCGTGCTTATTCAAGTGGAAATCACCCAAAGATGCTTTATGGAACTCAAGCAGCAAAGGCGCAATATGGCGGGGCGAACTGGCTGTGGTCTTTGCGGTGTGGCTCAGTTGGAAGAGGCGGTAAAACCCGTTATCCGCGTAGATTCGGACGCCAGATTTAATATCGATCACCTGCAGTTTGCCCTCGAACAAGTCAAAGAGAATCAACATCACTTTAGGCTCACGGGTGCAACGCATGCGGCCATGGGCTTAGATCAAGATGGACAAATCATAGCCGCCTTTGAAGACATAGGTCGGCACATTGCACTGGATAAGTTAATCGGTGGATTTTCAATGCGTCAGGCACAGCGTCCTGTCGCCGTGTTGCTCACCAGCCGTGCCAGTTTCGAAATGGTGCAAAAGGCCGCCAGTGCCAATATCCAAATTCTGTTTGCTATGTCCGCCGTGACTTCACTGGCGTTGGAATTAGCAGAGAAAAGCAACATCACGCTTATCGGTTTTTGCCGTAACGGCAGGGCAACGCTTTACACCCACGGTTATCGCCTGTTGGGGCAGCAGTGTGTCAGCTTAGCTAAAGCCATTTAAGCGTGAGGCCACTTGAGATTGAAGTTGTCGAACGCCTTCAATCACTCTGGCACACAGGTTATAAGCGCATTGCGCTTATTTTTTATAGTCTCGTTCATTAGGGTAATGACATGACATGGCAACAATTTAAACAAGAATATTTAGTCCGTTTTTGGGCGCCTATGCCCGCGGTAATTGCCGCCGGTATCCTTTCTACTTACTATTTTGGCTTAACTGGCACCTTCTGGGCGGTGACGGGGGAATTTACCCGTTGGGGCGGACATTTGATGCAGTTTTTAGGTGCAGAGCCTGAAACCTGGGGTTATTTCAAAGTGATAGGTTTACAGGGATCTCCTTTAGATCGCATCGACGGCATGATGATCATCGGTATGTTTGGTGGCTGTATTGCGGCGGCACTCTGGGCCAATAACGTCAAATTGCGTATGCCACAGAGCCGTATCCGTATTGCTCAGGCGCTGATCGGCGGCATTATTGCTGGCTTTGGTGCCCGCTTGGCTATGGGCTGTAACTTAGCGGCCTTCTTCACGGGTATTCCGCAGTTCTCTTTGCATGCTTGGTTCTTTGCTCTGGCGACCGCTGCGGGCTCTTACTTTGGTGCAAGATTTACCTTACTGCCTATGTTCCGTATTCCGGTTAAGCTGAAGAAGGTAAATAAAGCGACTTCGATTAAGCAGGATGAAAATCAGGCTAGACGTCGTTTCCGCATCGGTATGTTAGTGTTTGTCGGCATCGTCGGTTGGGGCTTATTGACTATGTTCAATGCGCCTAAACTCGGCATAGCTATGCTTTGCGGAGTCGGATTTGGTCTGTTAATTGAACGGGCGCAAATCTGCTTTACCTCAGCGTTCCGCGATATGTGGATCACTGGTCGTACTCACATGGCGAAGGCCATTATCTTAGGTATGGCGGTCAGTGCGATAGGCATTTACAGCTATGTGCAACTGGGTGTGCCACCTAAAATTATGTGGGCGGGTCCTAATGCGGTGATCGGTGGCTTACTGTTTGGTTTTGGTATTGTGCTTGCTGGTGGTTGTGAAACGGGCTGGATGTACCGTGCAGTTGAAGGCCAAGTGCATTTCTGGTGGGTCGGTTTAGGCAATGTGTTAGGTTCGACTTTACTGGCGTATTACTGGGATGATCTAGCTCAACCCTTAGCGACTAACTGGGACAAAGTGAATTTATTGACCAGCTTTGGTGATCGAGGCGGCTTATTGCTGACCTATGTGCTGCTGGGACTTTCCTTTGGCGCTATGTTGTTATGGGAAAAACGTTTCTTTGCTCGCAAGGCGAAGCGTGATGAACAATTGCTAGCGGAGGCGGCGTAATGAATCAATATGTTCCAGATTATCAACTCGATATGGTGGGGGAACCTTGCCCTTATCCTGCTGTGGCCACCCTTGAAGCTATGCCTAAGTTAAAGCCCGGTGAAATTCTCGAGGTGATCAGTGACTGTCCGCAGTCCATCAATAATATTCCTCTCGATGCTAAAAATCATGGCTATAAAGTGTTAGAAATTGAGCAGAATGGACCAACGATTCGTTATCTGATCCAGCGTTAGTGACTGATTTTCACTGAGGCGTAAAACTGAAAAAGGCACAAACATAAGTTTGTGCCTTTTTACTATTTCCTTTGGAAATACAATTAACTTCCTTTGGAAAAGTTTCCTGTAGTCGATATCTAACCGAGTTAACGCAGGCTTAGCCTTGGCAATCTAGCGGCAGATATTCGTCAGGAATGTCGCTACTGCTGCATACCCAAGTGATATTGCTTTGCTCATCGACTTGTGGCGATAGATAGACTTCGTAGCCTTGATAATCACCGAGGGCTTCGCTTCCTACAAAGCCGACAATGCCATCTGTGTACAAATTAAATGTCGCAATCTGCTCGTCCGTCAGCTTTAGGGCATCTAATTCAGTTGGCCATGCTTGGTTGGTTTGATAATAGCCAACTAAGATGTCGGTGATCGGCGTTAATGCTTGGTGCTGCTGATCGATACTGGCAATGGCGAGTGTTGCGTCAGGCACAGTCATGGCTGCTGGTGTCGCTTCGGTTGCAGCCGGGGCTTCATAACTCGTGGCTGCACTCATCTTTTCTTGATATTGCTTGTATGCTGGCAACGCAACTGCGGCGGCAACTCCAATAATCGCAGCAAAAATAATGAGTCCACCGCCTGCCGTGCCCATGCGTGGCATAAAGAGGCTAAATACAAATGCCCACGCACTGCGTGATGGCGGCGTGTATTCAGTTCCCTGCGCTTTGGCGTCGACTCTTGCCATACGCTTAGTCAGCCAAGGATAGCTGCCGTTAAGCTCGTGCAGTGACATCCAAAAACCACTCGATTCGCGAGCTTGGCGGATATATTGATCCACATTCATACGTTTCCATTGCTCTACGCCAGCGGCTAAGACGGCGACGGCATTGGTGGCAGAACGTAAGCTGTTGCAGCAACGTAACCCGTGGAGGTCGCAGGTATATTCACAGGCGCGAGAATAAGCCGCACCCACTAAAGGCAACCAAGTGGCGAAGACTAAAAAGGGCGCTTTGCCAATATGATTGCGGCGAATATGGCCTAATTCGTGGCCGATATAGAAGTTAAGTGCATCTTTATCGGACTCAAGCGCATCCACAATCGATGAAAACAACACGATATAGTTACGGCCGAGGAAGCGGGTTGCCAGCGCGTTTAGCATGCCATCGGCGGCCAACAAGTAAGCCCGTGGTGGCTCTTTCATTTCTAAACGATCGCAGCATGCTAAATATTGTTTGTGTAATTCAGGGAATTGCTCTGCATTGATTTCGACAGCCGTACCTTTTAGGTAGCTGATAAAAGCGGAGTGGCTGAAAAGATAAATAATGAAAAACATCAACACATAGAGCAGGGCCATGCCCAAAGTGCCTATGATCAATGCTGCCCAGACGATCCCTGAGATAATCGCTAACAGAGTGAACAGCGATTTTTCCTTCGAATAGACAATATCTGTCATTTGGATGGGATTATCTTTCCCTGCGGTTGGGGTAATAACTTGTTCCATGTTGATCCTTTTCCTAGTGAAGTGACAAGCGGCGTGAAAATAGTCAATTTCGCTCGAAAATTCAACCACTATCACGCGTAATACCAAAATTAACCGTTTTGTGATTCGGTTAAATCAGCATTAAGCGCAACTGGCGTAGGAAGCTTGTGTCAGGATCTTGCGGCTTTTAGCCTGTTGGCAAATGTGCTGGCTGTTTTCCAAAGGCGGTTAAGGTGCCTTTATCGCCGTGCCCGCCTGAATGGCTGCTTGAGCGAGGCTGACAATTTGCTTCTCTGCGGTATTGGAAAGGCTTTCATGAACTTTGCTTAGCTCATCCATTTGTTGACCAAGCATGTCCATTGATGTGCTCAGGTTGTCGATCTCCATCTGTATCTGAGGATCTTCTTTATCGGCCGCAATATTGAGTAGAAGTTGCTGAGTTTGGCTGTTGATCGCGTCGCCTTTTTGCTGCATTTGTTCGCCTAACACTTTCATTTTCTCACCCTGTTGCTGCATGGGCATGATGGCGGTTTTTATTTGCGCCACTATGGCGGGATCTGTGATGACATAAGGCGTGCCTGCTTTTTTCACCCATAGGTAATCGGTATGATAAGGATTACCTTGGCGTTCAAGTTGCTCCCAATCGTCACTGTGGCCAGCACCGATAGTCATCTCGCCATCCTGTTTAACATAAATCCATGAAAAATCTGGCTGACTTTGGCTGAGCACTGATTGGCTGAAGACTGATATACCTCCATCGGCACTGTTGCTCGTTGCTTGGCCCTTTGTTTGAGTCGCCCAAATGGCGGTTGGGATCAGAGCGAGAATAAACAGACCGCCCATAAGTTGAGTGCGCGTATTCATAGTGTTTCCTTGTATGGCTGTGTGGATCGGCGGGTTATGCCAGAGTTGCATTAACCTGCCACAGCAGAATCTGTGCCATAAAAATTTCATATTACTTATCAATCTAATGGCTATTTAAGTGTCCGCCGATCACTGCCGAGATGGCGCTAGAGTGTTCGGCAATGTGTCCGAACAGGCTGGTGGACACGGGTTGCAAAGTCGATGTATTTTTTTCGCCGAATTTGATTGTTAGCACTAGAATGAAGTGCTCGTGAGAGTTGAGATAAAGGTGAATTTAATCACGATTTGTACACTATTTTGAGTGCAATTTAAGGCATGACTCTTTGAGTCAGGTTAGGTTAAGCCGATCTAGGGTTAGCTATGGCAAGCGTTGAAGTAAACCACAGAATATAAAGGAATTGAGATGGTAAAGTTAATCAATAAGATGTTGAATAATCGACTGGGCTTCACTAGGTATTGCGTCGCCGTTGTGATGGTGAGTTCGTTAAGTACAGGCGCCATGGCGGCCGATGCGCCTTCCTTTGACTGCGCAAAAGTCAATGCGGGCAGTATCGAAGCTATGGTTTGTAAGGATGCGGGACTGAGCCAACTCGATAATCAGTTAGCTGAGATTTACAGCCAAGCGCTTGAAAAAGCAAAGAATGAACAGCCACCGACTTTAAAAGCGATGCAGCGTGGTTGGGTGAAAGGCCGTAATGAGTGTTGGAAGAGCGAGGATAAACACGCGTGTATTGAAGCTAGCTACCAAACCCGTATTGCCGAACTGCAGGCGCAGTACCGTTTAGTCGATATGACCGGCCCAGTGTTTTATGCCTGTGACGGCAATCCTGCTAATGAAGTCGTGGTGACTTATTTTAAAACCGAACCCGCGACTCTAATTGCTGAACATGGTGATAGTACTTCATTGATGTTTGTACAACCCAGCGGCAGCGGCGCTAAGTATCAAGGCCGCAATGAAAGTCTTTGGGAACATCAAGGCGAAGCGAAAGTGGTTTGGGGCTTCGAAGCGCCAGAAATGACGTGTAAACTGGTGACCAAATAGCGTTAATTGAAGGTCGCCATGAAACAAGCCCTTGTGCATATCGCCTTGGTCGTAAGAGATTACGACGAGGCAATTGATTTTTATGTGAATAAATTAAAATTCGAACTGGTTGAAGACACTTATCAAGCCGAGCAAGATAAGCGCTGGGTCGTTGTTGCCCCGCCGGGTTCTAAGGGCGCGTCTATTTTGTTAGCGCGGGCTTCTAAGCCAGAGCAGTTCGATTTTATTGGTAATCAAGCGGGTGGGCGGGTGTTCTTATTCTTGAATACCGATGACTTTTGGCGTGATTATCGCCGCATGGTCGCCGATGGCGTCGAATTTGCGCGCGAGCCGCAAGAACAAGACTACGGCACAGTCGCTGTGTTTAAAGATCTCTACGGTAATTTATGGGATTTACTGCAATTGAATGATGGGCATCCTATGGCGTACAGGTTAGCGTATCAGGAGTGAGGATTAGAAATTAATACCTAGTCCAAGGTTGTACTTGATATCACGAGTAGTGTGCCAAGGTGTTTGAGTTTCATTAATATCATACTTAAACGAGAGGTAAATCTCTTGTGTAAGCAGATACTTAAGCCCTATTATTGAGTCTGAAATATAGTCAATGGTTGGCGTGTCAGGGAAAGCGATTTGGAGATCGGCATAGGTCTCCAGCACGCCATCAAACCAATACTGTTTATAGTTAATTGTGGTTGCCCAAGCATTGAGTTGATAGGTAAATATTTGACTATCTAACCAAAAGTGGTTGTAAGTGACAACAAAGTCCAGTTTATCTCGTCCTATTCCCCAAAATCGATAACCCGGTCCGAGCGCGGCGTAATAATTGCGAACGGGGAAGTCGAGTCTATCTTCTTGAAAATAATCTTCTTGACGTAATAACCAATGCTCGCTGATGAGGTAGTCAAGGCTGTAGTGAGCTTCAAGCGTATTGCGTTTAGTGGTTTTCTCTTCGGTTTCATAGCGAACCTCAGTTTTGAGGTTATGGCGCCATTGTAAGGTTTCGGCGGTAATATCGCCTTTGGCATGAAGTTTTTGGGTATTTTTAGTGTTACTGGTGACATCAATTGCGGCTTCAACACTGCCACTATAGCGCCACTCAGAGTCACTTTTTCGGTCAGAAAACACCAGATCACTAATAGGAGTTTGTCGATTATTTACCAGCACAAACCCATCGAGGTCGGAGTATTGAATGCTCACATCATGCAGGGTGCGATTAATGCTCCAATAATGATTTTGGGTGGTTTCAAAGCTTTTAATTGCACTACGTTCGATGGTTATTTTAGGGGAATAATTGGGTTTGATGATTAAGTGTTCTTCGTCAAAGTTTTTAATTTCGCCAGTGATTCTATCGCCATTTCTGAGTAACACGGTATCAGCAAGGCTTTGTCCACTTAAGCCCACCAGAAGCATGGCTATAGATAACGTAGGGTAGCGATTTGGCATTAGCGACTGGCTCAGCATAAACGGTGTCGGATATGTTGGCATTCTAGCCTATATCACAGCGAGTAAGGCAATAGTGTTAAGAGGAAGAGATGGAATTGGACATCAACGTCCAATTCCTGCTTTTACTCAAAGGATTAGCGGGAGTTAATTTCGGTGATTTTGAGGTTAATTAACTGCTTCTGCCATTGAGCTTTATCTATGCCTTCGACCCAAATCACGCTGCTTTTGCGCTGCTCGCCCTTACGCAGATAGGTTTCAGGCATGCGGAAAATGGCTTCCCATACTTCGAGTTTTTCGGTTTTGAGCAAAGTGCCATTATCGGCGAAGAAGCTGGCTTCCACTTCGACTAAGGTCACGTGTTCATTGCTGGTACTGGCAAGATCGAAACTGAGTCCGAGTTTATCGCCTTTCCATTGTCCGCCTGTAAAGCTGACTTTGATCCCGTCTTTGGCGGTCGAGCCTAATAATTCAGGCTGGGCAATCGCGGTGGCAGTCAAGGTGGTGACAGGTGCCGCCACAGTTTGAGTGGCGAGTGCAACACTTGGGACGCTGGCAATATTGCTTGAGGTGCTCACTGCCGTCGCTGCTAAGGCATTGGGCGCAGCTTTGGTTTCTGTGATCACATATTCCCAGGTAAAGTCGTCTTTAAGTCTGACTTGGGCGCCATTTTCTAGGGTGATTTGAGCTACGTCGGCGGCCATAACCGATGATGTTAGCAATAACAATGAGCTAAGTGAGCTAAGGCGTAATGAAGTTTGCATTAATTTTCTGGCTCCGATATCCGTCTGAGTCAATATTCTGCCCTAACATAAACAATTTGCCGCATATTAGTCACTGTCTAAGTCGTGTTTTGATGAATAAAGTGGATTTAGCTGGAAGATACTGACTCGAATACAGATTGAGCTCACTGAGTGTGGCACTATATTGATAGCGCGGTGACAGGACACAGTCAGATAGCGGCAATGATCAATGAATTAAGCGTGAGGAGATTAAGATGCAGATTAAACATGGAATTTATGGCGTCGTTATTAGCTTGGCATTGAGCGCGGCAGCATGGGCCGATGAAGCCCCTAAAGTGGGCTGCGCGGCGAAGTTAGAAGCCATCAGTGCCGAACTTGCCCAAGCGAAAGCGGCGGGCAATAAGCATAAAGTTGACGGGCTCGAAAAGGCCTATTACGAAGTCTCAACCCATTGTGATGACGACAGCTTATATGCCGAGCGCGTTGCCAAAGTTTCGGCCTTAGAAGAAAAACTGACTGAGCGCCAAAATGAACTGGCCAAAGCCATAGAAGAAGGTCGTTCTATGGATAAAATCAATAAGAAACGCAATAAGGTCGCCGAAGTGGAATTGGAGCTTGCTAAGGCGCGAGCCGAGCTAACGCAATAAATAGCTCAAGCCCAGTCGCTAGGAGCTTAGCCCGCGTAACCTATGCTTAAAACTGTGGATTCTGTGCTGGAGTTGTAGCCCGCGCTCAGGATGAAATGTTCTGTGATGCGGTATCTTAGCCCTGCTTCTGCGCCCCAACGGGTGGTTTTATCTTCTTCCCATGTGGGTTTGCCATCGACAATTTTGGGTGAAATGTTATTCGTGTAAGACACAGCGCTGATATAGCCGCTGCCGCCCGCATAAAAGCTTAAGTCGGCAGTGAGGCTGTAGTTTAACCCTAAGCGAAAGAGGCTTTCTTGGCGATATGACAGCGCGGGTTCTGGCACTATTACATCGGTTTCACGGCTGCGGGCATAGCCGAGGTAATAGCCCCATTGCTGGTAATTATTATCGAAATGATAGGGTGCTAATGTAATGCCGTAGAGATTGTCTGCGGCGGGAACGTAATCCAGCATGAGGGCGATATAAGAAGGATTGGCGGTTTTCTCTGATTTATCTGACATCACCAATGGCTTCGAAGTGCTATATTCGGCAGCTTGAAGTGGTTGGCTTAGGCTCAATAGTCCAAAGCTAAGACAGGCTAGCATAGATGAATAACGACTCATGGGATGATTTCCTTGGGAACAGGTTGAAGATTGTTCATTTTCCTTTGTGCTCGGTCAATTCAAAATGCTAAAATCTCTTTTAAAATAAGTGTTTGTAAATTTATTGTGTTTGGATGTCAGTATTTTCTAGGGTGACATTAACCGAGGTCAACTCGGCGGTTACCTTTGTATGGGTTTGTTGCGCTAGCGCCTACGTTGGAGTGGAATTGTGGATCAGGAAATAAGGCTCGAAATTTCGGCATGGTTAGCGGGCTTTGGGATTGATAGCCAACCCTCGGACGGCATATCAACCAGCATCATGATCATTGCCTGCTTACTGCTTGCAGGCATCGCTTATTTCATTGTTCGACGCGTAGTCATACGTGCGGTCAACATGGTGATCCTGCGCTCCAAAGTTACCTGGGACGACGTGTTCATGCGTTACAAGGTGCTCGAAAAGCTGGCCATGCTAGTGCCTGCAATCGTGCTCAATCTATTAGTGCCCATCGCCTTAACCGAGCATCAAATCTTAAGTAATTTAGTCGATCGGCTACTGAGTATTTGGCTGGTGGTGCTGATGATCCGCGCTATTTATGCGGGTTTAGATGCGGTCGATGAAATTTCAGATGTGAATCTGGTGAGTCGGCGTTTACCCGTTAAAAGCTTTGTGCAGTTAACTAAGCTGTTTTTATTCTTTGTCGGTATTATCGTTTCTATCTCAATCTTGGCCGATCAGTCCCCTGTGTACTTCCTCAGCGGCTTAGGTGTGGCGACGGGTTTTGTGATGTTAGTGTTCCGCGACACTATCTTAGGTTTCGTGGCGGGTATTCAGTTAGCGGCTAACCGTATGGTGAGCAAGGGCGACTGGATCCAGATGGACAAATACGGCGCCGACGGTGCGGTAGAAGAAGTCTCGCTGACCACGGTCAAAGTGCGCAACTGGGACAAAACCATCACTATGATCCCCGCCTATGCCTTAGTGTCGGATGCGTTTCGCAACTGGCGGGGTATGTCTGAGTCGGGTGGTCGTAGGATCAAACGCGCCATCAATATCGATATCAACAGCATTAAGTTTTTGAGCGAGGAAGAGCGCGAGCGTCTGAGTAAGATCAATTGCTTAAAAGAATATTTCCCTGCAAAGATCAACGAAATCCGTGAGTCGAATGCCAGAGTGTCTGACCTCGACATGAAAGTAAACGGTCGCCATTTGACTAACGTCGGCACCTTCCGCGCTTACCTGCAGGAATACCTACAGCGTCACGATAAAATCCATAAGGAAATGACCTTAATGGTGCGCCAATTAGCGCCGACCACTGAGGGATTGCCGATCGAGGTTTATATCTTCACCAACGACACCCGCTGGGCATTTTATGAAGCAATACAAGCGGATATCTTCGACCATATTTTTGCGATATTGCCTGAGTTTGGTCTGCAGGCATTCCAAGCGCCAACGGGCAACGATATTCGCAGCTTAAAGTCGGTTAAGGTTGACTAGTGTTAATGACTGTCGACGATTATTGATTTAATTTCGAGAGATAAGAATCGCGGCTAAGGTAAGAAAGACACCGCCGCTGGTTCTGTCAAACCAATGCAGCTTGTTGCTCGCCTTTAGGCTGGGCGCAAGCACATTGGCCATGCTGGCGTAAATCATCACAAAGCTAAAATCCACCACGGCCCAAGTGGCTGCAAGTATAGTAAGTTGCGGTAATTGCGGCGCGGCAAGATCGATAAATTGCGGAAACAGCGCGGCAAAAAATAGTAAATCCTTGGGATTACTGATCCCCACCAGAAACGCCTGCTGATAAAGTTGCCTTGGCGTGCCTTTGCCTTTTAATTGGCTGACCTCAAGGGTTTGACCTTGGTTCTTGGTCAACAACAGCTTAATACCTAAAAACACTAAATAGGCCGCACCGCACCATTTTAGCAGGGTAAAACCGTATTCTGAGGCGCTGATAATGGCTCCTAATCCCGCTGCTGACGCCATCATCAAGACTAAAGCGGCACTCACACTGCCAAGGCCGGTGGCCATGCTGCGCATCTTGCCGAAATGGATCCCGTGGGACATAGACAACATAGCGATGGGGCCGGGCGAGATCCCAATCAATACAATGGCGAAGAGATAGAGTAACCAAGTTTCGGGTTGCATGTGTGCCGCTCTAGATGGGGGAAATATTAATGCTTCGCACTCGCCACAAAATCAGGGATCACCTTAGGATGGCGGCCTTTAATGGTGCGATAAAAGCTTAAAATCTCGTGCATGTCGGTCGTGATATCACCACTGGGTTGCAGTGGCGTACGGATAACGACAGTGCGGCGGCTAAAGTCTAAGCCAACGGGAGTGATAGGCACGTGAGCCTTGCAGGCGATATGGTAGAAGCCGCATTTCCAGCGTGTTACTGGGCTGCGGGTGCCTTCGGGCGCCAACGCTAGCTTATAATCGGTTTTCGACTCAAACAGCTGCACAGCGGCATCGACCAAGTTGTTGTTTTTGCGTCTATCCACCGGGCTGCCGCCAATCGCGCGGAAGAACCAGCCCCAAGGCGGGATAAAGAGTTGGTGTTTACCGAGAAAGTGAATTCGAGTGCCAAGCGCCCCACGAGCTAAGATACCCACGATGAAGTCCCAGTTACTGGTATGCGGCGCGACTATGATGATGTATTTAGCGCAGTCGGGCAGTTGGCCTTCTATCTGCCAGCCTGAAAGCTTAAGTAGCCAACGGCAAAGTGGTGTAAACATAGTTCGGTGCCCAGAGTCGAAAAATTAATAATATCATCAGCTTTTTTAGATTTTAAATTGGCTTAAACAAGATAGTCTGTGCTGAATTCGCTATAGTACAGTCTAACCTGATTGTGGGGGAACAATACTATGTTGAAAAATGGACTATTAAACAAGGTTAACTGGCAGCGTGTTTTTGCGGCACTTTTACTCTTAGTGACTTGCCATGTGAGTGCGGTGCCGACGGATGAAATTACGCAGATGCTCAAAGGCCAAGAAGACGCCTGGAATCGCGGCGATCTCGATGCTTATATGCAAGGTTACTGGAAGAGCGAGCAATTGCGTTTTGTCTCTAACGGTAAGTTCCGTTTCGGCTGGGAGGATACGCTCGCTGCCTATAAGATAAATTATCCCAATAAAGAAGCGCTTGGTGAGCTGAAGTTCACGATCAAAGAAATCAAAATGCTCAGCAATTACGCCGCTATGGTCGTTGGGCGCTGGGATTTACGGCGGATAAAAGATGCTCCAACGGGCGTGTTTACCCTGTTGATTGAGAAAATTGACGATCGCTGGGTGATCACTATGGATCACAGTTCGGACTAAGCTACTACTTTAATTGAACAACAGCGCTGACTAAAGTGCGCCGTTTCAATCTAAGGCTGCACAGTTGTTCAGTTTAGATTTGCGTTAATAAACAGTCTGGCTTAGCGGGTGGCTCGGCGGGCAGGGTTAAATGGAAATCCTGCTGTCCGAGCTGTCTACCTTTACCGTCGTATCTCACTTCGGTGAAATGCATGCCGCCCTCAGTATCCTCAAGTAGAATGCTGGTGGAGCGCGTACCATAGTCGGGGTGACGAATATAAATTGCGGCTAAGCGCCGTTCCCACTCTATCCCCACTCCCGTGTTCGGCAATTCATTATCTTGTGGTCGAGAGTCGTCTTTCATCAGCTGTAACAGCGCTTGCACTTCTAGGTTGTCTGACTGACTTATCACGGTTTCTAGCGCTTGTTGTCCCTTCGCCATTTTCGGCCAAATATCATCGAGTGCACCATTGCTAATGGCATGAAACCCATCGGCGAGTTTGACTGTGTCTTTATTGATACTGTTAAAACAATATAAGTCAGTACCTTGGCCGAAGACGAGGTTGAATGGCTGATAATTGTCACTGTGCTCAATGAGCCAATTCGGGCACACGAGCGACCCAGAGTTGAGCGTCATAGTGATGAGTTCGCCACGGCTACGCATGGCTTCTGGGTTCTTTTGCGGTACGCGCAGATTCGTCACAGCGGCGACTTGTCCCTGTTTATTCACCCCAAACCAAGTGCCGCCCGCCTGCAGATCTTTACCTGCAAGTATATTTTCTTCTGGTGGCCAAAAGTGCGCTGGCGCGGTCGGTCTATGGTGAAACTCATCGCGGTTGGCACAGATGATTAAGGGATACTTAGGATGGGCATTAATGGCGACAAAGAGTATGCACATAGCAGGCTAAATTAATCCAAAGGTAGATTAACTTAGCCTGTCTGCTCATAAATGAACAGTGTTAGTGGTGCGAGTGCTTATTTGCTTTTGCTTTTTCGTGTGTATGTTCATCGGAATGATCATGGGCACTAGGTATTTCAGTCGTGCTTTGAACAGATGCGTGCGAAGCGCTATGGCTATGAGCATGTTCGTGGGAATGTCCATGCGCGTGCGAATGACTATGCCCATGAGCTGCCGGTTTGCTCAGCATTAAGCGGCGTAGAAATTTACGTGGGCCTAAGCGCAGTAAGCTGGCGGCAAATAATCCCGACAGGATCAGTAGCGCGACTAAGTTCACCACTTCTGGCAAAGTGAATAGGGAGAACCACAGTGGCAAACGTAGTGCTGCGACTAAACTCAGCGCAATAATACTCAGTAATATTGCCCTTTGCGGCCATGTCATTAACTTAAGCTGCGCTATGTTAAGCACAGGTGCGGCAATCAGCGGCATCATAATTGCGATAGGGCTCCAGCCACTGTAGGCCAGTGCAAGAGCCAGCACCGCTGCGCCTAAGTTGCAGAAACGCATAGGTAAGAATACGAGTAACAGCACTATAACCTGCAGGAGCGGATTGCTTAATGGCACTGAAGGATGGCCGATTAAATTCACTAATACTAGGCTGAGTAAAATCCACGGTGCGCTGCGATCGACTAAATGTGCAAAGCCGAAACGTAGGAAATTACTGGGTAATTTAGTATGTGGATCGGTAATAGTGACGTTAGCGTGGCTTAAATAAGCGCTGAGAATAAAGACCACAAGTAACTGGAATAACGCTAACCAAGGACCGAGCAACAGGGCGGTGATGACTAAGGCTTCTGGCCCCGCTAAGCGTTGGAACCAGCGACGGGCTAAGCTGCTATCCTGCGGTGTCAGACCTAATTTAAAGCGCAGCGCCGCCGCACCATAGCTCAGCAGTAATATGGGCGCGAGTGTCAGTAGCCAAGTCATTAATTGTTCTGTGCTGTGATCATGGTGGGCATGTTCGTGGCCGCCAGAATCCATCAAGAGCAGCATCACGAGCAAGCCTATGCCGAGCAAACTACCGATACCCGCTTGGTACTCGTATTTGCCTTGCTTGTCGGTATCGTGCTGGCCGTGGGGTTGATGTAGCACCACATGCAAAATAGAACCGGTAACAAAGGCTTGTAAATAAACGGTATTTTCTAAACTGAGCTGAGTGATTAATTGCTCGCCTGCAAAGTAACCAACACCCGTAAGTAGCATCATAGCGACCAGCACTAAGCTTGCCCAGCGGGTGCCGACTTGAGGTTTGAGTAACCACCAAATGGCGAGGCCGACGGGGAGGCGATGCATAATGACCCCGAGGGCAAGTAAGATCGAACTGCCGTCTTGCTGCGCCAATACCATAGCGCCACCGTCGGTGATGGTGTGCAGTAGCAAGCCACCGATCCCTAGGGACAAGGTGAGATTATGGGTGATTTCTGAATAACGGTGGAATAGGCGTTCGCTGGCGGTCGGTCCCCAGATACCTAGGAATACAAAAACAACGGCTAACAAACCGCCATGCTGCAGCAGCTCTGGCAAGATGTGGATCAACACTAATCCGCCTAATGAGACGAATATAAAGCCATCGAGCCCCTTCTGTAATCCGCTGCCCGATGAAAAGTAGCGATAAAACAGTGGCCCAATTAAGAGTGCGATACAACTAGCAAGAAGATAGAGCATGGATTCCACGGAAATTTGCTGAAAAAACGCCATAGTATACCAGCTGTAAGTCAAAGTGAGCAGTGACTTGCTGGCAATTTACCAAACTGACATTTTGCGCTGGGGTTTTCGGGGGCGAATTTTATTCACTTTGGCCATTTAGCGGAGAAATTTTCAGATCTAAGCCGAGAAAAGGTTATACAATATGGGCTTATGTTGGCTTGGGTGTTGATACGTTAAATGGATATATTTTCTGCTGCGGTAATGTTGTTTTTGATCATGGACCCCCTGGGGAATTTGCCGATTTTTGCGTCGATTCTACGGCATATCGATCCTAAGAAACGCCGTAAGGTATTGATCCGCGAGTTACTCTTCGCCTTAGTGATCATGCTGTCTTTCCTTTATGCGGGTGAGGCTATCTTAAGTTTCTTAAATCTTCGCTCTGAGTCTGTGAGTATTGCAGGCGGGATTATTCTGTTTCTTATCGCGATTAAAATGATTTTCCCTCAACCCGGTGGTGTCGTTGGATTAGCCGCGGGAGAAGAGCCATTTATCGTACCTATGGCCATTCCCTTGATGGCAGGTCCATCGATTCTTGCCGCTTTGATTCTACTGGCGCATACCGATAGCTCACGCATGGGCGATTGGACCATAGCATTAGTGTCTGCTTGGGGGGCAAGCGCAGTGATCTTAATGTTTTATAAACTCTTCACCCGTGTGCTGGGTGAAAAAGGCCTCACTGCGGTTGAGCGTTTGATGGGCATGGTATTGGTCATGATCTCAGTACAAATGTTCCTCGACGGTATTTCAAATTATCTAAAAACCGCCGGCTAAATTTATCTCGCTCGCTTAAATCGAAACCGCATTAACGCTATTAATGCGGTTTTTTTATGGCAGGGATTTGGCTGGAATGCCCTCAGCATAGAGGTTTGCTGAATAAACGCTGACAAAAGTGTAAATCGTGCCAGCGAAGTAATGTATCAAGTTGTTACTTCAACGCAGTGCTGATAATGTCAAAAACTCTGTCTCTCTATCTTGAGATAGATAAACCCTGAGTAGATGACTCATAAAGGCAAATTTGTCTTAATACAAAGAGACACTAGTCTTAATAAATAGAATGGCGTTGGCTGTTACAGTAAGGATGTTAAAAATGCGAAGTGCAAAAGGCGTGACAGCGTTTGGACTGATGTTGGCATTGATTAGCGGCGCGAGTATTGCGGCTCCGAATCATACGCCTGCTGATGCGGGTGTGATTAATAAAGATCGAATTTTATATTGGTTGATTAAACGTGGCGAAGTGGCCGCGGATGCCAGTGATAGCGTCAAGCAGGAAGCGATAGAAGCATATATTCATCGTGCCACTTTGGCTCAACCTAAGGCGCCGCGCATCGAAGTTGAAGCCGAACATGCGCGTCTGCAAAGAGCTAAGTCATCGCAAATGATGCGCTCACCCGCACAGCGTTTACTGGTTGATGCGGATGTAAAAAAAACCGTTAAAGTACTCTCTATATTAGTGGATTTTCCTGATTTAAAACATGATAACAATGGCTTAAGTGCGGGTGATACGGCCATGTATTACCCAAGTTATCCTGCGTCCCACTACAAGGCATTACTTTTTTCGACGACTGGCTTTAATGGTCCACAGGGGCAGACGTTAGATTCGGCTTATCAATATTATCAAGCGGTTTCAGGGCAAACCTTCTCCTTTACTGGGGATGTAAAGGGTTGGTATACCGCCTCACAAAATGCCGAATACTATGGTGCTAATGATCCAGATACTCGTAGTGATTCACAGGTCGAACAATTGGTAAAAGAAGCCGTATCTCAAGCCGTCGCGAATATGTCTCCTGCAGAGTTGGCTAGCTATGATGTTGAAGACCAAAATGACTTGAACAACAACGGTAATTACAACGAGCCCGATGGCATTATCGACCATGTGATGATTTTCCACTCTAGCATAGGTGAAGAAGCCGGTGGTGGAGCTTTAGGCGCGAGTGCAATTTGGTCGCATCGATTTTTTGTTGACCAAGCAACCAATGGCTATGCGCTTCCTGGTACGGATAAAAAAGTATTCGGTTATACCATTCAGCCTATCGATGCGGCCACGGGCGTGTGTACCCATGAGTTTGGCCATGATTTAGGTCTGCCAGATGAATACGATACCACTGAAAATGATAATAAAGACGGCTCGCCTGTAGGGTTATGGTCTTTGATGTCTGGTGGAAGTTGGGCTGGCGCTATCGCTGGTGCCCAGCCGAGTGGCTTTAGTCCCTATGCGCGCTCTTACCTACAGGAAAGATATAAAGGTAAGTGGTTGAATGAACGTGAAATCAGTTTAGATAGTATTCCAAAATCTGGCATGGATGTGACCTTGAATGAGGCGGTTAATCATCAGGCGGTTAACCAGATCTCCATTCCACTTCCTCCAACGCCAATCCCCTTTAAAACACCTTATCAGGGCAGTTATCAGTATTATTCTGGTCAAGGGGATATGCTGAATAACAGCATGAATTTCAATGTTACTTTGCCCGCAGTCACGACAGATAAACTGATCCTGAGTATGAAAGCCAGTTGGAGTATTGAACGTGACTATGACTACATGCAAGTGAAAGTGGATGGTGAGGCTATTGCGGGTAATTACACTAAGTTTAACAATGGGGTAAATAGCGCTCGTCATATTATTACTGGCGAGTCGTCTGCGATTGCTCAGGCGGAAGGCAATGATGCTTGGGTAACGTTAGAGTATGATTTATCTGCCTATTCAGGGAAAACGATTGCGGTCGAGATCAATTATGTCACCGATGACTATACCGGAGGGTCAGGGATCACCCTCGATAACATCAGCGTTAAACAAAATACCACTGAGTTCTATAGTGATAACGCCGAAGTTGCGGATAAAGTGACGTTCTATGGTTATAGTCGGATTAAGGACTCACGTCCTGGGCCAGCATCTCGCTATCTTATCCAACTGCGTAGCCATAACGGTGTCGATGCTGGCTTAAACGTGGCAAGTTTTGATCCTGGTGTATTAGTCTGGTTAGAAGATTTTGGTTACAGTGACAATAATGTCTCGGATCATGCGGGCCATGGCTTGATTGGCGTGATTGATGCTGACCAAAACCTGATTGGCACTCGCTCTACCGAGGTACAAATCCGCGATGCAGCCTTTAGCACAGTAAAACAAACCTTCTATGCAGGTGACAATAATCGCGATGCTGTCAGTTTATTTGATGATAGTCTAGATTACAGTGCGCCGCTACAACCCCAGTCAGGTATGGTATTGCAGCAGTTAGGTTTGACGATGCAGGTACTATCGCAAGCCAGTAATAACAGCACAGCGGTTATTCGGTTAGCAAATGCAAATTCTGATGCTGTAGCGCCGTTAACAGTCAGTTTTACTAATACAGTCAATCAATTAGTTGTAAACTTCACCAGTAATGTCAATGGTGGTGCGGGAGCATTAACCTACGCTTGGGATTTTGGTGATGGCACCACAAGTGCAGCGGCTTCGCCAACCCATACCTACGCAAGCGCAGGCTCTTATACTGTGACGCTTACAGTAACTGATGCGCAAAATACTAAAGATATTAGTAGTCTGACAGTGACCGTTACTGCACCAGTTACGCCGCCAGTCACACCTCCGGTGACTCCGCCGGCGAATGAAAGTTCTGGCGGTGGTAGTCTAGGTTGGTTGAGCCTTGCTTTCCTTGGCTTATTGACTTGGCGTCGTCAGTTAAATATTCGCTAAGTGAATCGCGTAATAGCAGATCAAAAATGCCTCTAATTTAGAGGCATTTTTATTTGTCATCAGTCATTAGTGCAGCTTTGGCTAAAGCTCGGATTCAAGCTTACGGATAGCTTGCTCGGCCGCAGGCAGAAAGATTTCACTGACGATCATTTCGTGTTCACCGTGATGAAAATAGCGGCGGCGTCCCCAGAGTTCATGTTCGACACTCTGATCTAAACTTTCGGCTAAATGCGCGAGGCGGCTACAGGTCTCAAAACTGGCGACTTCGATTCTGCCAGGGACAAAATGATCTTGGCTAAACAGTAGTTCACCTAAGGGGCGGGTGCCCAGCCCTAAAAAATCCGCTTGGCGCTCGGCCATTAACTTTTCGGGGATCAAGGTTCTGGCAAACACCCAAGGGATTGAGTCGAGGCAAAGTAACACTTCGCGGATCCATACTGAGCCTTGCTGGGGATATTCGCCATCTAAGGGCGCATGCAGTCCTTCGCCAAGGACTTTGACTTCAAATTGAGTGCAGCAAGTTTTGAGTTTTTGAGTTAGGCTGCCTGTAGCTAGCAACCATTCTTTCAAGGGCGATTTTGGGAGTTTGTCGGCTAGTTCGGCTGAAAACCACTGAATAGATTCACCATAGGGGAAGCTTAAGCTAGTCACATTCATTAAATACTCGTTACAATATAGGCAAACGTCGGCAGTTTAACATGTCGCGACACTAGCATATATACCCAAGCGACCTCCTGATACTGATCTGGCGTTTTCAGGTTGTTTGGCTATATAGATTGGGAAGTATTTTCCATCACCATGATTGTTTTTAGGGAGCCGCAAGTCGCTATGAAAAAATTACTCTCAGTCTGTCTGATCCTGTTTACCAGTGTTTTCAGTGTTTATGCGGCCGATGAAAAAGAAGCTGCACCCGCGGCAACACCTACGGGTGAATACGCCTACTATGGTTTTGAGCCCGAAATCGTCACTAACTACATTTCTAACCGTAAGAAATTAGGGTTTGTGAAGATCAGCGTCGAGTTAATGGTGAAGAGCCCCGATGATCTGGTCACTATTGAGCGTCACGATCCGCTATTACGCGCCGCGATTGTGGAAGTGTTAGGTAATCAATCGGAAGAAAAGATTAAGTCACTCACTGGCCGTGAAGAAATCCGTCGTGAGTGCTTCGATATGGTCAATAACTTGATCACTCAAGAAGCAGGTAAAGCATTGATTGTAAACTTACTCTTTACCTCTTATCTGTACGATTAATTCATTGTCTTATTCTATGGGCTGACTTATGTCGGCCCATTGCGTTACAAGAGCTGCTATGTCAAAACCTGCCGTTAAATCCGTTCCATCAGCGACTGCGAAAACCGCAACCCGCGCAGCGAGCCCCCGCCAAAAAGCTAACGCATCTAAGCAGGTTAAACCTGAAGGCAGGTCAAAGCCCAGCAAAGACAAACCTAGGGCTGAAATCAAAAAAGCCCTGCATCCGCGTAATGCCCACTTGAATGGCTATGATTTTCCGGCGCTAATCAGTGCATTCCCTCGGCTGAAAACCTTTGTTCGGCCCACGCCCTATGGCGCGTTGTCGATAGATTTTGCCGACCCCTTGGCAGTCAAAACCCTCAATGCGGCACTACTTAAACATCACTATGGGATTGGTTCTTGGGATATTCCTCAAGGAGCGTTATGTCCTCCTATCCCCGGTCGCGTCGATTATGTGCATTACGTGGCAGATCTGTTAGCCGAAGGCGATAAGTCATGTGCCATAAGTAAGGCGAGGGTATTAGATATTGGTACAGGCGCGAACGGTATTTATCCCATATTGGGCAGCCAAGTGTATGGCTGGCAATTTGTTGCCTCGGATATCAATGCCCATTCACTCACCAATGTGCAGAGTATTATCGAGCAAAACCCAGCGCTGCAAGGGCGGATAAGCTTACGATTACAGCCAGATGACAAGGCGGTCTTCAAGGGAGTAATCCAAGCCGAAGAGCGTTTTGAGTTAACCCTGTGTAATCCTCCATTTCATGCCTCTATGGCCGAGGCGAGCGAAGGTACAAAGCGTAAGGTGAATAATCTACAGCTTAATCGTGGGAGCTCAGTAAAGGCTGCACCTAAGCTGAATTTCGGCGGCCAAGCGGCAGAGCTTTGGTGCCAAGGCGGAGAGCGACAGTTCTTGGCGACTATGATCCGTGAGAGTCAGATGTTTGCAGACCAATGCCTGTGGTTCACTAGCCTAGTGTCGAAGCAAGAAAACCTGAAACCTTGTTATCAAGCCTTAGCACAGTTGAACGTCGATACAGTGAAGACGATTGAAATGCAGCAAGGCAATAAAATTACGCGGGTCTTAGCGTGGAGCTTTCAGTCGGCCGCTAAGCGCAAAATCTGGCGCGCTGAACACTTAGCCAATTAAGATTTTCAGTTTACTTAATAACAAAACAGGCGCCAATGGCGCCTGTTTTGATTAAAGGTAAAAATAACCACTGTTACTGCGGCTTTTCTTCCTGATGATCACGGCGGAATAACGCCCACTCTTCTATGGCTTCACCGTTTGGCAAGGTACAGATACCATGCTCACCTTCGGCGGTTTTCTCTATTACTAAGCTACCACCCTGAGAGATGCAATACTCAGAGGCCGGATTAGCAATCTTAACTTGCGCAGCAGGTTTTTCAGCTTCGCCGCAACCCACGAGTGCCACAGTTGCCAGCAGTAAAGTTGCAGCAAGCGGTAATAGGATTTTCATAGACACTCCGTGGTGACTTATTTGCGCCCTAGAATCCGCAGAATGCGTAGGAATAAGTTGATGATATCCATATACAAAGCGGCTGCGCTATCGATGGCATTATCTATGGTTTTCGGAATTTGATTCGCCCGTCCCCAGTCGTAACCTATATACCCGCAGAAAATCAGCACGACGATCCAATCTAAAATCCCGTGGTGGGTATTAAAGATAAACACTTCAATCAGTTCGACGACGATGACGAGCACCAAAGCAATCGTGAGTGCGCCGGAAATTTTTTGGAAAAAGGCGGGAAAGAGTGTGCCTAAACACATCATGGCAATGGTCACTAGGCCTGTGATTCGAATGGCTTCCGTCACTAACTCAGGGTCGTATTGACTGACTACCATATTGATAATTAAGCCGAAGGGGACGACTACAAAGTTGTAGCCAATAAAGCTGACGATGGGATTACTCGATTTTTGAAACAAATAAATCCCGAAGAAACAGGAGGCAAAATAGCCGATAAAGAAAATCCAAGGATTAACGCTGGCAATCGCTTCTGGGTCGATATTGGTGACCATCCAATAGTTAACCGCAAAACCCCAAATCAGCGTGAGGCCGATAACGAGGTTGTACATACCTGCGCCAACGATGGGATCGTCTGTTGTCATACGATCAAATACACTGTTTTCCGAATCCATATGTTTTCCTTGTGATTTCCTTATGTTAACTGGTCGTTCAGCCTCACCAGCGTCGAGCTAAGTTAAGGCAAGTAAAGCCGTTTTTCAAGCGAGAATATCTTAAGCCTGAGTACCACAGACACTGCAGTTGCTGTGTTTCGGTAGTTTCATCTCACGAAACTCCATCGTCATCGCATCGATCATCAAAATGCGGCCCGCTAAGGTTTTACCCATACCAGTGATCACCTTGATGGCTTCAACCGCCTGCAAGCAACCTATCATGCCGACGACCGGGGCTAGGATGCCCGACTCGACGCAGCTGAGTTGTTGCTCGCCAAATAGGGCGCTAAAGCAATGATAACAAGGTGTTTCGCTGTGATAATCGAACACAGTGACCATGCCTTCCATCCGAATTGCCGCCGCGGACACTAAGGGCACTTTATGCTTAAAACAGCTGAGGTTGAGTTGTTCGCGCACACTGACATTATCGGTGCAGTCGAGCACTAGATTGTGATTGGCGACAAGGGCGTCAATCTCATGATCATCTAATACTGCATTGATAATGTTGATCTTAATAAAGGGATTGAGCTGGCTCAGGCTCTGTTTGGCCGATTCGACTTTTGGCTGGCCGACATTGGCATCTTGATGCAGCACTTGGCGCTGCAGGTTAGAGAGTTCAACGTGATCAAAATCGACCAAGGTCAGCTCGCCAATCCCCGCAACTGCGAGGTATTGGCTGGCGGCGCAGCCTAATCCGCCTGCACCTATCATCAACACTTTCGCTTGTTTTAGGTGTTCTTGGCCGTCGATATCCATGGCTTTGATGGAGATCTGACGGCTGTATCTTAAGAGTTCGCTGTCGCTGAGAATATCGTCAGGCACATTCATTGAGATTTTCCTAGCAGAGCACGCTGTTAAAGGGCTCGACCGTCACTTGCGTGCCAGCGGCAGTATCCCCTTGGAATTGTTCCAATAAAACGAAACAGTTCGCTAGGCTCATTGAGGTCAACATGCCAGAACCTTGGCTACCAGTAATGGCAACCTCGAGTTTGCCCTGTGCATTACGGCTTAAAATGCCCCGTTGATATTCGACGCGGCCCGGTTGTTTACGCACTGGCGTGGTGAGAGTGGCGTCCAACATCAAAGGCTCGACTGGGGTTAAACCTTGCATCTTGTTCAGTATTGGCCAAACGAGTTTGTAAAACGTCACCATAGAAGACACGGGATTGCCCGGTAAACCACAGAATACCGCCTTGCCAATTTTGCCCATGGCAAAGGGCTTGCCTGGTTTGATGGCGAGTTTCCAGAAGGTGATTTTACCTTCTTCATCGAGAATTTGTTTTGTGAAATCCGCTTCGCCGACGGACACGCCGCCCGAGGTTAGCACCATGTCTGCTTGGCTGGCGGCTTGGCGAAATGCCTGACGTATGGCTTCAGGATCATCGGCAATCACGCCTAAATCGAGCCATTCAACATTAGCGCGGCTGAGTAAACCTTGAATCGAGTAACGGTTTGAATCGTAAATTTGCCCCGGCGCGAGTTCGCTGCCAACAGGACGCAGTTCGTCACCCGTGGAGAAAAACGCCACCTTAAGTTGACGATAGACTCGCACTTGGCTGATACCAATAGTGGCCAATACGCCGAGTTCGGCAGCGCCAATTTGAATACCAGCAGTAAGTACTTTAGTGCCTTGGGTCAGCTCTTCGCCACGACAACGCACATTGGCACCTTGCGCCTTAGGATGGCGAATATGAATAATCTCACCTTCAACTTCGGCTTCTTCCTGCATTTGTACTGTGTCATAACCCGCAGGCACGGGCGCGCCCGTCATGATCCGTATGCAAGTATTAGGTTTGGCTTCACCTTCAAAACCATGGCCGGCGAACGAAGTGCCGATAAGGCGTAATGAGGTGTGATTGGTTTGCGTATTCAAGTCGACAAAACGGAAGGCGTAACCGTCCATGGAGGAGTTGTCGAAGGGTGGCAGGTCGATGCAGGAAGCGAGATCTTCTGCAAGGACGCGGCCAAGGGCATGGGGAAGCAATACGACTTCGGTGTCTGACACTGGGCTAACTTGTTCGAGCAAAAGGGGAATAGCTTGATCTGGATGCATTAAGCTAGGTTGCGAACAAGGATCGGCTGTTACGGACATGAGGGTCTGCCTTATATGCAATGGGTCGTGATGACGCTGAATGAATTTCCACCTGACTATGATTGGCTATTATGCCACGGTGATCGGTGATGGCTATGATTTGCATGTGAGTTTCTGTGATAGGCCAGTCAGTTTTTCCTGCCACTTTGGATGATAACCTAGCAAGAAGTAACGCAATTTGCGCAGCTAAGTCGAAGGCTGAACGCGAGTCGCTGGACAAATGAAAATCATTTTTATCAATGAATCATTAACTTAGCTAAAAATCTAAAGGTAAATTTTGTTGCTTTTGTCGACCCCCTTGATGACAATGTGCCCCATGATTCAGTTCGAATGCAAAAGAGGATTTACTATGCTGTCAGCCACTATGATCGAAAAGTTGAATGAACAAATTAATATGGAGTTCTTCTCCTCAAATTTATACCTGCAAATGAGCGCATGGTGTGAAGATCAGGGATTTGAAGGTGCAGCTAAGTTTATGCGTGAGCACGCGGACGAAGAGATGGGCCATATGCGTCGTCTGTTCACTTATGTGAGTGAAACCGGTGGCTTACCTTTGTTAGGGGCGATCGAAGCGCCGCAGTCACAGTTTAGTTCTTTACTGGCTCTGTTCGAACTCACCTATGAACATGAGCAGTTGATCACTAGTCAGATTAATGCCTTGGCCCATGCCGCCTTTTCGAATCAAGACTACTCAACCTTCAACTTCCTGCAATGGTATGTGGCCGAGCAGCACGAAGAAGAAAAGCTGTTCAAGTCGATTGTCGATAAGATACGTTTAGTGGGTGAAGATGGTAAGGCGCTGTTCTTTATTGATAAAGATTTAGCTAAGTTAGCCTCTAAGGGCGGCGAAAGCATAATGAACGGTCAAGGCCAACCACAGGCTTAAGTCCGTTTTATTTGCCACAAAAAAGCAGCCTAGGCTGCTTTTTTGTTCTTTATCATTTTATTTTTTATAAGCTTAGATATTCACACAACTATCTTGGTAATCATGATTGAGCAGTGCTGTGTGCTTGATGTGCAGCAAGGGCGTGATCTCGTCGAAGGGCAGTGGTTTAGAGATCAAATATCCTTGGGCAAAGTGGCAACCTAGATCCCGCAGGAAGTGCCACTGGGCCTCGGTTTCTATGCCTTCGGCCACTAACTCCATTTCGAGACTTTGCCCCATCATGACGATAGCTTTGACTAAGTTAGCATTAGCGTTACTTTCGAGGGCATTTTCCACAAAGCTACGATCGATTTTAATCACTGAAATCGGGAATTTTTTCAAATAACTCAGGGAAGAATAACCTGTGCCGAAATCATCGATATAGATTTGCGAGCCTAAATGGCGAATCGATTCGAGCGTGCTCAAGCAATGGCTGGCATCGCCCATCAGCATGCTCTCAGTGATCTCAATATGCACATTGCGTGGGTTTACATGGTGGCGGTTAAAGCATTCCTGCAGCACTTGGTCGAATCCCATGCCGCGGGTGTTGATGCATTGGCGACCGGAAACATTAATCGCGACATTGATTTTTAAGCCACTTTTTTGCCACTGCCTGAGATCATGCATGGCTTGGTTGAGCACCCATTCGCCCATAGGTTCTATCAGTCCGGTTTCTTCGGCCAGCGGGATAAATTGATCCGGTGGGATCAGGCCAAAGTCGGGGTCTTGCCAGCGGATAAGGGCTTCGACGCTGCAGACGACTCCAGTTTGCATATCCACTATGGGTTGATAATGCAGGGCAAATTCATTTTGTGCCACGGCGCGGCGCAGGCGTTGCTCTAATTCCATCCGGGCGAACATGGCTTGATTCATACCCGCGGTGAAGTATTTGAAATTGTTCCGTCCCGCATCTTTAGCTTGATACATGGCGGTTTCGGTATTGCGGGTGAGTGAGCTGACATCGAGGCCATCTTCGGGATAGACGCCGATACCAAAGCTGGCTGAAATCTGGATCTCGCGGTCATTTAAGTCAAACGGCATGCCCAAGGTTTCGATAATACGCGTTGCCATGTGTTCGATGGCGAGTTCGTTGGTCAGTCGTGGCAGAATAAGTACAAATTCATCACCCCCGATGCGGGCGATAAAGTCGGTTTTACCCGCAATGCCTTCTAAGCGTTTGGCCACATCTTTAAGTAATAGGTCGCCAGTGGCATGGCCTTGCACATCGTTGATGTATTTGAATTGGTCCAAATCTATCAGCAGAATCGCCAGTTTGCGTGAGTCATGCTGCGCCACATGGATTTCGTGCTGCAGGCGCTCATTAAACAACTTACGGTTAGGCAGCCCCGTTAACGCATCGAAGTTGGCTTGATACCAAAGATCTTGCTCATATTGTTTACGTTTACTGATATCCATAAATAAACCAATGTGTTGGATTATTTGCCCCTGCTCATTTCGCACCACAGTAATGGCTAAATACTCGGGATACACTTGGCCATTTTTGCGCTTATTCCAAACCTCACCCTCCCATTTTCCTTCTGTTTGCAGCGACTCCCACATGGTGGTGTAAAAGTGCTGCGAATGACGGCTAGAACTGAGGATGGATGGACTGCGGCCTTTCACCTCTTCCAATGTATAGCCAGTAATATTGCAGAAAGCCGGATTGACCAGTTCGATATGGTTGTCGGCATCAGTCACCATTATGCCCTCGGCAGAATAGTCAAATACCGCAGCGGCGCGGGTGAGGGCATGGTTTGCCTTCTGCCGTTCGCTGATCATCCGGTTCATGGCGCGAGCCATGCGAGCCAGTTCATCGGTACCTGAGACGCGAATATTGATATTGAGCTTGGGATCTTCCGCCATTTGCTGCATATCATTGGCAATCTTAGTGATTTTATCCATAAAGTTGCGAATGATCTTCTGTCCGAGCCAGAGTGTAACGGTTGCGGTGAACAGGGCTGATAACAAGTACAGACCGAGGAAGGTCAGGGCTTGGTTTTGTTGAAACTCGCTCTGTTGCGCCATGGTTTGGGTGATGCCTTTGGCGAGTTGATGCAGTTGTTCAATACGCTGGGTGGTGAGCGCCCACCATTTTTGGCTGTCAATCGGATGTGGCGGCATTAGCAACTGTGTCATCGCTTGGCTTAACTTGTCCTCACTGGCTGGGACTTGCGCAATGGCGTTGATCTCCGCCATCGGCAAGCCTTGCTGCTTCAGTTGCTGCAGCTTGGCCATGCTGAATTGGTATTGATCTATGCTGTCCTCAAGGGTTTTCAGCGCTGGCTTAAATTCGGGAAGAAAGCGGGTCTCGTGATTAAGTTCATCTAAGTTGAGATGAATCGTCGCCAGCGCGCTATTAAATTTTTGCAGTGAAACGTCATCGCCCTTCAGCAGATAGTCCTGAAAACTCCCCATTAAGCCACCGTAACCTAAGTTGGCATTAATATTCTGTGCCAGTGCGCTAATGCGGGTTTGCTGCTCAATTTGTTGGCTTATCTGCAGAATACGTTGATTCTCTGGCGAATCTTGTAGGTTTTGCAGTAACGATTTTCTATCGGAAATCGCTGCATTGCTCGCGTGCATCACAGCTCGGCCATATTCATACATGAAGGAGCCTATGGTGCGGTAATCATTCAGATTGAGTGAGTCGCTGAGCAGCAAATGATTAATTGCGCTACGTTCTTTTACGGCGAGTTCCTGCACCATTAGCAGGTTCAATAAATCGGTATAAGCGCGGGATTGGCTGATTTCGTTGGTCTGTAACTGCAATAGTTGAATGAGCTGCAACAGCTGAGTGTGCAGTTGACTATAGAGGTCAGTAAACGGGCTTTGTGTTTCGCTCGCAAGGGTTTGGCGTGCGTTGGCGAGTCTGTGGCCCGTGAGTGTGATGGCATCTAATAATGCGTTCATCTGACTGGCTTCAATACTCTTAGGATCGAGCGACTCACTGAGGTGGGCTAAAGGTTCACTGTTAAGTAACGTATCGAGAGCTTTGGAGGTCGCCTGTTGTTGCGTGACTAGCGCGTTATCGGTGGGCAGTTGGTTGGTGCTCAGACCATATTCATTCTGCAACTGATACAGTAATTCGGTGATGTGTACCGTCGCCTGCACCGCAAGATGGTTGTGCTTGGCCGAGTGTGATTCATTTATTAAGCCATGCATGCGAGTCAGAATAAAAAAACTCATCATCAACAGGGGGACAAGCGAAAACAGAATGAGCTTTTGCTTCAAACTGAGGTGGTGTAGCGCTGACGGCATTAAAGATCACTCCACTCGTTCGCCTAGTCAAAAAAGAAATTCAACGTCATCACGTTGAACTTGAGTTGAAAATGGAACTAGGCACAGGGTGAGAATATTTAACATAGGCGGCCAGTCACCGCGACCTTTAGTTTATGGATATCTAATCTAGGTCACGAAATTAAGCAGATTGTTATATATCGAGCTAAGCAACTATTTTTATTAGTGTATTTTTTGCCTATCAAACAAACATTTCATTTGTCTGTGATGTGACACAGTATTTTGTTATTCGAAAGAATGGCTTTATTTATTGCCCTTATGGGCGTTGATTCAGGGAATGGTATAACCGGTGGGTTAAGCGATGTTGGACTGCAAATAAAGCCCAATAAAAAGGACGTTTGCCGCAGCGAAACGTCCCTTCGTCTTAAATTAATGACCTAAGTTTAGGCCATTGAAGTCTGACTTAACCGACCTTAGCCAATAACGATTTACGGTAGACCACTATGTCTTCAATCGTCAGCACTGGCATATTGTGCAGCGCACCGAAGGCGATAATTTCGGGTAAACGCGCCATAGTACCGTCTGGGTTAGTGACTTCACACAATACACCTGCGGGTTTTAAGCCAGCGAGTTGCACTAAATCGATCGTGCCTTCGGTATGGCCGCGGCGAGTTAACACGCCGCCCGGTTGGGCGCGAAGTGGATACACATGGCCAGGGCGAGCGAGATCGCTTGGCTTAGCGTTGTCGGCAATCGCGGCTTTAATGGTGGTCACGCGGTCAGCGGCAGAAACCCCAGTCGTTACACCGACAGTTGCTTCAATACTTACAGTGAAAGCCGTGCCGTATTGGCTCGAGTTGTGCTCGACCATAGCAGGCAGTTCGAGGGCTTTGACTTTTTCATCGGGTAAACACAGGCAAACAATACCGCTACATTCACGGATGAGCATGGCCATTTGGGCGTTCGTCAGCGTCTCGGCAGCGAAAATTAAATCGCCTTCGTTTTCTCTATCTTCGTCATCGACCACTAACACACCTTGGCCTTGACGCAGGGCATTAAGACCCGCTTCAACGCGTTCGATAGCAGTACCAAAAGGAGCAAGTAAAGACTGATTCATGGTTAATATCCTTAAAAAATACGACATTGGAATATCCAGAATCAGGGCGTGCAGAAATACAACCTAATCAAACCTAATGGCTCGATTTTGCTGTAGCAATATCACTTCACTTGGGGTGAAGTTATTGCAAAACATGAGGCTAACACTGCAATACATAAGCGCGTTGCACTTAAATACCACAAGGTGTTGTCTTACATTCTCTTCCATCCGGACTCAGCACTGTCGCCATTAAAGCAAACAGTCCATTACCGTCGGCTCTGGAATAGTCAGTTTTGCACTAGGCAAAATCTAAGGCACCAGATCTGCTGACCCCGAAAGTGATTTCGGGCGCTCGCGGGCTTTGGGGATGCTCAGTAAAATAATCACTTAGCGTTACCCATTTACCGCCGGTGGGGAGTTTCACCCCGCCCTGAGAATTTGCTTTTGAGCCGTTTGCGCTCAAAAACGCGGTTATGTTGCTCTTATTTACCGCGAATGGCAACTTCTCGCGTTCAATGTTTGCGCTAGTGCACACCTGACCACTATCATATTGAACACATAAGCTTATTGACTTGCCGTTGCATTCTGCGACGGTCGTTATGGACGTCACAAGGACGTATAAATGCGATCTCTGCTGCTAACTTTAGGTATTGCCATGTTGTTATCCGCTTGTTCGACCTCAAAAGGGCAAGTACCCGCCCCAGTTGCTGAAAAAATTCCCCATCTGATGACCTTGCATGGCGTAACGCGCACCGATGATTACTATTGGCTGCGTGACGATGAACGCAAAGATCCTAAAGTGTTGGCCCATCTCGAAGCTGAGAATCGCTACACTGCGGCTTATTTCAAACCCTTAAAGCCGCTGCAAGATGGCCTTTTTAAAGAGTTAACTGAGCGCTTAGTTGCCGATGAGTCAAGCGTGCCCTACCAATGGCACCAGCACAGCTATTACAGTCGTTATAAAGAAGGCGGCGAATATCCGCTAATCAGCCGTAAGGGCGCCGATGGCATTGAGCAAGTGATGCTCGATGTGAATGAGCGAGCTAAGGGCCATGAGTTTTATGGCTTAGGCGGCGCCAGTGTTAGCCCTGATGAAACCATGTTGGCCTTTGGTGAAGACGTCCTCAGCCGCCGTGTGTACCACATCTATTTTAAAGATTTGGCCTCGGGCAACATGATCGTCGACGTGCTTGAAAACACCGAAGGTCGGGTGGTGTGGGCGAACGACAACAAACATGTGTTCTATATCGCCAAAGATTTGCAGACCTTACTTGGCTACCAAGTGTATCGCCATGAGCTGGGCACTAAGCAATCGAGCGACGTGTTAGTGTATGAAGAACAAGACGATTCCTTTTATATCTCGCTTGGCAAAACCTTAGATGAGTCACAAATTGTGTTGTTCCAAGAGAGCACCACAACGAGCGAAGTGTCAGTGCTCGATGCCAGCGAACCACTGGGTTTATTCAAGCCAGTGTTAGCGCGGGAAGAAGGCCACGAATACAGCGTGTCTAAGCTGGGTGATACTTATTACATTCTCACCAACTGGCAGGCGACTAACTTCCGTTTGATGAAAGTCGCCATCAAAGATGCGGCGGACAAATCTAAGTGGCAAGAAGTGGTTGCGCATAACCCCAATGCCCGTATTGAAGACGAGTTAGTACTCAAGGATTATCTGATTATTCAGACCCGCGAAAATGGCCTGACGCGAATTAAAGTGATGCCGTTCAATGGTCAAAAGCCTTTCGAACTGAGTTTTGATGAACCTGCCTATGTGATGGGTTTAGATGTTAATTCTCAGCAAGACAGCAATAAGTTACGCATTTTCTACTCTAGTCTGACAACGCCAGAAGCCGTATACGAATATTCGCTAGTGAATCCCGATAGACGGGATTTATTGAAACAAGATCAAGTCTTAGGCGGCTTCGATGCCAGCCAATATCGTGCTGAACGTGTGTTTATCACCGCCCGTGATGGCGTAAAAGTGCCGGTTTCTTTGGTGTATCGTAAAGATAAATTCAACAAAGACGGCACTAACCCTCTGTATCAATACGGTTATGGATCTTACGGTTACACAGTGGAACCCGATTTTTCTTCATCCGTTATCAGTCTGCTTGATCGTGGTTTTGTGTATGCCATCGCCCATGTACGCGGCTCAGAAATGCTCGGCCGTCCTTGGTATGACGACGGTAAACTGTTGAATAAGCAAAACACCTTTAATGATTTTATCGATGTAACCACGGCATTAACGGCGCAAGGTTATGGCGATAAAAACAAGGTTGTCGCCTCTGGCGGCAGCGCGGGTGGTTTGCTAATGGGCGCGATTGCTAACCAAGCGCCGGACAAGTATTTCGCCCTTGCAGCCCATGTACCTTTTGTTGATGTGGTGACGACTATGCTGGACGAGTCGATTCCGTTGACGACCAATGAGTACGACGAGTGGGGCAATCCGAACGAGAAAACTTACTTTGATTACATGTTGAGTTACTCGCCCTACGACAATGTCACCGAGCAAGAATACCCACACATGTTAGTGACGACGGGTTTGCATGACTCGCAAGTGCAGTATTTTGAACCCGCCAAGTGGGTCGCTAAGCTGCGCGATGTTAAAAACCAATGGTACAAGAGCGACGATAAAGTCTTGTTACTTAACGTGGATATGGAAGCCGGCCACGGTGGTAAGAGTGGTCGCTATCGCCAATACCAAGACACAGCCCAAGAATATGCGTTCTTCTTGAGTCTGTTAGGTATGGCGAAGTAGGTCATTCGCAAGTGACCGAATCAGCCGTCAGCCTAGGCAATACGGACATAGGCGCTTTACAGCAACATGAGTCACTGGGGGCAGACACACTTGCCCCAGTGACTAGCGCTGTCGCCACGACAGAAGATGCGCTGAATCCCGTACCATTAAATTCTGCACCTCTGAAGCCTACACCCATAAAGTCATCATCCCTCTGGTACTTGTATGTCGTCCGCTGCGCCAACGGGCATTTATACACTGGCGTCACTACAGATGTCACACGACGCTTTAGCGAGCATCAATCGGGTGGTATCAAATCCGCTAAGTATCTGCGGGGTAAAGGTCCATTAACACTGATGTATCAAGAGCAGGTTGGCAGTCATGGCGATGCACTGCGACGTGAGATCGCAGTTAAAAAGTTAAGCCGTAGTCAAAAGCTGGCATTGATTGAGTCAGGGCGTGGATTACTAGAGCGTTAACACCGCATCATACTTGTTCTGTGACGAGGAATGATTAAGCACTGTCATTCCAGTGACTCGCAGCAAGT
>NZ_JAUOET010000017.1:0-96231 GCF_031932075.1 Shewanella sp. SP1S2-4
CCCTTACTTCGTGGGGGAGGCCCTGCCAACTCACCTCTAGCCTACGCCTCATATGATGTTCTTGTTCATCAGCTCGCAAATTTGCTAGCGGCTTCCTTCAGACCAATCCTCGCGGATAAGCCCTTGCCATTCGCTAGTAGTTAACGTTTAATAACAGCATGTTATTGAACGGTGACCTTCCTACAGAGGACTTTCACCTCATTAGTTCATGCCCATGCTGGGCGTACACAAAGCGTTTAAGAGGGATTCATGCCGCGTGGCATTTTTTGTAAGCGATGAGTTTTATGGTGAAGGTCGTCTGCGGAAAGTTGATTTAGGCGGCATTCACCCCTTAACGCGGCGTTACCCCATAGAAATATTAATCCGAAACCAACTGATTAGAGTAAAAAACCTAACGCGTTTTTGTCCAAAAGTATGTTGCGTATGTCTTGTAAATCTACAGATTACGCGAATGCTCGAAAGGTGCGCCATGGTGATTAGCGAGACGACCGTCCGCCCCATGGACGGGGCGGTCGAGCATCCAAGGACGGACTGGCTGCGAGTCGACGAGCGAATGCCATGGTAAGCCTGTACGAGTGGATATTCGTAAACGCTAAACTTCTAACAACTGAAATTACTGATCCCAAACACTACTTTCCAACGCATTTCTGTCCCAAAGCTTGCTGGGTATCTCCTTCATACAGACTGGTTACACTAGTGCCAAAAAGGTGAGCCATGGTGATTAGCGAGACGACCGTCCGCCCCATGGACTGTCTGTGAGTCGACGAGTAAATGCCATGGCAAACCTGTGTGAGTGGATATCAACTGCATACCGTTCTATTTTTTCGAATGTTTAGGTCGTGATTTCGCGTTATTCTTTTGTAAACTTCCTTGTTATTCTGCCTCCATCAGCAAAGCGTTTGCGTCTTGTGTTAGCCGTATGATCTTGGCGTTTCACGTATCGCTTTGCTCAACTGATAGGAGAGCAGCAATGAAAGTATTAAGTCAGTTTTCCGCCAAAGCCGCGATGGATGGCGATGGTGTCAATATTCGCCGTGTCGCCGATTTTGTGACGACTAAATTTGATCCTTTCTTGATGATCGACGAAATAAAATCCGATGATGAACAAGATTTTATTGGCGGCTTCCCTGCACATCCCCATCGCGGGATGGAGACCTTCACTTATATTCGTAAGGGCGGTTTTGAGCACCGTGACCAAATGGGCAATGTGAAGGCGATTCGTGCCGGCGATGTGCAGTGGATGAGTACCGGGTTCGGGGTAGTGCATTCTGAAATGCCACTTGCCGATGCTGTCGATGGTCTGCATGGATTCCAAATTTGGGTCAACATGCCCGCCAAAGACAAGCTGCGTCCAGCGAAGTATCAAGATACTGCGGGTAGCGCGAGCGTTGAAGCGACCAATAACACTGGCGCTAGCTTAAAAGCCTTAGCGGGTGATTGGGGCTTTAAAGATCAGCCACTGATTAGTGCGGCTATTCAAGGATTAGCGGGCGAAGCTGCCATTGCTGATTTGAGCCTAGCGCCAAATGCTGAGGCCACGCTTGATTTGTCTCAACACGAATTTGTCGCCTTGTACTTGTACCAAGGTGACTTAAGCAAGGGTGAAGATTCACAGTGGTTATACCATGAGGGCGAGTTTTTAGTGGTCGATAGCCAAAGTGTGCTTAAGCTTAAAGCCGATGAGCGCGGCGCTGGGATGTTACTGTTTGCGGGGAAACCTATCCGTGAAAAAATCGTCCAGATGGGTCCCTTTGTGATGAACACCCAAGCGGAAATTCAGCAGGCGATTCGCGATTATCAAGAAGGGCGTTTCGGCCACATCGCTTAATTTGTTAAATCTGCCGCGCTGAGCTAATTCTAAACCCAAACCTAAATCTAAGTTAGCCCTAAGCCCTGTATTCCTACAGGGCTTTTTTGTAGTTGTTTACGCCTGCTATGTCTATTGCTGAAGGACTTGAGGCAAAAGCCGCGCTTTGTTGCTACAATAGCCGTGCTTTTGGGTTGAGCGAGCCTAGCGCTTTATTCTTAACTCAAGCTAGCCTGAATCTTGATAGACCAGTTAAATCGATAAGTAACGCAATTTTAGTAACCTAGCAGCCGCTTCGTTACCCACCACAGGATATTCACCTTGAGCAACTCTGATACTAAGCCTAATCCATCAATGGCTTTTTCGACTCTTAAGCTAAAACCCGAACTGCTTGAGAACCTTTCTTCTATGGGCTACAACGAGATGACGCCAATTCAGGCGCAAAGTTTGCCACCCATTTTAGCGGGGCAGGATGTGATAGGTCAGGGTAAAACTGGCTCGGGTAAAACGGCCGCCTTCGGCTTAGGATTACTGAACAAGTTAGACGTTAAACGCTTTCGTATTCAAACTTTAGTATTATGCCCAACCCGCGAGTTGGCCGACCAAGTGGCGCAGGAAATCCGTACCCTTGCCCGTGGTATTCATAACGTTAAAGTACTGACACTTTGCGGCGGTGTGCCTATGGGGCCACAGGTTGGCTCGCTGGAACACGGTGCGCACATTATTGTGGGTACGCCGGGCCGTATCGTCGATCACTTAGATCGCAATCGCCTAGATTTAAGTAATCTCAACATGTTGGTGCTCGATGAAGCCGATCGCATGTTAGAAATGGGCTTCCAACCCGCCCTCGATGCGATTATCGAACAAGCCCCGCGTGAGCGTCAGACGTTGCTATTTAGCGCGACGTTCCCTGAGCAAATTCAATCGATTGCTAAGCAAATCATGTATGACCCAAGCATGGTTAAAGTTGAAGGTAATCACGACAGCTTGAGCATCGCCCAACATTTTTATCATTTAGACGATGACAAGGCGCGTATGCAAGCGCTGCAATTATTGTTGTTAGAACATAAGCCTGAAAGCGCAGTGGTGTTTTGTAACACGAAACGCGAAACTCAAAAAGTGGCCGATGAGCTTGAAGGTTTAGGCTTTAGCGTATTGGCTTTGCACGGTGATTTAGAGCAAAGAGACAGGGACGAAACCCTGCTGCAATTTGCTAATAAGAGTGCCTGTGTATTAGTGGCGACTGACGTTGCCGCCCGTGGTTTAGATATCGATGCGCTGGATGCCGTGTTTAACTATCACGTCGCCTACGACACCGAAGTGCACATTCACCGTATCGGTCGTACTGGCCGTGCGGGCAGTAAAGGCGCTGCTTATACCTTCTATAACGATCAAGACGGTTACAAGATTGCCTTGTTAGAAGAGTATTTAGAGCGCGAAATTACCAGCGAATCACTGCCATCTGAAAGCCTGCTCGGCAACACGCCTGCAGCGCCAACCATGATCACTTTGCAGATCGATGGCGGTAAGAAGGAGAAACTGCGTCCAGGGGATATCTTAGGCGCGCTGACGGGCGAAAACGGTATCGAAGGCTCACAGGTGGGTAAAATCCAAGTGACCGATTACCGCGCCTATGTGGCCGTTAATCGTAAGGTTGCCAAGAAAGCGCTGAACAAAATTACTGGCGGCCGCATTAAAGGTAAATCTTACCGCGCTTGGCCAATGAAGTAAGCTTGGCTTAGCTTGAGTTGAATCGTACCTCGATTTAATTCACTTCACCTTTAAAGGGAATAAACTCAGGTTTATTCCCTTTTTTGTTGGGTGTGATTAATGCAATGACTGAGTCTTTTTGTTTGGTAAATGCTAATTAAGGTGGGCAGTTAAGTAACACTTTGTATTCGCCTGCTTAATTAATATGCCCCTCAGCTTGCCTGTGGTAGAAGTGATTCTGAGTAAAAAATAAATGAGCAGATTAACGGCTTTGTCAGGTGATAAGGCGTGCATCGGTTTGGAGTATTTATGTTTCGAAGGACGATTTTACTAAGCATCTTTTTGAGCGCAGCGAGCGCTGCATCAATTCAACCAGAGTTGCAACCAGAGTCACAACCAGAGCGGCAATCAGAGTCTCAGCCAGCGTCGCAACCTTTACAGCACTACATTTACATTAATCATCGTGAGGCCAACGGAGAAAACATTCGTGCCGACAAGGCGCTGCGCGATCCTCGTTTTGGCGGTGCGCAGATTGTTTATACCTGGCGCAGTTTAGAGCCTAAGCAGGGCGAATATGATTTCAGCGCGATTAAGGCCGATATTGCGTATCTCGATTCGATAGGCAAAAAATTGTGGATCCAGCTGCAAGATAAATCTTTTACGCCGAGGTTTAACGTGCCTCAGTATTTACTTGATGATCCGATTTATCAAGGTGGTGCGTTGAAGCAAAGCATGCTGAGCGCGCCAGAGCGTGATCCTAATAAACCTGTGACGGATGACGAATATGGTTGGTCTGCCAAAATGTGGGAGCCTGCAGTACGTGCGCGTTATCAGCAATTGGTGCGTCAGCTAGGCCAAGAGTTTGATGGGAAAATCACTGGTATTAACTTTAGTGAAAGCTCAATTGAAGTGGGGACTGAAAACGCCGACGGAACAACGACCTTCCCCAGTGATTTTAATCCTAAAGACTATATCGATGCGATTGGCGAAAACATGCAGGTATTAGCTGAGTCATTTCAGCATTCAACCGCTATGGTGTATTTGAACTTTTTACCAGACGAATGGCTGCCATGGAATGACAAAGGCTATATGCGAGGCTTATTTGCGCAAGCCAAAGCGCTCAATATGGGCGTAGGTGGCCCAGATTTAATGCCATATCGTAAAGGCCATATGGGGCAGAGTTACGCCTTTATTAAAGAATATCCAGCGGCATTGGTGAAAGGCATGGCGGTGCAAGACGGTAATTTGCGGCAGATTAATCCCAAGACAGGTAAAAAGAATACTGTGCCTGATCTGCTGGATTTTGCACAAAACTACCTAGGGCTCGACTACATTTTTTGGGTTGAAGATGAACCCTATTTTACGGATGAAGTCCTACAGCAGTTGCCAGATGTTAAGGCGAATTAACTTAGGTTGCTGTTTAAAGTTTTTTTAAGGCAGTTGTTTAAAGTGGCGATTGTTCAAGCGAGTTATTGGTCAAAGTGTGGATAACGCGCTAAACGTATTGTGCAGCTTGTTGAATATATAAACAAAGACAAACAAAGACAAACAAAAACGCCCAATTCCATGCGGAGTTGGGCGTTTCTTTTTAGGGCTTAATGCGGCTAAATCGCCAAGCGAGTTAGCTCAGCGTGTGCATTAATCCTGTGAATTTCTTGGACGACTCGCACCGTTATTTGGGCGACGGGTATTTTTCTTTGGGCCATTGGCGTAAGGGTTCTCACCCGCTTGGCCACGATTTTCGCCAGAACCTGAACGGCTTTCACTTGGACGACTAGCGCCAGCGCTATTGGCACGGCCATCGTTTGAACGTGGCGGACGTGGTTTAGCTGAATCAGCACGAGGTGCGCTACTGGCTTCACCGCTGTGTCTTGGGTTCTTGTCGTTTGGCTTGTGGCCGCGCGCGACGTCACCGCTGCGTTGACCGTCTTTATGCTCGGCGCTTCTTGGGGCACCATCGCGTGAGCTAGGTTGGTTTGAGCTGCGAGTGTTTCTACGGCTGGGTACTGATTTACCGCTGCTTTTTCCGCCGCCACCTAAACGTGACTCAGGCAATACATGGTTAAAGCCTTCAACCATTTCTCGGTCTAATACGCGATTGATCAAACGCTCGATATCGTTCAGCAGTTTGATTTCTTCGTTGCTCACCAGTGACACGGCTTGACCCGATGCGCCAGCGCGGCCAGTACGGCCGATACGATGCACATAATCTTCAGGCACGTTTGGTAAGTCGAAGTTAACCACTTGTGGCAATTGGTCAATGTCCAAACCACGGGCGGCGATATCGGTCGCAACCAGTACGCGAGCTTGACCATTTTTAAAGTCGGCCAAAGCTTTAGTACGTGCGGTTTGGCTCTTGTTACCGTGGATAGCGGCGGCTTTAATGCCTGCATCTTCAAGGCTTTTCGCCAGACGGTTAGCGCCATGTTTAGTGCGCGAGAATACCAGCACTTGTTGCCAATCGTTTTGCTTGATGAGTTGGATCAACAGTGCCGATTTCTGGCTCTTATCGACTGGGCAAACCCATTGTTTTACTGTGGTCGCCGCCGCGTTACGTGGCGTGACCGAAATTTCGACCGGATTATTCACTAAGCCTTTTGCCAGCTCACGAATTTCATCGGAGAAGGTGGCTGAGAACATCAGGTTTTGGCGTTGCTTAGGTAAAATGGCCAGGATCTTACGGATATCGCGGATAAAGCCCATGTCGAGCATGCGATCGGCTTCATCTAATACTAAGATTTCAAGCTGGCTGAATTTCACCGCTTTTTGATTGTACAAATCCATCAATCGACCTGGTGTGGCGACTAATACGTCGACACCGTGGCGCAATTTCGCGATTTGTGGATTGATAGGCACGCCACCAAATATCACCGCTGAGCGCAGTGCTAAATTCTTACCATAGGTTTCAACACTTTCTGCAACCTGAGCCGCCAATTCGCGTGTCGGAGTTAACACTAATGCGCGCACTTGGCCTGCTTGGGCACGGTTACCTTTACTCAGGAGTTCGAGCATAGGTAGGGTGAAACCTGCTGTTTTACCTGTTCCTGTTTGGGCGGCCGCCATCACATCTTTGCCTTGAAGCACAGCTGGAATTGCTTGAGCTTGGATTGGCGAAGGTGTGTCGTAGCCTTGTTCGGCAACGGCTTTAAGTATCGGGGCCGATAAGCCCAGGGAGGTAAAACTCATAGATTGGTCTCTTGTGGCAACGCTTTGCTGCATTTATGGTCAATAGCCAGGTCTGCTGGCGGGCGTGCAGCTTACAGGATCGGGGGCCTAAGTGCCATCGAATAAAGACTTTTACAGCGGGTTTCATTCATATTGGCACATAAATCGCTTGTCAGCGGCTTTCACTCGGTCTCGCTTATCTTTTAGGCGCAAGTTTCCTCAGTCGAATTTGAGCTTATTGAGGGCGAATCTGCGTCCTACTAAGTGCCGTTTTGTATTGCTAGAGGCTTTGGGTCGCACTTTATACTGTTATTTTTGGGGGCGGTTGAGCTTAATGGATTCTTCAAATGTACAGAATGGCTATCAGGCTGATTCAATCAGCGAAACAGGCCAGTTAAAAGTTAACTCGTCGACTCTTTTTATCTAAAAATTAGAGTGAGTTAGCGGTAGATCACGCTAGATTAATTTGAGTGGTATAAACTCAAGACTATAGGAGTAGAATTTATCAATATCTATTCTCTGCATGCTTGCGATGACTCTCGTGTTTATTTTAGGATGAGCTAACGCGGGAAACGGTTAAACGCCTCTCATTTATAGGTGGACTATGACAGCGATACAGCATATTGAACGCCTTGCTCGAGGTCGCAGTGAACAGGCCGTCGCTGTGATTAAAAATGTGCAGCAGATGTCGAACATCCCCATGCATGAGATGCAACTCGCCCTCAAACAATTACTCAACTGCGGCCGAATTGCGCTGCATTTTCACCCCGATAGAATCGACAGCCGTGGTATGACAGTGGCCGAAGGTTTGCTGCGTGATGGTCAATACCGCAGTCAGTTTGAGACCCATATTTCCAACGGTCAGTTATCCCCTGAATTAGGCGGTCCACGGGATCACTGGGAAAATCAGCTATTTGGTGATGTATACAAGGGCACTAAATCTCGGCCTAAATATGGCGCACTCGATCTGGGCATGTGGCAGGACGGCCCCGCGCCGCGTTTTGGTAGCTGTTATTTGCTGACCCACGCCAGTGTGATGGCACGTTCAACCTTTTGTTATCTCGACTCCTACCGCAATCCGAAAGAGAAGGGCACGCTATCATGCTTCGATGATGTGTTAGCGGCGCTGCTGACCGAGAGTTTTGAGCGTCACTATGCCTTAGGCAAATCCGACTTTAAGCCACTGAATGTGATTCATTATTTGGGGCATCAGCTCAATGCTTCCTTGCTGTCACGTTTCGAGCGGCCGTTATCGAATAATCTCGATCATTATATCGAGGCGCAGATCCACGGTGATGTTTCCCTCGATGAAGATATCGCTATGCTGGTGGCCGATCCAAGTTTTAAAGGCACTGATATTGGCGCCAGCTTAAGCAAGATTTGCGACAGATATGATATCGAGCTGCAATATCATGATGGTTTTAGCTTACATACGGCGCAGATCCCAAGCGATTTTCGCGGGCCGACTATGCCATCGCTGGCCAATCGAATTGCCATAGAAGACAGAGTCGATGCCTATGCCATAGGTGTGGCAGCGCGGGATTTATATCATTCACCCCAGCATTGGCGCGAACGCGGTAACCGTGCTCAAGTCGCCCACGAACTTAAGTTACTCTGGCATGTGTTAGTGAAATACGGCGCAGTGCAGTGAGTGTTACGTTTTTAAAAAACGTTTGATTGTAAGATGTGGCACTAACAAAAACAGCGAGATAACCTCAGGTTAGCTCGCTGTTTTTCTATTATATTTCAGCTTTAAGGTCGTTCTAGCAACCTGTGTCGACCTTGTTATAGGTGGGGATTCCCGTCGTTTCCCACTTGTAGTCGATATAGCAATTTGTCGCTTCGACTTGCGCTTGAGTCGGCGTGTCAAGGTTCAGTTTTTGCTTCGGTGTGGCAATGACTTGGTAGGTACCGCCAGTAGTATGGATTCGATAGGACCATTCATCGACATTGAGCCCAGCAGCCTTAAAAATCTCTGGCGGCGTAGTATAAGCGGCGCTTGGTGCTGTACCGCTGGCACTGGCTGCCCAAGGTTGGTAGTTTTCGCCACGGATCCCGTCGTAAACGACTCGATTGGTGGTGCCGCTGTTAGCAATTTCCGACTTAGCTTTGAATAGGGTGACGGCGGATTTCATCGAAGCCTGTGCACCTGAAAGCTGACTCTTATAGGCATCTGATTGTATATTAATGAATTTAGGTGCAGCAACTACAGCTAATACTCCTAGAATAATAATGACCACAACGAGTTCAATCAGGGTAAAACCGGCATTTTTATTTGGCATAGGTAGGGGATAATTAATACAAAGAGGTTCATGCTACCTAAGTTTCCCCAAACAGGCTAGTGCTAGGGAAAGTTCCGTTAACTCAGGGATTTGTTTATCTTTAGCTCGTTTTTGTGAGTCTGCTAGCAAAAGTCTGTAATAGGGTTTCATCTGCTTTAGATGCCTGCGATACTGCGTCCCTATCGGAACTTTTTAGCTGTTGCAAGCCCCCTTAAACTGAGTAGTTATCGATAGCCGATCCCCGCTACGAGTCGCTTAATTGTTTTCTTGTTGGAGCACCATGGATAAGTCGTTAGAAAAATCCCTTCTTGTTTGGCTTAAAGCCCAGAAAAAAGCCTGTGGTTTGTTCCTTAAATTGTCGTTATGGCTTGGGATGATAAGCGCCGTCGCTATGGTGGCGCAGGCTTATATTATCGCGACGATCCTGGATGGCGTGATCATGGGGCAGCAAGTCGTACCGCTAACTGACAATGCCCAAATGGTCAGTTCCAGCGTGAGTATTGATACCTATACTCCTCATTTGATTGCGTTAATCGCCTTGATGTTACTGCGCGCCTTGCTGGCTTATGGTCGTGAACGTGCCAGTTTTGAGGCGGGTAAGCGTCTACGTGGTCATATTCGCGCGGCAGTGATGGATAAGTTGACTAAGCTAGGTCCGGCGTTTATTAAAGGTAAACCCGCAGGCAGTTGGGCCAGTATAGTGTTAGAGCAAGTCGAAGATTTACAAGACTTTTATGCCAGATACCTCCCACAAATCAGCCTTGCTGGTTTTATTCCCATCCTCATCTTAGCGGCGGTTTTCCCGATTAACTGGGCGGCAGGATTAATTCTGTTACTCACAGCGCCGTTAATCCCTATGTTTATGATCTTAGTTGGCATGGGCGCTGCCGATGCCAATCGCAAAAATTTCAGTGCGCTTGCAAGATTAAGCGGCCACTTTATGGATAGATTAAAAGGCTTAAGCACCTTGAAACTCTTCCACCGTGGTGATGCTGAGCTAAAGGTAATCGCCACTGCTTCGGAAGAGTTCCGTAGTCGCACTATGTCGGTACTGCGCATGGCTTTTTTAAGCTCGGCGGTATTAGAGTTTTTTGCGGCGGTTTCGATTGCTGTGCTGGCGGTTTATTTTGGTTTCAGTTACTTAGGTCACTTAGATTTTGGCTACTATGGCGCGCATGCCAATATCAGCTCAAGTACAGATCCTCAAATAGTCGGTATTCCATTTAGCCTGTTTACTGGGCTGTTTATTCTGATTTTAGCCCCTGAGTTTTATCAACCGCTGCGGGATATGGGTACTCATTACCACGCTAAGGCGCAGGCCGTCGGCGCCGCGGAAGCCTTGATTACCTTGCTCGAACATCCTGAACCTGAGTTTGTCGGCCAAGTGCGTATAAATAGCATAGAAACCCTGAGTGCTGATCATCTTGAAGTGTTTAGTGTTGATGGCACGCGTTTACTCGGCCCGCTGAGTTTTGAATTAAAAGACAATCAACGTTTAGCCTTAGTTGGCCCAAGCGGCGCGGGGAAAACCAGTTTACTCAATGCCTTATTGGGATTTTTACCCTATAAGGGGCATTTGCTGATCAATGGCCATGAGTTATCCGCACTAGATTTAGCCCATTGGCGACAGCATTTAGCTTGGCTGGGACAGGAACCGCAGTTATTCCACGGCACAGTGCGGGATAACGTTGCCTTAGCCGACCCAACTTTGCCCGACGATAGACTGTGGCACTTGCTCGCAGAGGCCAATATCAGCGACTTCGTTAAGGCGCAGCCACTGGGATTAGATGCGCCGGTCGGTGAGCAATCTTCCGGTTTATCCGTCGGCCAAGCCCAGCGTATTGCTTTGGCCAGGGCGCTTGGGCAAAAGGCGAGTTTGTTTGTCCTCGATGAGCCTACGGCCAGTTTAGATAGTCAGAGTGAGCAGGCGGTGAGTTCTGCGTTAAATCGGGCCATGACGGGTAAGATGTGCATTATGGTGACCCACAGATTAGATCAGTTAGATCAAATGGATACTATTCTTGTGCTCGATAAAGGCTTGATAGTACAGCGGGGCGACTTTACCTCTTTGTCTAACACGCACGGCTTATTCCAAACCTTACTGCGTGAGAATATTGAGTCCGTGGCGGATATTGAACTTGTACCGTTATCGGTCAGCGGCAGTGATACTCCACTCGACAGTGCCGCCGAGCCCACTAAAGGAAAGGCCCAATGAAAGTGCTAATCCCCTTTATTCGATTGTTCTCGCGCCAGTGGCTGATGATGTCCGTGGGCTTGCTGCTGACCATTATTACCTTGATGGCAGGTATAGGTTTACTGTCACTTTCGGGCTGGTTTCTTTCTGCTACCGCGGTCGCGGGTTTGACGATAGTCACGGCCCAGTCCTTTAACTTTTTCACTCCTGCTGGCGGCGTGCGTTTTTTATCCATTGCCCGTACTGCCAGTCGCTATGGCGAGCGTTTAGCGACCCATGAGGCGACCTTTAAGCTGCTGACAGAGCTTCGCGTTTGGGCGTGGCGTAAACTCTTGCCGCTCAGTGCTAAAAATCTGCAGGGGCTACGCCGTGGCGACATGCTTAATCGCTTAGTTGCCGATATCGATACCCTAGATCATCTATATCTGCGACTGCTCACGCCTATGGCGGCATCACTGCTGATGACTGGGCTCTTGTATCTATTTCTCGCATGGTTCGATGCCAAACTTGCCCTCAGTCTTTGCCTGTTTTTAGTCGCCATTTGGCTGGTGATGCCACTGTTATTTTATCGCCTTGGACACGCGCCGAGCCGGACCATGCTCGAAACCAAGCGTCATTATCGGGTGCAATTATTGGATATGTTGCAAGGCCAAGCCGAACTCAGCCTATTTGGCGCCAACGACAGATTCAGGCAAAAACTGAATGATGCGCAGACAGAGCTGTTTCGCAGCCAAAGTGCGATGGCCAATATCACAGCGCTCAGCCAAGCCATGTTGATCCTCTCCACTGGCTCAGCCTTGATCATGATGCTGTATTTAGCCGCTCAAGGCGTGGGTGATGCCGTGCCGCCGGGCCCCATGTTTGCGCTTATGGTGTTTGCCACTATGGCCTGCGTTGAGATGATGATGCCGATTGCGGGCGCGTTTCAGCATTTGTCTGGCTGCGTATTGGCGGCGACACGGATTAATGAAATCACTGAACAAGAGGCCGATATTCAATTTGTTGCCGATACTGGCCTGAGGGCAAAATCTGGCGCATTGCAGATTGAAGATATCCACTTTGGTTATCGAGACGATCAATACGTGCTGCAAGGTTTGTCCCTTGAGATAAAAGCGGGGCAAAAAGTCGCGTTACTTGGGCCAACGGGTTGCGGTAAGTCGAGTTTACTGGCGCTGATTACCCGCGAATGGCAAGCGCAGCAAGGGCACATCAAGCTCGATGGTCTTCCTCTTTCAGATTACAGCGAGCGCGGCCTTAGGGATGCGATAACTGTGATTAGCCAACGCATCTATCTGTTTGCGGGCACTTTGCGGGAAAATTTAGTATTAGCGCTACCTGTTATCGAAGACGAGAAACGCACGGCCCACGACGCGCGCTTGATTGATGTGTTACAGCGGGTTGGACTTGGCGCTTTACTCACGGGAGATAAACCGCTGGATAGGTGGATTGGTGAAGGTGGACGTCAGCTTTCGGGTGGCGAGCAGCGCCGAATTGGTGTTGCAAGAGCGCTGCTGCGTGATGCGCCGCTGCTATTGCTCGATGAGCCAACCGAAGGGCTTGATAAGCGCACCGAACGAGAGATTTTAAGTTTACTGTTTGAATTTGCTCAGGATAAAACCTTGCTGATGATTAGCCATCGTTTAACTGCTATGGCGAAGATGGATCACATTCATCTACTCGGTCAGGGTAAGATTATTGCGTCTGGCACTCACCAGAGCTTAATTGAAGACAGTGCAGATTATCAGGCCTTATACCAAAGACTCGCTTAAGCCTCCTGTATTCAAGCCTTTAACGCTCAAACCTTTGACGTTCAATATGATGAATAGCGATATATTTTACCCATTAAAAGCGGATATAAATCGATGAACCCTGCGATGCCAGAAGCGTTAGCCCCACAAATCAATGCCCATTTTAATGGTAAATTTGAGGTCGAGCTTAAATATCGCTTATTGGATCGCCACGCTTTTTTCGCTGCCTTGCAGATGAGAAATCCTGAGATCATGCTCGAAGATAATCTTGAGCATGACTGTTACTTTGATCTGCCATCACAATCACTTAAAGTCGAGCACAAGAGTTTGTGTATCCGTGAGATGCAGCCATCGGGGATTATGTTGTGGATAGTGAAAGGACCGGAAAAAGACCGCTGTGAAGCCGTTAATATCACAGAAGCGACCAAGGCAAAGAGTATGTTGCATACCTTAGGTTATGAGTGCGTACTGGAAATTAAAAAGCGCCGCAGTATCTATTTTCTCGGTGAATTTCATCTAACAATCGATCATCTCGAAGGCTTAGGGGATTTTGCCGAGCTTGCGATTATGACTAACGATGAAACCTTGTTGCCTAAGTATGAAGCGCAATTACAACAACTCGCCGCCGATTTGGGTTTAAGTGAAACGCAGCGGGAGTTGTTATCCTATCGGCAGTTGCAGCAGGCTTTAAATGATCAGTGATGGTTCAATCTTGTTGGATTAAAAGCTTAAAGTTCATGGCTTAACGTTTAATAGCTTAAAGTTTAGCGGTGTAAGTTTAATGGCCGGATGCTAAATCTGGCTAAGCAATCTCTCGCAACAAACCGCTATGGCTAAGTTCAAATCCCTTTGAGCGTCACTGTCCATATCGCATTCAAGGTTTGTTTTAACTCGCTATCGACGACTTAAACTTAAGCCTTGTGTTTAAACTTAAGCATCGCATTTACATTCAAGCCACTTTCACAAACTCAAACGATTAAGCAGCGGTTACCCCGCTTTATTTGCCGTTAATTGCCAAATGCGTTTTAGCCTAAGCGTTGTGAAAAGGCGAGATAGCGTTTCACTTCCGCTTCAGGAAATTTCAATTCGTCACCATCTTGAACACTCGAGAGTAAATTCTCCCGAGCGAAACGTTTGATGGTCGCAGGTGTTTTATCTAACATTTTGCACACTTCATCTAAGGTTAATAAGTTATCGCTCATAGCACTCTCCCAGTATTTCAATAGAAACATAACCCAAAGAGTATAGAACAATAATTTCAACCAAGATGATACCTGCGACCTAAACCGCTAAGGTTATGATTCTATTTTATGGTTGCGTGCCGTTTCCCGCACTTGACTCTCTATTTGCAGATGCCCTTTTGCCGCTGTGATCGCCAGAACTGCGCGGGACTTAAACTCGCGGCGATATAAGGTTGCGACCACAAATAAGCTCGCCGAGATAAAGAGTATCGGGTGTACAAACCAGCACAATACTGCCATCGAAAAGTAATAGGCGCGTAAGCCATAGTTATAGGAGTGCGCCGCTTGATCTTGTACCGTCGCCATCTGTCTTGCGTAGGCTTTGAGATTGTCGTTCGAGCCATCGCTGTCTAAAGGACCCGCGCCTATCATCACGTTCACAAAACCGTATTGGCGCATCGACCAAGTAAACTGGAAGAAGGCCATCACAAAAATACTGACTAGCAAGGCGAGCTTGACTTGCACCAGCGCATGATTCGGTGGTGTGGCGAAGGGAATCGTCGCAATAACACTTTCTAGTCGTTCAACTTGCGCAAATAAGGTCAGTACACCCGCGAGCACGAACAGCGTGGTCGAGGCAAAAAAGGCAATATTGCGCTCAAGGTTGGCCAGCAGCGCCGCATCACCCACGCGCACGCCGCGGGTCATCACCTCAAGCATCCAGTAAATTCTATGCTTATGCAGACCACGGGCAATACAGTCGGTATCTTTCGCCTTACGACGGGCAAAGGCGGTATAGCCAGCCCAAGAAACGATAAACCACGCCAATGCAGAAATATCTAACAGCGAAAATGTCATAGCCACCTTATTTTAAAGTCAAAAGTAGAAGTCAAAACCATCAAGCTCAATTACTGTGTGATTATGAGGGCTTTTATCAGCCGTACGCAATCCCCCGCAAGTGCTTTGAAATCACAAGGATTAAAAATTTGAGCTAGCTCGCACTCGTTCGATATTAAAGGCTAGATATTTCATCCTGAGGTTTAGGAATACATCTTTGTGAGAGATAAACCGCAGCCAATAAAAAAGCCAGACTTAGTCTGGCTTTTTTATGTTTACTGGCGAGCGATATTATTCTTCGCCATCACCCAAAGACAGTAACGTCGCGTTACCACCGATGGCGGTGATATTGTTAGTGCGAGTCTTTTCAGTCACGAAGCGAGTTAAGTAGTGTGGGCCGCCGGCTTTTGGACCTGTGCCTGACAGACCTTGACCGCCGAAAGGCTGAACGCCAACCACTGCGCCGATTTGGTTACGGTTGATGTACACGTTACCTACGTTCACTTTATCCGCGACTTCGAGGGCATGGCCTTCGTTACGGCTGTGGATACCTAAGGTTAAACCAAAGCCTGTGCTGTTGATTTCATTGATCACGTGGGCAAGTTCAGATGCCTTGTAGCGGATAATGTGCAGGATTGGGCCAAAGTGTTCTTTCTCAAGCACTTTAATCGAATCGATTTCAACCGCAGTGGGCGAAACGAAGTGACCGTTCTCTGTACCAGCAGGCAACGGCATTTGCTTGATAAGCTTGCCGACTTGCTTGATATGGTCGATGTGCGCATCTAAGTTGGCTTTGGCGGTGGCGTCAATCACTGGGCCTACGTCAGTTTTCACTGAGCTTGGGTTGCCAATCACTAACTCATCCATCGCGCCTTGCAGCACTTCGATCACGCGATCGGCAATGTCTTCTTGGAGGAAGAGTACACGCAGCGCCGAGCAACGTTGACCTGCGCTAGTGAATGACGATGAAACCACATCGTTAACCACTTGCTCAGGTTGTGAGGTTGAGTCCACCACCATGGCATTTTGACCGCCAGTTTCGGCGATTAATGGAATAATCGCGCCATCACGGTTAGCCAGTGTACGGTTAATCAGTTTTGCCGTGCCAGTTGAACCGGTAAAGCACACACCACCGATACGTTCATCGGCCGTAATTGCGCTACCCACAGTCGCACCTGTACCCGGTAGGAATTGCAGCACCTCGACAGGAATACCTGCTTGGTGAGCGAGTTGCACTGCACGGTAACCAATAATCGAGGTTTGCTCCGCGGGTTTTGCGATAACTGTGTTACCCGCCGCTAATGCCGCTGACACTTGACCTAAGAAGATAGCCAGTGGGAAGTTCCACGGGCTAATACACACGAATACGCCGCGACCTTGGAGGAACAGTTCGTTCAGCTCTCCCGTTGGGCCAGGAAGCAGTTCAGGCTTCGCCATCATTTTCTTGGCTTGTACTGCGTAGTAACGACAGAAATCAACGGCTTCACGGACTTCGTCGATACCGTCTTGAATGCTCTTGCCCGCTTCACGGGTACAGAGGGCGATCAATTCTTCGCGGTTTTCTTCTAATAAATCCGCTAGCTTTTGCAGTGCTGATGCGCGGGTTTCAACTGGCGTACGTGCCCATGAGGCAAACGCCGCTTCAGCAGACGCGAGTGCTTGTTCTATGGCCGCATCATCGGCAAAGGCCACTTGACCCACGGTTTGGGTGGTGTCGTATGGGCTGACTATGGTTTTGTGCTCACCGGTTAAGGTTTTGCCGTTAACCAGAGGGCCCGCTTGCCATTGGGTATTTTTAAACTGTTCTATTGCCGCGAAAAATGGCTCAGATTCGGAAATGATGTTCATATTGAGTCCCTTGGAATTTTTGCGATCACTACCGAAAATATCGGCAGGTAAAACGATTCTATTGTTAGCCAGGGTTTTATAGCCCGTCAGCGTTTTTAGCGGATGCACCACTAATGACTCGATGGGGGTTTTAGGATCAACGAGCTTGTGGACGAACGAAGTGTTGGCCCCGTTTTCCAGCAGACGACGCACTAAGTAGGGCAGTAGATCCTTATGGGCACCGATGGGCGCATAAATACGTACCGATTTGGCGCCAGCTTCCGACAAAATCGTGTCGTACAGCTCTTGTCCCATGCCGTGTAAGCGTTGGAACTCATGGTGACGATCGCCCGCCATATCTGAAATCGCCGCAACGGTTTGCGCATTGTGGCTAGCAAATTGTGGGTAGATAGCGCCGCGAGTCGCATCCGATAATAAGTAGCGGGCGCAGGCGAGGTAAGAAACGTCAGTACCGGCTTTGCGAGTGTAAAGTGGGTAAGCGGCTTCGCCAGCTTGTTGGGCCCATTTCAGTTCGCTATCCCAATAGGCGCCTTTTACCAGACGTAATGGAATTTCATCTCCTTGCTCTTTCGCAAGGCGAGTTAACCAAACCAGTACGGGCAGGGCACGCTTAGAGTAAGCTTGGACCACAATGCCGAGTAATCCCCAGCCTTTTGCTGCATCTGAATTAAACAGTTTTTGGAACAGTTTCAGTGACAACTCGAGGCGATCGACTTCTTCAGCATCGATAGAAATACCGATATTTAAGCCGCGAGCCAGTTTTATCAGGCGGATAACTGTGTCGTACAGTTCAGTTAAAACGCGGTCTTCATTGGCCACTTCGTAACGTGGGTGCAATGCCGATAGCTTGATTGAGATCGTTGGGCGCGGTGATTCATTTTCGTTATAGCTTTGAGCACCGAGCTCGGTTATCGCATTGGCGTAATCGGTATAGTATTTTTCGGCATCTTTGCGCGTTAACGCCGCTTCACCCAGCATGTCGTAGGAATGGGTATAGCCTAACTTACGCTTGTCTTCGCTGTTCTTCAGGGCTTCTTTCATGTTGCGGCCCAGTACGAACTGCTTACCCATGATCTTCATCGCGGCCATCATGGCTTGGCGGATTACTGGCTCGCCGAGACGATTAACTAAGCGGCTCAGTAAGTTGCTTGGGGTGCCATCGATTTTTTTATCGAGTTTAACAATCTTACCTGTGAGCATTAAGCCCCAGGTCGATGCGTTAACGAGTACAGAGTCACTCTTGCTCATGTGCTCATCCCACTTAGCGCCTGAAAGCTTATCTTCAATCAGTGCATCGGCAGTGGCCGCATCGGGAATACGCAGCAGCGCTTCGGCTAAACACATCAGGATAATGCCTTCCTGTGTTTCTAAGCTGTACTGTTGCAAGAAGGCATCAATGCCGACCATCAACCCTTTTTTATCGAATTGACGAACCTTGTTAACCAGTTCGTGGGCACGACGAGTGACGCGCTCTATGGCTTCATCACTGGAGGGAACTAGTTGGATCAACTCTGACAAGTATTGTTCTTCATCGACAATGTAGTTGTCGCTGATCGCTTTGAACAGTTCGTCGAGATTGGCAGAATCGTAGCGGCCTGCCAGCACTTCACTCGCTTTGAACATAGTTATCGCTTCCATCTTGGCCGTTATTGGGGCGCTATTGTTGAAACAAATTGGGAGGCGCCAAACGCATTTGATATTTTGTATACAATATGAAGGTTTGCGCGCGCAGATTATACAACCAAAATGTGACGGACAACACTATAGCGTGAAAGATTGTGAAGCTTGTTTGATTGGCTTGTTAATAATACCAATCGTATTAAATATCTGTTCATTCAGCGGGAGTTCAACGCGCTTTAGACAAGGCGAAGGCTTGAAGGCATAGTGGTGCTCTGTCGAAAGCCTTAAACGCAGTATAAAGCGCGTTGAAACCCGCCCTTCGGGAGCCTCACAGGCATCCCACTCCCGTGTTGCATTGACTTAAAAGGGAATGACCATTTCTGCGTCAATGCGCCTTGGATTGAGATGCCTGTGAGGCTCTGAACTGATTAGATATTTAAGGTGATTGGTATAAGTCGATGTAACGCTTGATTGACAAAAAAGCCAGTGTTTGAAAACACTGGCTTTTGGAAGGTAAATGAAGACTTTTTGTGTGTCAGACTTACATCCAACGTTTTTTACTGCGACGTTGTGGTCTAGGTAAATACACTAAAATAATGCCTAGGATTAACCCCATACCTGCAATTAATCCGCCTTGGCGCCATAGTTCAAAACGCTCATCTTGGGCTGAGCGATCAACCGCGACTTTAAGTTCATCACGTTCTTGAGTGGTTTTGGCGAGGTTCGTTTCTAACTCGCTTAGTTTAGCCTTCAGTTCGGTCACTTCGTCGGCGTGGTTATCAGTCGAACTTAATACTCCCGCTAGTTTAGCTTTAGCTTGTGCAAGCTCAGTGGTTAACGCTGGCACTTGTTCACGGAAACTTTGAGTCGAGCTGATTAGGTTAGTTTGCACCCAACCTTCGCGGCCTTTATGGTCGATGATCTTAGAGTAATCACCTTGGGTTTCGTTGAGCAGTGTCACAGGTTGACCGGCTTCAATTGATCCAAGAATTCGGAACTCAGTACCTGGGCCACCTAAAAGATAAAGGAACACGTTATCCGAGATGTAACGGGATTGGCCTTCGGCCAGCAGGTTGGAAGACAGTAACATCATTCCTACCAGAGTCAGGAGTCTAAACACTTTTGTATTCTCATCAACGAAATAGTCTGCACATGCTAGGGATTTGAGGCCTGTAATGCAAGAGGGAAGTCATAGACTTCCCTCTTGCATTACTGCATCCATGCTATGACCATTCCCATTTCACTCTATCTTTCCTAAGACCTTCTAGTCCTAGGCGCTAATATTACTTAACTTCAGTAACTTATTTAGCGAAACCTCTTAATTAAAGATACCTTTAATCATAAAGAAGAAGATGATTGATAGGCCTGCGCCTGCAGGTAGGGTCACAACCCAAGATACGACGATATTACGCACCACACCAATGTTAATCGCTGCGATACCACGGGCCATACCCACACCTAATACCGCACCGACTAAGGTTTGAGTGGTAGAGATAGGTAAGCCTGTGCCCGATGCGATAACCACTGTCGAAGCCGCTGCTAATTCAGCTGCAAAACCACGACTTGGCGTCAGGTGAGTGATGTTTTTACCTATGGTTTGCATCACGCGCTGGCCAAAAATAGCCAGACCCATCACGATACCTACGGCACCTAAAGGTAGAATCCACCAGACTAATGGTGATTTTGATGCAATTTCACCGCCGCTGTTAACGACAGAAACCACCGCCGCTAAAGGACCAATCGCGTTGGCAACGTCGTTTGAGCCATGGGCGAAAGCCATACAACAGGCCGTCAGTACCATTAAGATCGCAAACACTTTTTCAACGTTTTTGAACTGGGTTTGACGGTCGTTTTTATCGCTCATTTGTAAACGTGAAATGGCCACTTTACCAAATAAACCCACCACAACTGCGATAGCGCCCGCTAACAGGTAAGCTTCTGCGCCACTTAAGTGAATACCCACATGGGATAAGCCCTTAAGAATGGTCACTAACGACATGATAAAGCCAGCGAATGCCATATAGAAAGGCACATAACGCTTAGCATTGCTCAATGGGTCGTCAGTGTTGAAAATAAGCTTTTGTACGCTTTGGAATATGATAAAAGCCATAAAGCCTGAGATTGCAGGGGTAATCACCCAAGAACCTACGATACCGCCTACTTTACCCCATTCGACCGATTCAGTACCGACACCGACTGCCGCGAAACCTATGATGGCACCGACGATAGAGTGAGTTGTTGATACTGGCCAACCTAAAGCTGACGCAACCACTAGCCAAATACCTGCCGCTAAAAGCGAACCTATCATGCCGTAAACCAGCAATTCTGGGGTGTTTGTAAAGTAGCTTGAATCAATGATCCCATTACGGATCGTGCTGGTGACTTCGCCACCGGCTAAATAAGCGCCCGCAAACTCAAAGATCATCGCGATAATAATCGCTTGTTTGATCGTAATTGCGTTTGAACCTACAGAGGTTCCCATCGCATTGGCAACGTCATTGGCGCCAATACCCCATGCCATGAGAAAACCAAATGCAGCCGCAACGGCAATAAGCCACGGGCCATTGGTGACTAAGACGTTAGCCACCTCAATACCTGCATCAACCATATTGATACCTTGATAACCTTATTTGTTAAACGCGAGCCAGCATAAGCTCAAGACGTGAACCGACGCGTTCGGCAAGATCTGCAAGACCACCGACCCATTCAATCGTTTTGTAGAGGAACATCACATCGACAGGATTCAATTCAGATTCCATGGCGAATAACTGACGGCGTAACTGAATTTGTAGATCGTCAGTATCTTCTTCGATGATATCGAGTTCGTTGATCATTTTTGCCACTAAGTCGACTTCACGACCACGGAAACCTGTTTCTAACAGATCTTCGAGTTCATTAATGACTTGTTTTGCTAGTGCTACCGCATCGATACAGCGTTGTAGATAAGCAATAAAAGGGACTTGCATGACCTGAGGGATTAACAGCTGACGGCCGATAACACGACCAGAAATATCTTTTGCTTTGTTGGCAATCTTGTCTTGTTGAGTTAAAAGTTCCAATAAATCTGTACGTTCTACTGGCATAAACAAACCGCTTGGCAGAGTCAGGCGGATTTCACGCTTCAGTGAATCTGCTTGCTTCTCGGCTAAACTAATTTGCTTACGTAATTGAACTGCACTGTCCCAGTTACCTGTGATAGTGGCTTCGAAAAAGGGGACGAGTAACGATGCGCAATCGTGTACTTTGTCCATGTGCTCTTGAAGAGGCTTAATTGGCGATTTTGCAAACACGCCCAAAATAGAGTTTACTGGCATTGCCGTTTACCTATTTAGATTGTTCCATTATTGGAAAAAGCGGGCGCATGTTAACCTATGCGTCCGCGTATTGAAACTGTGTTTTTTCAGAAAAAACGACAGCTTTATTCTAACGGGTTATATATCAACTGCAAAACCAAATCCTACGGGATTTTTATGACACATTTGTGACATTATGAACTAAAGATGACGCATCAATGAAAGTTTGATGACAAAATGAGCGGTAACGCAATGAATGCTGAGATTGAATTAAAACTGTTTTTCCTGTCGATATATCAAGAATCCCTGATAAATAAGTTAGATAGTCTCGATAATGCCGTCCCCCAAGGTAAACGTCGTTTGGCGAATGGTTACTTCGACACACCTGACTTACAACTGCGTCAGTGGGACATGGGTTTGCGGGTGCGCGGTTACGATGCACATAGAGAGCAGACCATAAAAACCGCTGGGCAAGTCGTGGGCGGGATTCATTCGCGGCCCGAATATAATGTGACTATCCAAGCCGATAGCCCAGATTTAAGTCTATTCCCAGCCAGTATTTGGCCCGCCGATGCGGATTTAGCCGCCACACAAGCCCAGTTGACCTGTATATTTCACACCGATTTTTATCGCCGTGCTTGGCATGTCCAAATTGATAATAGCTTGGTCGAAGTGGCGTTAGACATAGGTGAAATCACCGCCAATGGTCAGCAAGAAGCGCTGTGTGAGCTCGAGTTTGAACTCCTCAGTGGCGATACTGAGGCACTACTTAAGCTGGCTATGCAAGTGGCGAGCGTGGTGCCTGTGCGGTTAGGTAAAGCCAGTAAAGCACAGCGCGGCTATCGATTAGCGGGTAAAGCTAAGCCGCTCGATTTAAACGCATTGGAATTTTTGCCACTGACAGAGTCACATGATTCTTCTTCACAGGATTTAAGTGCAAACTGCCAAATCCTGCTTGAAACCGCGCTTGAGCGTTGGCAATTATTAGAAAGCATGATTGCAGAGGAAAGCGAACCCGAAGCCTGTGTGGCACTGTGGTGGCGAATGCGTGCCTGTATTCGTTTGCTGCGGATGACCTTAAGTCAGTTCAAGTTATTGAATGTGAAACTCTCTAGTCAATTCATGTCGATTGAAAAACAGCTCGATTTTATCGAGCAAGCACAAGCGCTGACTGCCTTGCTTGGAAGCCAAAGGGGCTTGTTCGCAAAGCTTGGTCAACATGCTCAAGTTAACGCGCGCCTTATGGTGCAACTGACAGAGATGAATCTGAAGGGACGTTTACTCTCCCTGTGGCAACAAACTGAATATGGTCAATTACAGCTGGCGATAGTTGAACTATTGCTTAAGATCAGTGCAGGTGAAGTGGACATCAGTAATCAGCCTAGCTTACGCCAGCATGCCGACCGCGCCCAGCAAGCCTCTTGGATGGCAATCGTGGAGGTAATGCCACTCAATAGTGTCATGACCAGTGCAAATTACCTGCAAGTGGCTGCAGTGCTTGATGAGAGCATCTTAGTCGGTCACGCCTATGGCAGTTTATATGAGGCGAAATCACGGGATGCATTTCGCGCACCTTGGCAAGATCTGGTGCTCGGGATTAAAACCTTAGCCTGCTACCGCGCGGTGCAGGATGCGAGCCGAGCGTTGGATATTGATTTAACTGAATGGCTGGAAGATAAACAGCAAAGTTTGTTATTTGCCATGGAGTCGACGCGTCGTAATGCGATGCAGCAACAGGGCTATTGGTAGGGTTATGTTTATAACGTTGAACTAATTCTAAGTCTATTGACTGGCGCAGCACTGATTCTAGCTCGGCACTGAAAAATACTAAGGGCTCAATCCACATTGGATTGAGCCCTTTCTTTTGCAGATTGTTAGCCCATTCTTCGCTAAATCAGTTGTTTCTGTTTTCGATAACTTGCTTCAGCTCTGCAATTTTTGCGAGCATTTGCGCTTGGTTCTGTTCCATCTTTTGCTGGTTTTCTTCCATTCTCGCTAAGGCTAATTCGAGTTCTGACTTTATTTCGGCTTTATGGGCCTCTTGGCGCTCCTGTCGCTCAGTTTCATCGGGCGCGACAAATACCGACGCCATATAACCTGAGATGACCCCAAAAAAGCTCACGCCGCTGACAATCACAATACCGCCTATGATATGGCCAGCTGTCGTCACCGGATAATAATCGCCGTAACCGACGGTCGAGATAGTGACTAACGCCCACCAAATCGCTTGTTCTGCGGTTTGGATATTAGCGCCTTCGGTGCCGCTCTCGACGATCAAAATGATCACTGAGGCTAAGGTTAGAATCGTCACCATGGCGACCAGCAAACTGGCTAAGGTCGCTTGTTTACGTTGTTTGATCAGTGGAAGCAGCAGTGAACGACTCATGCGGATCAGGCGAATTACCCGCAGGATTTGGAACAAACGTGCCATCCGCAGGGCTTCAATTGCCGGAATGCTGGCAATAAAATCAATCCAATGGTGTTTAATGAAAAAGCGTTTATCGCGAGCTCTGAACAACCCAATAAAGAAGTTGATCATGAAAATCATACAAATGCTGGTATCGACGAAAAAGAGTAAGCGATAGGTTTCGCTATCGAGGCGGCCGAAGGTCATGACGAGCACTATGATCACCGACAGCAAGGATAGCAACATCATCGCCATTTCGAATGGAGAAGGGCTGCCAAGGGTGCGAAGTGACCATGGGGTTTTATCTGTCATGCCAAACATGATCCCTGTTAAGTGCGGCGAATGTCTCAACTAAAGTAAAAGACTTTAGGCTGTGAGTAAATTGTCTAAGCCAATAAAATCGAATTTCGTCAATTAATTGTACAGGCTATATATTCAATAGCCTGTGCAATGTTTGTGGGAGTTATTTCTTATCTACAAAGTGAACTAAATCGTCGAGGACTCGGCGTTTAATTTCTAGCTGCGAATCGGCGCTTAAACCATATTTTTCTGCCAGTTGTACATAGTCATCGGCATTGAGTGACACAGTAAGACGTGGACGCGTTGGTCGTTTCGACACGCTTAGGCCCAAAATCGTGCGAATTTGATCCGAAGGGCTCACTCCTGCATCTAACGCGGCTTTACGAATTGAGTATTGAAATTTTTCATCGAGATCGAAGGCGACTTGCGTTGCTTTCGCGGCCTGTTGGTTCTTTAACCATTGCTCGGGGAGAGGGTGTTTGGTCTTACTCATGGCGTATTACCTATTGCTATCAACCGTTTCTAGCGCTTATCTGTGAGATTGTATTGGGATTATTGATAAAGTGCGAGCGCGCACTTTATCTTATTTTTGGCTTATTTCGCTGGCCAGTATTCCCGAATATCCGTCAGTGGACGATATAAGGTCAAGACAACATCTGTATCGCCACCTTCGTAAACTTCCACTTCGACGGCGCGGCTTTCATCGTCATCGAGCAGTAAATAGTACTCGAAGGGCTCACCCGTGGCGCCATTGGCGTCTTGTGGTGGCCTTTGGCCGCGGTAGTCCTGACGATGGAAATAGCCAAAAGCGGCAAACGTCACTTGGTGATATTGCTTTCCAAGCCATTGTTGCAGTTTTTCCGCTAAGTCGGCTGGTAATTCTTTCGTGGTTAACTCGGCATGACCCGGTTCATCGAACAGGGCGCTGAACTGCTCAAGATCGAATAATTGTTCCACTTGGGCGCGGGAAATTTTAATCGAGAAGGCGAGATAGGTTTCGTCGTCTTCTTCGATGCTTAGAAAGAGTGTGTCGCTACCATGGCCTTTAAGTAACCATTCGGCTTGCTGATTACGTTCAGACTCATAAGTATGTACGGCTTCGACCCTCAATTGTTGACCACGAAGTTGTGGCGGCAGGGCAAAGCTGTCATCAATTGAGATCATGTCGCCCACATTGAGCTGGGATGGGTGATTGAGCTCGCGCTGTGGCGCTGCTTTCTTACCAAAAATACTATTGAAAAACCCCATAGTGACTCCTGCTGACTATGCTCGCGTGCGGCTTCAAATCGATTGGCTGCGGATCGTAACGGGCGATAGTGGTCAATTATTTTATGCGGATGAAACAAAAAAATGCCGAGGTCAGTAGGGGGTGATGATCCCACTGAGACTCGGCATTCGGTCAATCATTGCTTAGCTTTTACGTGCTTTGATTCGGTCTAGCACAGCATTTGCATTCGACTTTTGCTCACCAATACCGGCTTCGGCTAGCTTAGATTGCAGTGACTTGTCACTGTTTTCATCGGCTAAGGTTTCTGCCGCTTTCAGGCGGTCGTCAAACTGCTGCTGACGTGCCTTGATGCGCTCGAGTGAATCTTTAGCGTTCAGCAGCTTAGAGTTGCTAGACGCGAACGAATCAGTAATGGTTGCCGTGGCTTTTTGCACGCTTTCAGTGGTTTTAACCATGCTCAGCTGACGTTGATAATCAGACAGTTGGCGCTCGGTTTTCTTCACTAAGTCTTTCAAACGTGCAGCATGGGCGCTAAAGCTATCGTTGGCGCTTTGTTGCTCAGACAGCTCTTGATCTAACTCGGCAATCTTCTCTGCAATTTCAATTGCTAAGGCTTCATTACCTTTGTCCAACGCTTGAGTCGCATAACCTTCGTGTTCGGCAATCGAACGTTTCAGGCGGTCGATTTCACGGCTGGCTTGCATTTCTTTCGCCATGACATCGGTCAGTTCACGTTTAGCATTGGTTAAATGCTTTTCTGCGTCACGGATTTCCTGTTCGAAAATACGGGTTGAGTTTGCGTCAACGATGCCTTGACCCACTTCGGTAGCACCACCACGAAACGCTGTTAAAATTTTATTCAGAATGCCCATTTTGTGGCTCCTTATTTCAGATAATCGACCATTTCATCGATAACTTCTAAACAGTTATCGGATAAAACTGATAATTCTTGCTCGATTTCGAGCATGCTAGATTGTAGTGATAGCGCACCGTAAACTACGTATTTGTCATCAATTTTTGCAAAGGATGACAGAGGCATTGGAATGTTGAGCTCTAGCATGGTTTCAAACATTTCACTGCGACGATCTTGGTTTACTTCGTTCTCGCCCCACAGGTAGCTGATGCAGAGCACTTGGTTGTCCGTCACCGATACAAATACCGGGATTTCTTCACGGCCAACCACATTCACTTGCAACACTTCGACTTCACCATCGATTGGATAACAATCAAATTGAAAGCCAGTTTGGCTGGTGTTGCCAAGACTGTTGAGGTGATTGGCAATGGTATGGATATTCATATTTGTCCTTATTGACATATTATGTCTGTGTTCAAAGATAGCACTGGGACATAATATGTCAAGCACTATCTCATCCTATTAAAAAAGATTCAGTCCCTGATTCTCGGACCAATCTTGCAAATGGTAGTGATACAGCTGCAACGAACCCAATTCATTGGGTTTTATTTTGGCGGCATCTTGATAAAAATTTGCTGGAAACTCAAAGGCACCATCCACTAAACCTAAGGTGAGCCAGTCATCTTTGATGGGCAGCTCAGTTAACTTAGCTAATCTGTGTTGTGCATCGAGTCCGCCTGCGGTGGCGATACTCCAGCCCCATTCGCCAAAACTGGGCACATTATGGTGGTACTGTTTGACGTCAAATCCTGCCAATGCCAAGGTTTTTGCTACCGAAATAAAGGCCTTAGGGGCATGGTAAGGCGATGTTGACTGTACAGTCAGAGCGCCATCACTGCTCATAAGTTCCTTTAATTTACGGTAGAAATAATCCGAATACAGCTTATTAAGATCGGGATGGCTCGGATCGGGCAAGTCCACGATAATTGCATCGTATTTCACGCCTGTTGCAATCAGCTTATCGACGCCATTAAATGCATCGTCGTTGATCACAGTGACACGGGGATCGTTTAGCGCATTGCCGTTGAGCGTCAACATAGCGCGGCTCAAACGCTCGGGCATATCCGTATCGGGCGACTTAAATAATTGCACTAGGCCGACATCGAGATCGAGCAGCGTCACTTGCTCAGGCTCCCAGCGCAACACTTGCTTAAGACCGAGTCCATCGCCGCCGCCAATGATCAACACCTTGTGATGACGGGCACTGGCTGCGAGTGTGGGATGCACGAGAAACGCATGGTAGATGTGTTCGTCTATGCTAGAAAACTGTAAGCGACCATTGATGTATAACGCATAAACGGGCGGCAGACCGTTACCGCGCAGTCGCTCGGTGAAGGTCAACTGTTGGAAGCGTGTCGCCTTGGCGTAAACCACCTTGTCTTTATAGAGCAAATTATTAAATTCTTGTTCCCAGCGTGGGCCGTGGATGGCTAACACGAGTAAAATGCCTGTCACGATAAAGTGCCCAGTCAAAAGCAGTTTAGGGCGGCGGATTTTAGGCCAGAAGCGCCAGATAAACACAAAACCCGCCAACAGGTTAAAGCTGGCAGTTAAGGCGGCGGCAAGTTGGATATCAATGGCAAGCATAAAGCCCACCCAAATGGCGGCACCTATGCCTGCACCTATGTAATCGGCGCCGTAAATGGTCCCCGCATTGTGCAGCAAATGCTCGTCAGAAAGAGACTGGCGCACTCTGGCGATCAGTGGGATTTCCATACCTATCATCAGGCCCAGCAACACGCCCCACACATAGGGTAGGTATTCGCTGAGTTTTTGTAGCGAGCCTATCATGCCGCCTTCGGGCAGTTGATCTGGTGGTAAACCTAAGGTGTTGGCAATCATCAAGGGCAGTTGTTGGCCGAAACCAATCACCGCCGCTGTGATTAAAATGGCGAGTGAGCCGCAGAGTGCGACTGTGAGTTCTAAGATCACAAAACCGGTAAAGGCATCACGGATCTTACGTGCGGCGAAGGCACCTAGCCCCATGGAGACTATCATCAAGCCAATCATGGTGTAGATGGCGGCTTCTAATGCGCCTAAAATGCGCCCCGCATAGTGGGATAAAAGATATTCGTAAATCAGGCCGCAGCCTGCTAATACGGCCATGATGCCCAATAATAGGACATCGTCGAACCAACCTAGGCTGCTAGGTTTAGCCGCCGAGGGGGTTAAGCTGGTTTCTTGCATTCGATTAGGCCATCAGTGCCGTGAGGATAAGTGCGATAGCGATACTGATCGCCATTTCAACGGCGGCGATGCCGATATTGTGTTGTCTTTCCACTTCATCGGCTAAATCGATACGGGCTAATACCAGTTTCTTCACGACAAACAGCAGTAAGGAAAGCGCGATCAGCATGATGACTGAGAACACTAACCAACCGATCACGTTAGTCACATAAGCCGTTGGATTAAATATAATAAAGTGGCTGGCAGCGTTAAAGCTCAGCGCCATTGCTATCATATAACCCGCATGACGCAGTGCTAATGCCGTATGACCTTGTACTAAGGCTTGCTGCATTGACGAGTCTTGATTGCGGCTCGCAAAACGGTTTTCACGCCAGCGCGTCAGTAGCACTAACATCAACTGCGAAATCGCAAAGGCGCTGAAGATAGCGATAAAGGTATCTAGGGTTAAGTCTTCTGCCCATAACAACACGGCGCGGATGATAATCGCTGTGGCGATGGCAGCACTGGCATCGACAATCGCGACAGACACATTACCTTTGATTATTTGCTCGTTCTTATCGAACTCGTTTAACGCAATCTTATCGTGGAGGAAACGACCCAATTTTATCAGCACTAAGCCGAATAAACCGTAGGCGCTCATGCCAATGGCTTCATTCAGATAAGAATGCGCAGCAGCACCAGTGATAGCGCCCGTTAGCACTATACCTAGTGCGGCAACGGCGCCCGCGGTACTGATACCGAAGGCAAAGTTATCACGCTCCGCCAGTTCCTTACTGCTGTTAACTTTAACGCTCCAACCTTGCAAATAACGCATCAGCGTTAGCAAAATCACGGCTATGGTGAGATCGATAGCCAGAATGATGGCTAGCTCTGGTGTGATACCGAAATCCTGAAATAGTGTCATTGGAAATCCTTAGTTACTTGCCCCGGCGCACACTGCGGGTCGTGCGATTACTGGAATTACGGAAACTGCTGTCTTTAGCATAGTTAGAGCGGAACTTACTACTCGAACTCTTGCTTGCGCTCGTGGTGTTGCTGGCCTTGGGCGTGCTGGTGCTTTCACGGGATAACGCCGTGCCACCGGTACGCGGTTTGGCATAAGGGCTGTCGAAGCGCTTACCTTGGGAATCGAAACGTTTTTTCGTTTGTTCGAAGGTCTTATTTTGCGCATCCGCTTGTTTGGGTGAGGTATAGCGATAACGACCTACGTCATTGTAATAGCTATAACCTCGGTTACCCGACCAACGATCGTAGGAAATAGGGCGATTGAAGACATTCGAAAACATCGAATACATGCCATACCAAGCCCAAAACGACGTGCCGCTCGAATCGGTTTGCCAGTTACCGTAAGACGGATTACCAACGAGCTGACTGCCTGGACCAAAATCTTCGCCGCCATTGGCTAATGTTGCGGCCTCACGGCTAATCGCATTCACGCGGGCCAGTTTGCCGTCGGACATATCGGCGACCACGTTGACAGGGTCGGACAACATATCGTTAAACAGGCTGGGATCTGCGGCTTGATAAAGATTTTCCGCTTCGGCCAGCTGTTGATCGAGATCGGCAAAGTTACTCGCCACTTTCGACTCATCTAATCGACGTTTCAGCGAGGTATACATGGGACCTTGGGTGCCAGAATCCTTTGCTAATTCATCAAGTAATGGGGCTAAATCAGGTTTCTGCTGCTTTAACAGTGTGGTGTATTGTTTTAAGAGGTTAGCGTTACGCAACTGCCCGTCATCGATCATCGTAGTGAGCGTTGCGAGGCGTTGCTGCGTGAGTTGTTGATACTTCGCGATTTTATCCGGTCTCTCATCGCCACAACCCGTCAGCGACAGCATAACGGCTAAAAACAGTATCGATGTGAGAACACGGGTTAGCATTCCTGCCATGTTTTCTCCAAATGGTAATGAAATAAAACTCAAATACTTGCAGGCAATAATAATCTGCTTGCCCAATATGCCTGCTGCGCAGGTTATAGTACCCTTAAATGCCACAGATAAAAGGGGATACCTTTATTTGTGTGCTACATCAGGTAGCTGCAAGTCTCGTCGAACATAACATGATGTGGCGTCAATCTATATCATTTACGACATAATATGTCGATAGCTAAATTTGTTAGGGATTATTATGACCATGCAAAAAGACAGTAATAAGTCATTGTCTATTCTCGTTAATCAAACCGCTGAGCACAACTGGCTGCGGTTAGAGGAAGTATGGTCCGAAGGACTCGTGCAATTAACACCTGCCCAGCAGCAAGAACTCAAAACGGTTCTAGGGCTCAGTGATTACGTGGCGGCCCAGTTATGTCGACATCCCGAGTGGATAAACAGGCTGTTTACCGGCGAGTTAAGCCTGATTGAGCGTAAAAACTTCGATCTTGAATTACACGAAGTCCTAAGCAGCGCCACAACTGAAGAGATGGCAAAAGCCAGCTTGCGGCGGTTTCGTAATTATCAAATGGTGCGCTTAGCTTGGCGTGACTTTTTAGACTACGCCAGTTTAGAAGAATCTCTGCTCGATCTGTCGGCGCTTGCCGAAGCGTTAGTCATTTGCGCCCGCGACTGGCTCTATAAAGATATGTGCGCCCAATACGGCACGCCGATGGACAAAGAAGGCAATGCACAGCCATTGCTGATTTTAGGCATGGGCAAATTAGGCGGCCGCGAGCTTAATTTCTCCTCCGATATCGACTTGATTTTCACTTTCCCTGAGCACGGTGAAACCGTTGGTGGGCGTCGCAGTTTAGATAATCAACAATTTTTTATCCGCATGGGACAAAGGCTAGTGAACTTGCTAGACCAAGTTACCGTCGATGGTTTTGTGTTCCGCGTGGATATGCGTTTGCGCCCCTACGGAGAAAGTGGGCCGCTGGTGGTGAGTTTTAGTGGTCTTGAGGATTATTACCAAGAACAGGGCCGAGATTGGGAACGCTATGCCATGGTCAAGGCGCGTGCGCTCGGACCTTGGAGCCATTTCTCCGATGAATTACACAGCCTGCTCAGACCCTTTGTGTATCGCCGCTATATCGACTTTTCAGCGATTGAATCCCTGCGAAAAATGAAGCAACTCATCGCCCAAGAAGTGCGACGTCGTCATTTGACCGACAATATTAAACTCGGTGCGGGCGGTATTCGTGAGGTCGAGTTCGTGGTGCAGAGTTTCCAATTAATTCGTGGCGGCCGCGAGCCTGCACTGCGCCAGCAGAGTTTATTCGGTGCTATCGATACGCTCTACAGCTTAGGGCAGTTTGAATATTTGGCGGTCGATGAGCTTAAACACAGCTATTTATTGCTGCGCCGAGTCGAGAATTTACTGCAAGCCATAGACGATAAACAAACCCAAACCTTGCCGAATAATCCGCTGGATTGGGCGCGATTGTGCCATGTGCTCGATATGGCCAACGAGGTTGATTTACGGACTCATATTGAAGCGGCAATGAGCAAAATCCATCGTCACTTTAAAGCCACAGTGGGCGGTGAAGAAGGCGAAGAAAAGGCCGAGCATTGGACAACGCAGCTGTGGCATGTGCAAGATATTGATGATGCCGTCGCGCTATTGGCCGAACAGCAAATCGACGATGACAAGCTGTGCCCTATGCTCAGCAGTTGGCGTGAGACTGTCACTAAGCGTTCCATTGGTCCACGCGGGCGGGAAACCTTAGATAAATTAATGCCAAGATTATTGGAAGAGTTGATTAATCAACAGAGTCCATCGGCTGCCTTTGAGCCCGTGTCTAAGGTGCTTGAGCAGATTTTAACTCGCACCACCTACCTTGAGCTTTTATGTGAAAACCCTGGCGCACGGCAACAGTTAGTGAGCCTGTGCTGTGCCAGCCCTTGGATTGCCGCGCAGTTAGCTAAATTTCCCATGCTGCTCGATGAGCTTATCGATCCGTCGCAGCTTTATGACACAACCTCCATCGATGATTATCCTAGCGAGCTGCGTCAGTACATGTTGCGGGTGCCCGAGGATGATATGGAGCAGCAGATGGAAGCGCTGCGACAATTTAAGCTGTCACAACAACTTAAAATCGCCGCCGCCGATGTCACTGGGGTTTTACCTGTGATGCAAGTGAGCGATCACTTAACCTTTTTAGCCGAAGCCATCATAGAACAAGTGGTGATGCAGGCGTGGCAACAGGTTTCCGTGCGTCACGGCGTGCCCGCTCACCTTGAGGGCAATGACACAGGTTTTGCCGTTGTTGGTTATGGCAAGCTCGGCGGGATAGAGTTGGGTTACGGCTCCGATCTCGATTTAGTTTTCCTGTGTGAAAACAAAGCAGATAACAGCCAGACCAATGGTGAACGGCCGATTGAAGTCGGCCATTTCTACCTCAAACTCGCCCAGCGTATTCTGCATTTGTTCTCGACTCGCACCACTTCGGGTGAGTTGTATGAAGTGGATATGCGCCTGCGTCCTTCCGGCGCCTCGGGTTTGATGGTCAGTGAGATTGAACGCTTTGGCGAATACCAAGCTAACGAGGCGTGGACGTGGGAACATCAAGCCTTAGTGCGCTCGCGTTTTGTTTTCGGCGACAATAGTTTAGCGGTCAAATTTAGCCGAATTCGTGCTGCGATATTGGAAAAGCCACGGGATAAAGCTGAGCTGCAAAAAGCAGTACGTGAGATGCGTCAGAAGATGCGTGATCACTTGCTCAAAGCCAGCTATGGCATGTTTGATCTAAAACAGAGTCCCGGCGGTATTGCAGATATCGAGTTTATCGCCCAGTACTTAGTGCTGGCTAATGCCCATGAGTATCCTGAGCTGACGATTTGGTCTGACAATGTGCGGATTTTTGGGGTGTTGGCTGAGCTTGAACTCTTACCTATGATGAGTGCCCAGCATTTAACCCAAACCTATTGCTTACTCAGGGATGAAAATCATCGCCTGACTCTGCAACAAAAGGCGGGGCTGTTACCTGTGTTGGAGGTTGAGGAACATGCCGAGCGAGTGCTCAATATCTACCGCGCTGTGCTTGAATAGTACAGTCATCTAAAGGGAGTAAGGCTGAAACGAATATCAGCCTTAACACCGCAAGAATGCCCAATTTAGGCTAGAGTTTAATGAGAGCAGTTAGCAGAGAGCACCATGCAATTACCTACTATCCCTGAAAACGAGCTGCAACGTTTGGCCACGTTACGCGCACTCAATGTGCTCGACACCGATGCCGAAGAACGTTTCGATCGTATCACTCGGCTCACGCGCAGAATTTTCTCTTTGCCGATTTGTGTTGTGACCTTAGTGGATGCCGAGCGGCAGTGGTTTAAATCTCGCCAAGGATTGGAGGTGACTGAAACACCACGGGAAATTTCATTTTGTGGCCATGCGATCAATCAAGACGATATTTTTATCGTAAACGACGCCCTCAAAGATCCGCGCTTTAGTGACAATCCACTGGTGACCGAGCAGCCGCATATTCGCTTTTACGCTGGCTATCCCTTAACCATTCATAGGCAATATCGGGTAGGAACCTTGTGTTTAATCGGCACTGAACCGCGAGATTTTACAGCTGAAGATATTGAAACCTTGACGGATTTAGGTGAAATGGTAGAGGCGGAATTACTCTCTATCGCGCAAAACACCTTAGATCCTTTGACCACGATTTCGAATCGGCGTGGATTTGAGTTACTGGCCCATCAGGCGCTGGCGAGTTGTCGACGTACCGAATCTGAGGCGGCCTTACTCTTCTTCGATCTCGATTTCTTTAAGGAAGTGAATGACAACTTTGGTCACCTCAAGGGCGACCAAGTGTTATACGATTTTGCCCATATCTTGATGACCGCTTTTAGGGAGTCGGATGTGATTGCAAGGCTTGGCGGTGATGAGTTTGTGGTGCTATTAAGTTTTGTGCATAGAGATACAGTCGATCGCGTGATTGAGCGTTTTAAGCAATTACTTGAGCAATATAATCAACAGCATCCTAAGCAACATAGCTTAGCGACCAGTATTGGTATCGCCCATTGGACGCCAGATTCTGATGTGAGCTTAGAGGATCTGTTAGATTCCGCCGATAAAGCCATGTATCAGGATAAGGCCGCGCACCACAGTGATGCGCCTTAAATGATGTGCACTAAATGATGCGCCTTAAATGATGTGTGCTTAAGCAAGATGAAAAGGGAGACAATTATGTCTCCCTTTTCATTGATTTTTATTCGGCGAAGAAGTACTAAGCTACGCCATTAAGCCGTAATGAGCATGACCCAGTGTTGATATAAAGGTAAGCCAATTAACACATTAACCGGAAATGTAATGCCGAGTGAGGCCAGCATAGCCAGTCCAATATTGGCTTCGGGTATTGCGGCTCGAATGGCCGCAGGCGCTGCGATATAAGATGCACTGGCACTTAATGCCGCTAGCACTAAAATACTGCCAGAAGGTAAGTCCAGCCATAATCCTACGGCAATACCGCACCAAGCCAATACAAAGGGCGTTACGGCGGCGAACACTAATAAGCGCCATTGTTTTAGTGGTAGCGGCAAACACACTTTAGCCGTTACTAAGCCCATTTCCAGTAAAAATAATGCCAGTAAAGTTTTGAATCCGCCTAAGAGCACAGGTGTGAGCGGCGCAAGCCCCGTTGGGCCGTAAAGCCAACCTATCACTACGCCACCAACGAGTAGTACAACGCCACGGCTGGTTAACGCTTCGTGCAATACGCTCGATTGAGTTTCATTCTTTGGTGATGATTCAATTGCTTTTTTGGCGCTTAAATACCTGTGTAGCCAGAGCATCACGACGATCGCCGGCAGTTCTAGCAGCACGAGATACAGGGTGGTTTCTGGTCTTAATATCAACCCTGATTTTTCCACCATAGCCATCACCACCGCAAAGGTTCCCGCGCTAACGGAGCCGTAATGGGCGGCAATGCTAATGGCATCTGTGTGACCAATGCGAACCAGCCGAGTTAACACTGGGTATAGGGCCAATGGGATAATGAAGCCTAAAGCAACAACCGCTAACAGCTCAGTGAGCACTAAGTTTTGGGTGTGACCGTGGAGCGCCATTCCGCCCTTTAAGCCCAAAGTGATCATTAACAGTATGGATAGGGTTTCGTAGATAGCGGGGGGGACTTTAAGATCTGACTTCACTAGGCCAGCTAACAAGCCTAAGGCAAAAAAGGCAATGACAATATCGGGCATAAGTATCTCATTAAGTATGATTTTTAAGCCGTAAAAAACAGGCTTAATTGTCGGGTGATCCTGATGGCTGGTGATTTTGGACCTAATTGGTTATATTGAAAAATAAATTGTTTACCACTTAGGTATAGATGATTGTCTATGGATAAGCGTTCGTCATCGACTCAGCTTAAATTGCGGCACTTGAGTTTCCGTTTGCTGCAGGTGTATGTACAAGTGGTGCGGTTAGGCAATATTTCCGCAGCGGCGAGGGCCTTGCATTTAACCCAGCCCACAGTGTCATTACAGCTTAAAAAGCTAGCCGATGTGTTAGGTGAGCCGTTACTCGAGAGTCGTGATGGCCGTATGTTACCGACCTTGATTGGCAATGAACTCTACCGCGCCGCCTGCGATACCTTGAGTCGTTTTGAGGATTTCGATGCCTTTATGCAGCAGGCCAAAGGTGGCAGCGTCGGGCATATTAATATCGGTATCGTCACTACCGCCAAATACGTGTTACCACGGATTTTAGGGGCTTTTTATCGGCAGTTTCCGCAGGTTAAAGTGACCTTAAACATAGGTAACCGTGCCCATGTTTTGGGCCGATTTGAGCGCCAAGAAGATGATTTATATCTGTTTAGTCATCCACCTAGTGGCGATAACGTGCTATCTGCGCGGATCATTAAAAACCCGCTGCAACTGATTGCGCCAAAGGATCATTGGGCGGTGGGCCGTGAGCAAGTGAATTTTAACGATCTCAAAAATGAGCGTTTTATCGTGCGCGAGCCAGGTTCTGCCACCCGTTTAATGTTTGAGTCTTGGTGCAGCGGTCAAGGCATCACGCTTAGTGACACTATGCAAATTGAGAGCAATGAGGCGATACGCCTAAGCGTCGCGTCGGGCTTAGGCTTGTCGGTGATTTCGGCGCACACGCTGCAAGAAGGGCGCGAAAAACCGGCTATTTTGCCAGTGATGGGTTTTCCGCTCGAAAGTAACTGGTATCTGGTTGGCCGCAAAGATCGCCGCTTGCCCTATGCTGCCATGCAGCTGGTGGACTTTATGGCGGCGCATTTGGCCGAGTGTATCGAGCCCGAATGGGTTGCCGCCGATATCAGTGAACTGGCTATGCACTTTAATCAGGCGCCGCAAACTCGGTCTTAACTGAGTGCATGTTTTTGATACTGAATAGTTTTATTAAGTTAGAGATGTGGTTATAGATTGAGGATAACGTCTTTTCGCACACCTTGTGCAGTTACCCTCAGCTCCCATTGTAAAACGAGATTTGACCTCAAATCGAAAAGCGAGGCTTTTGGCCTTAAATCGAGACGACTTTACCTGGTGACTTTATACCTTAAAGCGCGTCAGTAGGTTGTTCAGTTCAACTGCTAACCTTGATAGTTCATGCGCCGATGCACTGGTTTGCTGCGCTCCCGCGGCGCTTTGGCTGGCGAGATCGCTAATGTTCACAATGTTTTTATCGACTTCACGGGCGACTTTGGCTTGTTCTTCTGCGGCGCTTGCGATGACCATATTGCTGTTATTCATCGTACTGATTTGAGCGTTAATCGTGTTTAATGCATCCCCAGCGAGCCTTGCGACAGCGAGTGCTTGCTCTGCCTTTTGGCCACTGTGCTGCATCGATAGCACAGCGGTTTCGGTGCCGTGCTGGATCTTGTTGATCATGTCTTCAATTTCACGGGTCGAAGACTGAGTACGGTGGGCTAGCGCGCGCACTTCATCGGCAACCACCGCAAAACCACGGCCAGTATCGCCCGCTCGTGCCGCTTCAATGGCTGCGTTGAGGGCCAGTAAATTCGTTTGTTCTGCAATCGCGCGGATCACATCTAAAACTTTGCCAATATCGACAGCTTGCATGGCTAAGGTTTGGACAATTTGCGAACTTTGCGTCACATCCTGATTCATGTCGATAATGGCGGCGACGGTTTGATCTACTTGTTTTTTACCTAATTCAGTATTGCGGGCGGTTTCTTCTGAGGCTTCTGAAGCGAGGACTGCGGTATTGGCGACTTCATCCACCGCCGAACTCATCTCGGTAATTGCGGTTGCAGCCTGTTGTATTTCATCATTTTGTTGTTGTATACCGCGGGATGCATCTTCAGTCACAGAATTGAGTTCCTCGGCGGCGGAGGCGAGCTGGTTAGAGGAGTTTGCGATGTGGGATAAGGTATCGCGCAGGTTCTGCTGCATTTTTGCTAGTGCTTGCATCAGTTGACTGGTTTCATCTTCGCCATCGGCACTAATTTTCTGTGTTAAATCACCGCTTGCGACTGTCACTGAAATGTCTACCGCTTCTTTCATTGGCTGCACAATGCTACGGGTTAATAATGTGGCCACGATAAATGCGGCAATCAAGGAGGCTATTATCACTACGCTGTTGAGTAGCTTACTTTCTTCGTAGGCTTGTGCGGTGAGTTCGCCTTGTTTGCCTGCATATTCGGTATTTAAGTCGCCAATGCTGATAAGCGTTTTAGTTATTTTATCAGCTTGTAACGTCATCACTTCATCCATGATCCGTTTAGCTTCAGTCGTGTCATTGGCCTGCAGCTTACTGATCATTTGATCTTGATTCTGTAAATACAGCTCTAAATTATGACTAAAATCCTGATAGAGGGCTTGCTTACCAGGCAAACTAATTAAAGGCTCGTAGGCCTTTTGATCCGTTTCAATGTTCTCGCGAATTTGCCTTAAGGTTTCGAGCCCTTTGTCACGCTCAGCAGCTGAATCGGCGAGTAACAGACGAAATGTAAATACCCTAGCGCGCATCACGTTAAGATTGATGCTAGAAAGGGTGACGAGTGTCGGTAGGGTATTTTTTTCAATTTCTTCAGAGGAGGCGCGCATAGATGACATAGTTTGCAGCGACATGAGCCCCTGAAGTAACAAGACTAGGCCGAGTAAGCCAAAGGCAGTAATGAGTCGTGAGCCAATCTTAATTTGTCGTAACCACATAAGCGAGTCGTCCCTGTATTTAAATGAGTTCCGTCTAAGGTCGTTCTTACTGCTTTTGAGCTAATACTTTTTAATCACTGCTGTCGAGCCATGAAGCTTGAGCCAAAAGGCTGAACTCATGCTTGCTAACGTTAAACTAACTGTTATCGCGCCGAGTCGGAACTGTGAGTTTTTGGTTTAATACACTATAGATTATATTCTCTAACTTTTTCGTTTTGGATTGTAAATTTAGCCGATTAAAAGCGACTGGCCGTAAATTAGTAAAACTTAAACTATGTTGTACCGTACCTTAAATATTGGCGTTAGCAAACTGTATTGCCCAATTGAGTGTGATGATGTCTGTGGTTTTATTTCGACTATCGATTAGAGTCAGGTCAGTTTGAATAAAGGTATGAACGTGATTACTATTTTAATTTTAGATAGTTAAAGTGAATTTTTGCTGGTTTAATCAGGCTCTAATAAAGCAATTTAGGTCGTTAGCTTTATGTTCAATATCAGCATTTAAAGAGAGTATTCAAGCCGTTAGTATTCTTTTTGTATAAAACCTTTGTAATCGACTGTTCCTTTAAGCGTTTTTATTTCTTGTGATCAGGATTGTTCGATAATAAATGGATAAATGAGACGTAAACGATTGGTGCTTATTTCTTGTCTCTTTTCTTATCTCTTTTCTTATTTATGCGAAGCGATAAATAATCAATTGTTTTTCGGTAATTCATGTCGGCTCATTTCTATTAATCGGCTGTAGGTGCGGCGGAATTCAAAACTAAGTGCGCCACCTTGGTAGAGTTCGCTCAGTGGCACGTCGCAGCTGAGATAAAGGCTGACATTTTGATCGTACAACTCATCAATTAAGCTGATAAAACGTCGCGCAGGGTCGTCGTTGGCGGCGTAGGAGAGTTGGCGCTCGCCCGTAGTTGCGGCTTGGTTTTCTCCTGTGCCGTCCTCCGTGCCGCGGGCACGGATCCAGCCTTTCACTTCGCCGCCTAATTTGGGAACGCCGCTCACCATTAAGATCTTAAATCGACTGGCGATTTCGATGTAATCGAGTTGGGATCTCGGGCCGTCACACAGGGCATAAAAGTCGAACCAAGCAACAGCGTTGTCTATGGGCTCTAAAGCGGCGCGGATCACTGGGATTTCACGGTTGCAGATGGTGAGGCTAGCATTACTCATTTTGCTATCACTAATGTCAGAACCGTTAATGCCAGTACTACTAATGCCAGTATCGCTAATGCCAATAGCGCTCATACTGGGGGCATTTGGCGTTAACTTATTCACTAGCTTGTCAAAAATCTGCTCAAAATCGAGTGTTCCGGTAATGCCGATATTGTGGGAAATCGAGGCGTTCATTTCAGCGCTATCAACGGCAATCTCGTTGTTTAATGCGGCATTGATGGCGTGCATCCTGTGGTCTTGGTTGCCAGCGAGATGCAGCATTTGCGTGTGCGTTTGCAGCAGTTGAATGCAAGGTAAAAATCTGTGTCTGGCTAAGCCGTTTTCATATAAGCGCTCAATAGGAATATTAGAGGTCGCGACCAGCACCACACCTTGTTCGAATAGGCACTCAAATAGCCCTGCGAGTATCATGGCATCGCCAATGTCTGAGACAAAAAACTCATCGAAACACAGCACCTTGCACTCTTTCGCGAGATTTTTAGCAATCAGGGTTAGTGGATCGCGTTTACCCGAATGCTCACGCAGTGCATTGTGTATCCGTGCCATAAAGCGGTGGAAATGCAGTCTTAACTTGCCATCACTTGGCAAACAATCGAAAAACAAATCCATCAGAAAGGTTTTACCCCGACCGACATCACCCCACAGGTACAAGCCTTTGATGGATTGTGAATGGGACAGGCGTGCTGAATAGGCTTGTGGCATCAAGTGTTTAAATAACATATCGAGCGCCAACACCGCCTGTTGCTGCGCCGGATCGTCAACTAGATTTTCGCTCACTTTGGCGCGATACACTTCCAGTGGCGTCATCATTGGCGTTATCGATTGCGAGCTAGCGAAGTTTGAATGAGCCATGTCGGGGTCTCGTTGGCGGTTGTTTAAGGTGTTTACTGCAGTCAGTGTGTGCTTTAGCTTTGATTAAGTGCGATATCAGCGCTCGCCTTTTGAGGCATCATGCTACTCATGCTTAGGTACTCGGGAGCCATATTGCAAGATGCTCAGGGTAGCATAGTCGCTGGCGTGACTTAAATCCCGCTCTGAGGCTTAGGTCAAATACTAAACAAAACCAGTGCTTTATTCTTGGGGACTTTTACCTTAACATCTTTGTCACAAAAATAATGATATGGAATGAATCCTATGGCTAGCAAAGGCAATGGCATTACTTTTATCAGTGCACAAACCTCGATTGAGGGTGACATCCAGTTAGAGAGCACGGCATTAATTGCGGGTAAATTGCAGGGCAAGATTGGTTCAGCGGGACAAATTAAGATCGAACTTGGCGGCGAGATCTCCGGTGAAGTCAGCTGTGATGAGTTGCGGGTGTGCGGCGTATTTAGTGGTCGAGTCTGTTGTAATAAGTTGATTATTACCAGTTCTGGTGTGGTTGACGGTGAAGTTGCAAGCCATCAGATGGAGATTTACGAAGGCGGCCAGTTTATTGGTCAGCGCATTAAAGGCCCTGAGCTTGATGCCTTGCCTGACATGCTAAAAGCGATCGCTCCTGCGGCTCAACGCTCGGATGCGCACCTATATGCCAGTGAGAGCGGTTCATTAAGAGGCGATAATCGGGCGATTCGCCCTTGGTTGTATGTTGCTGCGGCAACTGTCGTCATCGCCTTGGGCTTTAGTTTTGGACCCGAGCCATTGCGTGAGTGGTTACCTAATGTCAGTGATAGCACGCTCAACACTGAAGTGTCCCCTGTGACTCAGGAGCTAGATGCTGCAAAGGCCGCCAATCCATTACTGACTGAGCAAACGACTGCGCCAGATACCGCGAATGCCGACAATACGGTGGCGGTATCCGCAGATCCCGATCCGCTGGCTTTGTCGCAGGATTCGGCGATGGAAGATTTACAGCAAATGGAACAAGGCCATGCACAGATGGCGCAGGGTGATAATGGCACCGCACCTACCAGCGAGAATGCAGGCAATAAGCTCTGATTACTAAGCGAAAGCTCGAATCAATAAGCTTGAATTTATTAGCTTGAATCAATTAGCTTGAATCAATTAGCTCGAATAAATAGGTACTCGCATCCTTGGGTCGAGCATTTGGTGTTTTTTGTTCGACCATTCTTATTTGCTCATCGTTGCTAATGCTTATCGCCCAATATCCTGCTCAATCCTACTCAATATCTCTTCAAGTATTGCTGCTAGTTCCCTCAGAAGCGCTTAACGGCGCTTTGCTTTTATTGATGGCTTCTATGCTTAATTTAACGTTATAAGGGCAAATTCGTCCTATTTTTCTGCTATTTCACTCATTTGTTAACATTCAGCGTTCGCTAATATTCCTGTCATATTTTCATTGAGTTATCTCTCATTCTTACCCGTTTTGTGCACTTCAAGCCGTTTCCCTTGAGTTAAGTTCATTTTGTTCATGAACTTTATGATTTTTAGTCACCTTAAGTCCCTTAATGAAGATTAAGTGCGTTAAATATCTTTAACGAAATGTTAACGATACATTTCCTCCTCTGGGCGAGGAAGTAGTCCGTCACAGACCTGACACAATTCTAATAACACAGGCATTCCCACAGGGAATGGCAGACTGCAATACAGGAGGCATTGATGCCTAGATTGACCTTACTTGCCGCGGCAACCGCTGTGGCCTTTACTGGTTTTGCGAATGCGCAAGACTTAACGCCACAAGAGCTTCAAGCACAACTCACCCAATTGACTCAAGAAGTTAACCAGCTAAAACAACAGCAGGCAGCGAATGCCACTGCGACTCCATCTAAGCCTAGCGCGCCAGCTTTTGAGATAGGTGGTCGCATTCAACTCGATTACAACCTCTTCAATGGTGCCTATAACGCCGAACATAACGGCAGTAGCGCGCAGGATATTTTCCCCCGCAGAGTACGTACCTTTGTTGAAGGCGAATTACAGGATTGGGATTACAAGCTACTGCTTGAGTTTGCTGAAAATACCGCTGAAATCGTCATGGCTCGGATGCGTTATTCGGGTTTTGAGAATGGCCCTAAACTGCAATTTGGTAAGTTGCGTGAGGATATCAGCCTTGATGCGCTCACCAGCAGTAATCACATTGCGCTGATCGAACGTTCTAGCCTCGCCGATACTATGTCGCCGTACTTCCGCTGGGGTGTTTCTGCCTATCAATATTTCCCCAGCACAGGTTTACGTTACGCCTTGGGTGTTTATAAAAACGATGCCTTTGGTAGTGATGGCAAAGATGAAACCGATGATTTGAACTATGCCCTGAGCTCGCGAGTGACTTGGTCACAGGCCAAAGAACCGGGCCAAGTGTTACATGTGGGCTTGTGGTACTCAGCGCGTCAAATGGGCGGCGATGACTTGTCAGCCAGCTTTGCCCGCGGCGAACTGCGCGAGACGAATACTCGCCTGATTAACTATGTCGCCGGTGGTGAAACCGCAGCGATTGATAATCTAAACCAAGCGGGTTTAGAACTGGCATTTCAACATAAGGCTTTGTTGTTGCAGGGCGAATACGCCCAGCGCAGTTTAAACACCCAAGATCCTCAGTCAGTGCTCGATGGTGAGCGTTATCAGGCGTATTACCTGCAGGCGAGTTATTTCTTAACGGGCGAACAGCGCAGCTATTCCAAGGGCAGCGCGGTGTTTTCCCAGCCTAAGGGCGTAACCGATGCATGGGAATTGGCGGCACGTTTTTCTAGCGTGGATGCAAGCTCCGACTTCCAAGGTACTAAAGCTCAGACCTATACCTTAGGCGTGTCTTACTACTTCAATCCAAAAATCAAAGTGATGGCTAACTACATCCATTCTTCCGTCGATGGCGCAGGCACGATTGCCTTAGTCGGCAATGAAGATGTGGGCGATGCCTTCGCTGCCCGTTTGCAATACGTGTTTTAGGAGTAATGAATCATGTTGAAAATGAAATCTTTAGTCATGAGTGCGCTGTTACTCGGTGCCTCTGGCATGGCGAGTGCTGATATCCACTTTATCATTCCTGGCGGTCCAGGCGGTGGTTGGGATACTACGGCGCGCGGCGTCGGTGAAGCCTTAGTGAAGTCGAAAATCGATGGTAATGCCTCTTTTGAGAACCTCTCGGGTGGCGGTGGCGGTCGTGCGATTGCTTCTATGATCAAATCGAAAAACAAACAGGGCGATATTTTACTGGTTAACTCGACTCCGATTGTGCTCCGTGCACTTTCAGGACAAATCCCGTTTAGTTATCGTGATTTAACGCCGGTTGCAGGCATAGTCGCCGATTACGGTGCCTTTGTGGTGCGTAACGATTCACCGTTGAAAACCTGGGACGATGTGTTGGCGGCCTTTAAGGCGGACCCACAAAGATTCAACATCGCTGGCGGCTCGGCGCGCGGCAGTATGGATCACTTAGTTGCGGCGCAAGCGATTGCGGCGGCGGGCTTAGATGGCGGTCGTTTACGTTATGTTCCCTACGATGCGGGTGGTCAAGCTAAGGCCGGCTTACTCTCGGGCGAAGTCGATTTATTGTCGACGGGATTCAGTGAAGCGTTAGAAATTGCAGGCAGTGGTCAAGGGCGGATCCTTGCGATGACAGCACCTGAAATCGTTGCCGAGCATCCAGAGGTTCCGACGATTAAATCACTCGGTTATGACATGACGTTTACTAACTGGCGCGGTTTTTTTGCGGCGCCTGATACGCCTAAAGCCAAAGTTGATGAGTATGTGGCCAAGTTTGCGGCGCTGATTAAGACGCCTGAATGGGAACAAGTGCGTGCCCGTAATGGTTGGATCAATCTGTTTGAACCCCAAGCCGAATTCATTAAGTCATTGGAAGCACAGGAGCAACAGCTTAAAGCCACTATGTTGCAACTGGGCTTTATTAAGTAAGGAGTGACAGATGTTGAATCGTGATCTGCTTGGTTCCTTGCTATTTGTCGCCGTGTTTACCGGATATGGCGTGCTGGCATGGCAAATTCCCTTATTGCCGTTTGAAGAATTTGAAGTCGTGACGTCTTCCACTATGCCGAAGATTTATGCTGCCATGGGGCTGATGTTTAGTCTGTTTTCTCTGGTTGCCGTCTTGCTGAAAGGAAACACGGTTCAACAGCGAGGGGCGCTGCTGACTAAAGCCGCCTTACAACAAACCGCGGCGCTGATTGTGCTGATGGTCTTGTATGCAGCCGGACTCGAACCGTTGGGGTTTGTTGTCGCTACCTTATTGTTTTTGGTCGCTGGATTTTGGTTGATGGGAGAGCGCCGCTTTAAGATTTTGCTGCTCGCCTCTGTGCCCGTGGTGTTGGTGTTCTGGGTGTTGATGACGCAAGTCTTAGGTATTTACTTGGCCTCAGGTTCTCTTTGGAGTTAACTATGTTCGATGCAATGTTTATTGGTCTATCGACCGCGTTTGAATTGCAAAACCTCATGTATGTGGTCTTAGGCTGCTTGGTCGGCACAGTGATCGGTATGCTGCCGGGATTAGGGCCGATCACGGCGATCGCCCTGATGATCCCTGTGACTTACAGCATTGGCCCCAGTTCAGGGATGATTTTAATGGCGGGCGTATACTACGGCGCTATTTTTGGTGGGTCGACATCATCAATTCTGATCAACGCCCCGGGTGTGGCAGGAACGGTTGCGACGTCATTCGATGGTTATCCAATGGCGCAAAAAGGCATGGCGGGCAAAGCATTAGCGATTGCGGCCTATGCTTCGTTTACCGGCGGCACTATCGGCGCCATCATGTTGATGGTCGCGGCGCCATTACTAGCGCAAGTATCACTGAGCTTTCAATCGGGCGATTATGTGGTCTTGATGTTCCTCGGTTTGACGGCCATCGCGGCGTTTTCGAATCGTGGCGATTTCCTCAAGGCTATGATGATGACTCACTTAGGTTTGTTGCTCTCGTCAGTGGGGATCGATCCTTTCTCGGGGATGGAACGTTTTACCTTCGGTCAGCCAGATTTACTCGATGGCATCAGTTTTCTGTTAATCGCCATGGCAACTTTTGCCCTGTCGGAAGCGTTAATGAATGTGATTAAGCCGCCTAAGGCGACCGAAAACATCAATTTTTCGGCGCAGCCGATTGGCAGCACTCGTTTAACCAAAGAGGAAGTGAAAGAGATAGCGCCTGTGATTGGTCGCTCGTCGATTTTTGGTTTTTTGATTGGGGTATTACCGGGCGCAGGCGCAACGATTGCCAGCTTTATGGCCTACGGCACTGAGCGTAATTTATCCCGCGGCGCGAAACGCGATGAGTTTGGTAAGGGCTCGATTCGCGGTGTTGCGGCGCCTGAGTCGGCTAACAATGCGGCCTGTACTGGCTCATTTGTACCCTTATTGACCTTAGGTATTCCGGGGTCGGGTACCACGGCCATCATGCTCGGTGCATTGATCGCTTATGGTATTCAACCTGGCCCTATGTTGATGCAAGAGCGTCCAGACGTGTTTTGGTCTGTGATTATCTCTATGTATTTCGGCAATATTATTCTGCTGGTGCTGAATTTACCGCTGATCCCTTATTTTGCCAAAGTGCTGGCTTTGCCTAAGTCGATTCTGACTGTGATGATTTTGTTCTTCAGTTTGATTGGGGTGTATTTGGTCTCGTTTAACACTTTCGATCTGTTCTTGATGATAGGTTTTGCGATTGTCGCTATGGTGCTACGTTTGCTGGCATTCCCAATGGCGCCGCTGCTACTGGGCTTCATCCTCGGTGATATGATTGAGCGTAACTTCCGCCGTGCTATGATCGCCTCCGATGGTTCTTTGAGCTTCCTGTGGGAACGCCCGCTAACACTGACTATCTTGATTGTGGCGATCGCTATGCTAGCTGTGCCATTGATCGGTTTTATTCGTAGTCATCGTAGTGATAAATTGGCGAAAGCCTCTTAATGTAAAGGTACGCTAATGAGACGCCCTAAGCGCTTAGAAACGTGGTTAATCAGTGGGGTGACTTGCCTGAGTTTGTTGCTGTGCGCCTTATTTGGCGGCATCAGCTATCAAATTTTGAGTCGCAGTATTACTGAGCAATCGGGAGCTAAGGCATTAGGGCTGGCCCATGCGGTCGCGACACGGACCGATGTGATTACCGCTTTGCAAACGGGGCATTCAAGTCCCCAATTACTGGCCGCGATAGAAGGGATCCGTCTAGCGTCTAAGGCCGATTTTATCGTGGTGGGCGATACCCATAAATACCGTATCGTGCACCCAGATTCAGATAAAATTGGCAAGAAGATGGAGGGCGGTGACAGCCAAGCGGCATTAGAAGGGGAGTCTTATATCTCCGAGGCGCAGGGCAGTTTAGGTCGTTCTATTCGCGGTAAAGTGCCAGTGTTTGACGAGCAAGGCCAAATTATCGGCTTGGTTTCGGTGGGTTTTTTAAGTCAGTCCGTGGGCGCGTTAATCGATAAACGTATTCCTGAAATCATCATGACAGTCCTAGGGGTGTTATTGATGGGCGTGCTGGTGGCTTTTTGGATGGGACGGCAAGTACGGGAAATGTTGTTCGGCTTGCAACCTGCTGAAATTGGCCGTTTATTCGTCGAGCAGGACGCGATTCTTAACACAGTGCGAATGGGTGTGGTGGCATTGGATGCCGATGGTCGTATCCGCAAGTTGAATCAAAGGGCGCGGGAGATCTTAGCCTTATCTCCGACCTGCCAACCTAATACTCTGATGTTGAATGATTTATTGCCGCAGCACGCCGATTTTCTACTGACGAACCAAAACAAAACCATCAGGGGATTCGAGTTATTTGCCAATGAGCAATGGCTGGTGATGTCGCGGGTGCCGTTTCAGGTACGGGATCAAAATGATGGCTTGCTGCTGACGATGCGCCCCGCCGATGAAATTGAGCGCTTGAGCCAGCAACTCGCCAAAGTGCAAGAGTTTGCCGAAATGCTCAGAGTGCAAACCCATGATTACTCAAATAAACTCCATACTCTAGGCGCCTTGTTGCAACTCAAAGCCTACGACAAAGCGGTCGAATTTATCGGCCAAGAAAGCCAAGGTTGGCAGGCTCAAATCCATTTATTACTGTCGCAAATCCATGAGCCGACGATCGCTGGATTACTCTTGGGTAAGTACCACAAGGCGAAAGAGCTCAATATTGAGTTTCAAATCAGCCCAGATAGTCAACTTAGCGATGTGCAAGACGCCATTATGCTTGAGCGGATGGTGTCGATTATGGGCAACCTTATCGATAATGCCATTGAGGCCGTGCACAGGGCGAACAATCATAAGCCCCGCCGCGTGGTCGTGACCTTAGATGAAACTGCCTCTAACCTGATTTTTGATGTGGAAGACAGTGGCGATGGGATTTCTAAAACCGAGTACAGCACGATATTCGATCCAGATTACAGCTCTAAGCAGGGGGCGCAGCACGGTGTGGGCATGTATATCGTTAATACTTACCTGTGTGCCTGCCATGGCAGTTTAGAGTTCGCCGACTCAGATTTAGGTGGCGCGCGTTTTTCTGTGTATATTCCCACTAAACCTTTACCTGAAGTCGGTACCGTTTAATGCATACAGTGATCATCGTTGAGGATGAAGTCGAAGTTGCCCATTTGGTCGCGCAATATTTGTTCTCAACCAATCGTTATAAAGTGATTGGCATGGCCAGCGATATCAGTACAGCGCGGTCTTTACTGGGCGCCATCACACCAGATCTTGTACTGTTAGACGTGTATTTACCCGACGGTAATGGTTTGAATTTACTGGCAGAATTACGCAGCCAAGGGATCCGCAGTGAAGTGGTATTACTCACTGCGGCCAAGGAAGTGCAGATTTTAGAAAAAGCCATGCAGCTGGGCGTGTTCGATTTTTTGGTGAAACCTGTACTCTTGAGCCGGTTAGACCAAGCCTTGAGTCGATTTGAGAGTCGCCAGCTTAAACTTTCTGCCACGGAGGAGCTTACTCAATCCGTGGTCGATGCCTTTATGGAAGTGCCGACAGGGACGACCAAGGCTGCTGCTCGTTTGCCAAAGGGGGTCGACCAATTGACCCTACAGAAAATCCGTGAAGTGTTTGATGCTAAGCCACAAGATAAACTCACGGCGCAGATGGTGGGTGAAAAGCTAGGCGTTAGCCGTTCTACTGCGCGGCGTTATTTAGAATTTTTGTTGGAATGCAATGAGCTGGCGGCGGATCAGAGTTATGGTTCCATCGGCCGCCCCGAACGTTGCTACCACAGAGTGCGCTAGTCTTCTGTTCAGCTTTTGCTTTTTTGCATTAAGAATTTAGTCCACCTTGACCCTTTCAAGCTGCCACTCTGGCAGCTTGGAGGTTAAGTCTGGGATTATTCTATCGATATCGCCCCGCAAGATAATCAATGGCTCACCGCTAAATGCCCCGTTGGCTAACTGCTGCAACCTTTTTGGCGTTAGAGCCTGCAACTCTGCATTTAGCTGTTGCACATCAACTTGGGTTAATCCTGTCGCAAGTTGTTGGAGATATTGGTTTTCACGCTGAATGCTGTTGTCTTGGCTGAGTAAATCCTCACCTATCAAATAGGTTTTAAGTGCATTGATTTCGCCTTGGCTGGCACTTTGGGTTTTAACGAGCGCGAGGTGATCAAGTATGCCCACCACAAACGCACCCGTATGTTCTATGGCTGTGCTGCTGTAAAACTTGATGCTACTGGATAGCGGTGCATTGGCACATTGACCGTAAATGCCATAGGTGAGGCCGCGCTTTTCCCGCAAATCATAATAGAGTCTGCCCGAAAAACTGCGTCCCATCAGCGCGGATAAACTGCGACAGCTTAAGGCGACTTCCTGTGAACTGAGTTGACTCGTCTCGGACATATCGCCTAACTCACTATCAATGGTATGACCTATGGCATGATTTATGGAATGGTCTATGCGATAGTCTATGCGATAGCCTAGGCGGACTTGAGTTTGCACACTTCCCGGCGCATCGATAAGGTAAATCTTTTGGGTTTGCTTAGGTGTGGTTGTTTCTAGCTTATCTGCTTGCGGTGACGATTTAGACAAGGATTTAGGTAAGGATGTCGTCAACAGAGGCCACAGTTTTATGCTGCCTTGAAGATCAAATTTGGCGTTTTTAGCCTGCATATTGGGTAGAAACAGATGCCATTGTGCTTGCGATGCCGCCTGCTGCTGGATCTGTTGCAGCTGCTTTAGGTTAAGTGAATCGAACAGCTCATCATTATTGAGCACTTTATTGTAGGGATGTTCAGGCCCGAGCAATTTCTCGCGCCACAGTTTATCTATCTCGGCGCCACTAAAGGCATTCAAGTGCTTATTGAGCTTGAGTTGGCGGCGAATATTGTCAATATCGACGGGGGCGGTTGTTGCATCAACAAAGGTATTGGGCTGCCAAAATTGCACTAGCAAGCCGAAGATATGATTAACATCGTCGGGGCAGGTGAGGCTTAGATTTATGCTGTGTAAGCTAACGCGAATACTGAAGGTCTCAAGGCAGGGATCTGCGAGGCTAATCGCCAGTGCGCGGGCTTTCTCTTGTAAGGCAATCTGTAAAATATCGGGATTATTGAAGGGAGCCTGCGGACTTATCGCCGCTAAACTGATCCTGTTGCTTAGACTGTTACTGCTTAGAGCATGAGTGCTTAGACAATTGCTGTTTAGATCATGATTGCTTTGCACTGAAGCAAGTCTATGTAACTGATAGGGTAAATCCAACTCGGTATGAACTTCATCGCTAAACATTGGATCCGTTGCGGGGATGATGATGCCGCTTTCTGGTAAATGATTGTCTAAAGGATAGGGCGTGTTGAAGCTCGCTAAGCTCGGTGGTTCAGTCGGTGTAAAGACGATTTGCGTTTGCTGACAGGCACTCAGTAATAACGCCATAACGCAGCACATTAAGCTTTGTAGTTGCTTAGGTCGTCCATGAGTCGCAGTTAGATTCATCATAATACCGCATCCTCTAGGCTGTCGCTCATATCACTAGGCAGCCATTCCAGCAGTGTTTTTCCCCAGCGAATATACCAAGGTGGCAGTAGGTCGACCCGTACATAGTTTTGAGTAAAATACTGTGCCGCAACTCTTTGGATATCGCCTGCCGTGACTGCGTTAATCCGCTGCCACTGCGCGCTAAAGGGATGGTCTTTATCTTGAACAGAGGTTGCCGAAAGCTGCGTGGCTAATGTTTGAGTATCACTGAGTTGTTGTAATCGATTGTTTAACCACACTTGTTTAAGTGTGCACAGGCTGGTTTCATCCAGAGCCTCTTGCTGTGTTTGTGCGACAAGTCCGAGTACTTTTTCCACTAAGGCATCGAGTGAAGTACGAGCGCGAGGAACCAAGACAATATTGGCAATCCCATGATTTTCTAGCTCAAAGGGCAGGGAATAGCTGAGCATCTGCGCAGGATTATGCTGGCTAAGTTTAGCGATTGCACTGGCGGTATTTTGAAATAAATAGCCTTCGAGCAGTTGAATCGCTGCCGCATCGGGATGATCTTTACCTACGGTATGCCAAGCGAGCAATAATCCAGGCCAAGGTCCGCGTTCATCGACTAACTCAGCATGCATTTGTTTAGGCTGGATGTTCAGCTCAGTGAATCTAGGCTCAGTCGTCGCTGGTTTAGGCCAAGTCGCAAAATCTTGCTCAATCCATTGCAGGGTTTGTGGACTTAACTTGCCGACAAGGGAAAGCTGCATCGCGTCGGGGCGATAATAAGCACGGTGAAAGGCGGTTAGGCTTTCAGGTGTGGCTTGCAAGATATCCTCGCGACTACCAATAATACCGTGTCCGTAGGGCGTGCCTTGCACTTGGTCGAGTAAGAACGCCATCGCGCTGCGGACATAGGGCTGATTATCTATGGTTTGGGCCATTTCCTGTAGTACGGTTTCCTGCTGATTTTTAACGGTAGTGGCATTAAGGCTTGGACGGATAAAGCGGTCGGCTTCGAGATACAGCCCCAGTTCTAATGCTGGGCTTGGCAGCGTCACATAGTAATTGGTGTAGTCAAAATGTGTGCTGGCATTAAAACGTGCACCTAAGGCACTGAGCTGCTGGGCATAGGTATCGCCGGGGGCATTTTCGCTGCCCTTAAATAACATGTGCTCAAACAGATGGGCATAACCGCTCTGACCTTGGGCTTCGTTGCGGGCACCTAAATTAAATTGGCTGGCGATTGTAACTGTTTGTTTATCAGCCATGGGCAGTAACCGCACCGTCAGGCCATTTTCGAGAGTGTAGGTTTTTAGGTTCGCTTCGAGCGCGTATAAGGCTTGTGCATCATGCTCGGCGCGACATTGTGCCAGCAGCGAATTGCTAAAAGCACTGGTCGCAAGGGCGATAAAAAAGGCGATGTGAGTTCTCATAAGTGCATCCTGCCGAGCATATTTTTTGAATTCGTTAAATAACTCATCGAAGCTGAATGCCGTTACCAAGTGGCGATTAACCCATCAACAGGTATCGATACCGATTGCGATGTGGTTAGCGACTGCTCGGATTTCATCGAAATCAGTTGAATAGCATTCAGTTTTTAAAAAGAACTGCTATGATGGCACAGTTCTTTTTCTGGCATAAGTACAAGATATGGTAAGCAGATCCCCGTTCGAATCCTTTCAGTGGAAAAGCGATATTTTTAACTGTGAAAGCACTGATATTGATAATTTTTATCTGCTGCTTGAGCAGGAAATGACCCGTTTGGGCATGGTTGAGAAGAATTTGGGTGAAGTCGGTAAATACAAGGTTAGCTTGTATCAGTCTCCCGCCGCTAAGTCAGGCTTACCTTCTTTATTGATCAGCGCAGGATTTCATGGCGAAGAATCTGCAGGCCCTTGGGGTTTGCTACATTTTTTGAGTGAAGCTTCAGCAGACCTATTTGAACGGGTGAACTTGAGTTTATTGCCCCTCGTTAATCCAACTGGATTCAGCCGCGGCCATAGATTTAACAAGTACGGCGAAAATCCAAATCGCGGTTTTGTATTTGAGAATGGTAAACCTAAAGCCAATGAACATACGTCGGTGGAAGGTAAGTTGTTGTTAGATCATGCGCAGTTACTGATTGCCGCTTGCCGTGACGGTATTTTAACTTGCCACGAAGATGTCTTGAGCCGTGAAGCCTATGTGTATTCTTTTGAGCCAAGCCAAGTGCCAGGACGCTTTAGCCTCGATTTGCGCGATACCTTAGGCGGTTATTTCCCGATTGCTATGGATGGCGAGATTGATGCGTGTCCTGTGAAGGATGGCTTGATCTTCAATCACTTCGATACGTCGTTTGAAGCGTGTTTAGTGCGAAGTGGTGCCCGTGTCGGTGCTTGTACCGAAACGCCAGCGCTGCAAAACTTCGACCAACGCGTATTGGCAAACAGTGCTGCTATGACTCACTTCTTAGCCCTATGTGCACCTTTATGTGATTGATCTTGTTATTTTATTAGGTGTTTAATCATCTAATAAATGACAAAAAAATACCCGCTGATAGCGGGTATTTTTTTAGGTGATATTTGCCAGTGAATTATTGATTAATTCGCATCGGCACACCAGTACGTTCATCGAGCAGCTTTTTGATCACAGAAGAATTAGTGTCAGCTTTAGCGATAAACTTGGCGATATCTCTTGGTAATGAAATCGCGACTGGCTCATTGGATTCAAACTCAGCCACAGTGCGAGACAGAGGTTGATGCACTGCTAAGTAGCGCTTACCGTCTGGCTCTTCGGTTGCTTTAATCGGCTGGTTCACGAATTGTACGCGGGTGCCCACTGGGACATTCTTGAACAAGTGCTCGATATCTTCATGGCGTAAACGCACACAACCTTGACTCACACGTAAACCGATACCGAAACTCGCGTTAGTACCGTGAATCGCATACAAGTTTCCTATATACAGTGCATACAGTCCCATAGGGTTGTCTGGACCCGCTGGCCATACTGCTGGCAGGATTTCACCCTTAGCAGCATATTCTTTACGAATGCGTGGCGTCGGTGTCCAAGTTGGATTGGCACGCTTACGTTGTACTGAGGTCACCCAGTTTTCTGGCGTGTCTTTACCAATCTGGCCAATACCAATAGGCAGGACTTCAACTGTCTTTTTGCCTTTTGGATAGTAGTACAAACGCATTTCGGCCACGTTGATCACTATGCCTTCACGGGGAGCGTTAGGCAGGATCAGTTGTAATGGAATTAACAGTTGGCTACCTGGCTTTGGCAGAAATGGATCTACACCTGGGTTAGCTTCGAGTAAGTTACTGAGACCGAGCTGGTATTTGGCAGCAATATCTTCGAGAGTGTGTTTACCCTCTGGAACCGTATAATACTGGTTCTCGCCAATTAGCCTGCTTTGGGCGGCTGGTAAAGGATATTCCGTTGCTAAAGCGGACAGACTAGGGAAAACCAAAGTCAATAATAAAGCTGTGGTGCGAAGCATACTCATAAGCGGATACTACGATTCCTGTTAATAAAAAAGCGTGTTTAACGCAGCTTTCTCTCTTAAAACGAGAGCGGCAATTTGACGAGCAAAATGCACTGGCGCGCGAAGCTCGCATCCTTCCTTATTTTGGACATTATTTCAACTGAAATATGATCCGTACAGCGTATTTATCGCTTAATTTTTGTTTTAACGGTTTTCCTTGGCGACTAAGATTATCAGTATTTCGGCTTATAGTTAAAACCTGTGTCTGTACAATTGCCCTATGTGCTGCAAATCCCTGATCTAAGCTGCTGTGTTGCAACGCTTCTATGGTGATTGCTCCGTCTAAAATATTGACGTGATGCAAAGTGTCTTCTTTGATGGCGAATTAAGGGTGGCTGAATTGATGGGTTTTGCGAAAACAGCGTTTGCGAGACTTTTTTAAAGTACTTTTCTAACGGGGTGCTGCTCAACCTGACAAAGTCCGCCTAGCTGAGCTGATTGTCGGATAAATGGAGTGAAAACAATTGGCTTGAGGGTGATGTTCGAATATTCGCCGTTTCAGTCGACATTGTTTTGTCTGGCGCTGAATTCACTATGATAACCCTATTTTATACAGGTTTACGAGCTTGATTTAGCTTGAATGATTTAAGTTTACGTTTAGCTTGTTGTTTTTAACTATTTGATATTTATTTATTTTAATTTTTATAAGTCGTGTGAAAATGTTCTGCGGTTCTTTAGGTTTTACGTTAGCCTTTATCTCAAGGTTAATGCAAAGTTACATTTATGGCGTTTTCTATGTAGATGATTGAAATTTAATATTTAACGCTCCAATAATTCGCTATTTTTGTGCTAATATAAAATCATAAAATTGTAAGTTGAGTCATTTTTAACCTCGGTGATTTGTCTATCGTTTAACTAAACAACCTGTATAAGGAGGCGTTTGTGGATGCAAATTCCATCAATAGTTTTTTTCTGATTGGCGCCTTGCTAACTGCAGTGAGTGTTTTACTCAGTCCTATGTCTTCCCGTTTGGGTATCCCGATTCTTTTGATCTTCCTCGCCGTGGGTATTTTGGCCGGTGAAGATGGCCCTGGCGGCATACTGTTTGATGATTATTCCACCGCTTATTTAGTCAGTAACTTAGCGCTAGCTATCATCTTACTCGATGGTGGAATGCGTACCCGTGTCGCCAGTTTTAGGGTGGCGCTGTGGCCTGCTTTATCGCTAGCGACCTTTGGCGTTGCTATTACAACCAGTATCACTGGAATGATGGCCGCATGGCTGTTTGACTTGCATTGGTTGCAAGGTTTGCTGGTGGGCGCGATTGTGGGCTCGACCGATGCCGCCGCGGTATTCTCCTTATTGAAAGGGCGCAGTCTCAACGAGCGGGTTGGGGCAACCTTAGAAATCGAGTCTGGTAGTAACGACCCTATGGCGGTGTTTTTAACCGTGACGCTGATTGCGATTCTCGCCAATGTGGACACTGAGATGTCCTTCAGCTTTATGTTTATCAGCTTTATTAAGCAATTTGGTCTGGGTATTTGCTTAGGTTTAGGCGGCGGCTGGATGTTGTGGAAGCTGGTTAATTTGAGCAAATTAGCCGACGGCCTGTACTCTATTTTAGTCTTAAGCGGTGGGCTGATCATTTATGCGGCGTCCAACAAACTTGGCGGCAGTGGTATTTTATCGATTTACTTAGTCGGGCTTTTCCTCGGCAATAAGCCGACCCGTGGCCGCCATGCGATTTTGAACGTACTGGATGGCATGACTTGGGTCAGCCAAATCGGCATGTTCTTGGTATTAGGCTTATTGCTTACCCCTTCCGATTTAGTCGATATCTTGATCCCAGGTTTTGCGCTGGCATTTGGGATGATTTTATTTGCTCGTCCTGTCGCTGTGTGGATCAGCCTATTGCCCTTTAAGAGCTTCAGCAGTCGCGACCGCTGGTTTATTTCGTGGGTAGGATTACGCGGTGCAGTGCCTATCATCTTGGCGGTGTTCCCTATGATGGCGGGCTTACCGGGCGCTCAGTTGTACTTCAACTTAGCCTTCTTCGTTGTACTAGTCTCGTTACTGGTTCAAGGTGCGTCTTTGACCACTGCGGCGCGTTTAGCTAAGGTGGAACTGCCCCCAAAGCCGTTGCCCGTTTCGCGTTCGGGAGTTGAAATTTACCCGAGCAGCGAATGGGAAGTGTTTGTTTATCGTTTGAGTGAAAGTAAGTGGTGTATTGGTGAACCGTTAAAACGTTTAGCTATGCCAGATGGAACACGAATTGCGGCGGTATTTAGGAATGACACTTTACTGCATCCGTCGGGCAGTACTCGCCTCGAAGCGGGAGATATACTCTGTGTGCTGGGTCAGGAGAAAAGTTTAGAAGCCTTGAGTAACCTCTTTAGCCAAGCGCCTGAAAATAAAGAAGTGCAACGCTTCTTCGGTGATTTCTTTATTGAAACAGACGTTAAGCTTGCGGATCTCGCACCAATTTATGGCTTGAGCTTAGATAATCTCGCCGATGATATGACAGTCGCCGATCTGGTAGTGTCACAGCTTGGCGCTAATCCAGTGCTGGGCGATCAGTTCCAATGGCAGTCGTTGCATTGGGTGGTGGCGGGGCTGTATGAAGGCAAAGTCACTAACGTGGGTATTCGTTTACCGACCGAGCATTCGCTGTAATCTCATGCGCTAGATGCTTCTTGCCGTAGAGAGTTGAAGTTGAAAGTTGTCATCGACAATTGCCATAGAGAGTTGAAGTTGAAAGTTGTCATCGACAATTGCCATAGAGAGTTGAAGTTGAAAGTTGTCATCGACAATTGCCATTGAAAGTTATCATCGACAATTGTAATCGAAAGTCGCCATAAAAAATGCCAGCTTATTTGCTGGCATTTTTGTATTCAAAAACGGAATGAGTTACTGATATAAAGATTTGTCCGTTGGATCTGGGCGGGTTTTAAAGCGGCGATGCAACCACATATATTGGGCGCGGTTTTTATCTATGATGGATTCGATAATCTTGTTACCGCGAATGGCATCGGCTAATTCATCTTCGCCGGGGAAATTATCCAGCGGTGGCATCACTTCAATCCGATAGCCCTCATCACCTTCAGTACGTTCCACAAAAAAGGGTAAGACTTTGGCTTTGCCGAGTTTGGCTAACGTGGTGGCCCCCGTAATCGTTGCCGCATCTGGCATGGCATAAAACGGGATAAATACCGCGCTGGAGCGGCCAAAGTCTTGATCGGCCGTGTACCAAATCACATCGGGATTACGCAGGCAGCGCACCATTTGGCGCAAGTCGCGTTTAGAAACAAGCCCTTTATTCGAGCGTAAACGGCCTTTAACTTGGAGGTATTCCATCACAGGATTGTTGTGTGGGCGATAAACCCCCACGCCGGGTTGGAATTGGCCGAAGATACGTGCGCCCATTTCCAGCGGTAAACAATGCACTGCAAACAGGATAACGCCGTGGCCAGCATCGAGGGTGTCTTGCACGTGTTCTTTGCCTGTGATGCTCATGTGCTGCTGCACTTTTTCATCGGACCACCACCATGCATTGATGGTATCGAAAATGGCTTTGCCCGTTTCTTCAAAGTTACGCGTGAGTAGGGTTTCTCGCTGTGCTTCTGACATTTCAGGGAAACAGAGGCTCAAGTTACGGCGCGCCGTATGAGTACGACTGCCAGCAAATTTCATCACTAAGCGACCTAAACCTTTACCCAGTTTCATCTGCCAAGAGAGCGGTAGAAGCTGAGTTAAGCGCATTAAAAATACGCCAAACCACATGGGCCAATGCTTAGGATGATATAAAGAAGATGAAAACTCGGCTTTCTCGACCACAAAAATACTCACTACTTTTGAAAATTACTGCTTATTCTAACTCAATTTTTACTGAAAATTAGGTACAATCACGGTTTAATTTCTGCATAAAGATAAGAGCACTATGAAGGTTTCTCTGCCAGCATTTGAAAAAGCCAGAGTGTTAGTCGTCGGCGATGTGATGTTAGACCGCTATTGGGTTGGCCCTACGGGACGTATCTCACCCGAGGCTCCCGTACCTGTGGTGAAGATTAATCAAGTCGAAGACAGACCCGGCGGCGCGGCCAACGTGGCGCTCAATATCGCGACCTTAGGTGGTCAAGTCCAACTTGCTGGGCTCGTCGGCCAAGACGATACCGCCAACGCCTTAACGCTCGGCGTGCAAACCTTAGGGGTTGAACCCCAGTGGTTAACCATTGCAGACAAACCAACCATCACTAAGCTGCGGGTGTTATCACGTAATCAGCAGTTGATCCGCCTCGATTTCGAAGAAGCTTTCGACAAGGCCGACAGTGTGCGTTTGCTCAAGCAATCTGAGGCTTTACTCGATTCCGTCGATGTGGTGGTGTTGTCTGACTATGCGAAGGGCGCTATCGATCAGCCGCGAGATTTCATTGCGCTTGCCCGCGCAAAAGGTGTGATGGTGTTAGTCGATCCTAAGGGCAGTGACTTTGGCCGTTATCAGGGCGCGTCGTTGATCACCCCGAATATGAGCGAGTTTGAAGCCGTTGTTGGCACTGTGACCTCAGAAGCGGATCTGCTGGAAAAAGCCCGTGGCTTACTTAAGCAACATCATTTTGATGCCATCTTAGTCACCCGCTCTGAAAAGGGCATGACCTTAGTGACCGCCAATGCGCCCGAGCTGCATATTCCTACCGTTGCCCGTGAAGTCTATGACGTGACGGGTGCTGGCGATACTGTGATTTCGGCCTTAGCAACCTCATTAGCGGCGGGCGCCGATTTACCGCAGGCTTGTGCGATTGCGAACACCGCCGCTGGCGTAGTGGTTGGTAAACTTGGCACTTCTACCGTGAGCCGCATTGAGCTTATTGAAGCTTTGGCTTTGCATCATGGAGAATCGGGTTTTGGGGTGGTGAGTGAAGATCAACTCGCCTATGCCCTAGAGCAGGCCAAACTGCGCGGTGAGCGTGTGGTGATGACCAATGGTTGCTTTGATATTTTGCATGCGGGTCACGTGAGTTACCTCAAACAAGCCAAAGCCTTAGGCGATCGTTTGATTGTTGCAGTAAACGATGATGCCTCGGTTAAACGCCTTAAGGGTGATGGTCGTCCGGTCAATCAGGTTGATCGCCGTATGGCCGTGTTAGCGGGCTTAGCCTCTGTCGATTGGGTGGTGCCTTTTAGTGAAGATACGCCGCAGCGCATTATCACTCGACTGCTGCCAAATCTACTGGTTAAAGGCGGCGACTATAAGCTTGAAGATATCGCGGGCGGCGCTGAAGTGATTGCCGCCGGAGGTCAAGTGCAAGTGCTGGGCTTTGAGGATGGTATTTCAACCACGGCGATTATTCAAAATATCATGGCTAATCAGTGAGCTTAGTTGCTCTGGTATTCGCATCTAGCTTGTCTTGGACGCCCATTGCCGATAAGCAGGCTTTGATTTGCCCTTTACCAGAGCTTGGCACTTGCTTGGCATTATTGCCTAAGCAAGTGTTGGCGCAGCTGCCCGCTACGTTAGATCAATTTAGGCGCGATTTAGGCCAGCGAGGCGCCATGGTCATGCCCGTCGATGACAATAAGATTGCGGGCCTAGTCTTAGTCAACGAGTTGCAGTCGCCGCAAGTGCAGTTAGCCAGTGTCGATCTCGTGACTTATCAATTACCTTTGCTCGAACAGCCGCAATTAACCCTATGGCATGAGCTTGGTCATTTGGAGAACCTTGCCCTGCAAGGTACAGTGTTACCGACTCAATTGAGCGCATATCAGCATGAATGGCTAGCCGATATCTATCTGGTTTGGCGTGTCGCGCGGGAGCGAGGTGATTTTGCCTTGGCGTGGCAGCAATACCATAGACGCAACCTTGATGCGTTAACAAGTCCGCAATACTTGTCGCATTGGAGCTCGCCAATGATGATACAAGTGTTGCATCAATACGAAGTGGCTCAAGTGGCGAGATTCACCGATTATCGGGATTTTCTGGCGGATTTTTATCCTAACGCTGAGCAATTAGAGCCGAGGTTATTAGGCGAGTATTCGAGCTTAATGCAACGGACTTTTGGCGCGAGTGTGTTGCAACCCCTTCCTGAATATCTATTTTGGCGAAAAGCCGATCTTGGACACTATCTACAACCTACCTTCGTTTTACTTATGGGTGAGGAAAAAGCGCATAACTGGTTGGTACAAAATTCAATGTTATGAGGGTGTTAACGGAATCAGCGTTTAGGCCTGTTTTAAACTGAACCCTAGCTGAACAAAAGCGAAATACGCTGGTTGCAGCCGAGTGAACAGCAGTAATCCCTGAGCGGCTTTGGTAAGCTTTCCCCCTAAAAAAAAGAGGGGAGACTTTACTATGGCTAAGCGCTCGCGAGTACAAACTGAGCAAACCATAAATCAGATTATGGATGAAGCGTTAAGACAAATTTTGACTATCGGCTTTGAGACTATGTCTTATACTACGTTATCTGAAGCAACGGGTATTAGCCGCACAGGTATTAGTCACCATTTTCCACGCAAGAGCGATTTTCTCGTTCGTTTAGATAGCCGTATCGGCAATCTATTTGTTGCGGCTCTGGATTTTTCTAGCCAAGAGGCATTAGAAACATCGTGGATGCAGGCAATGCAGGAAGAACATTACCGCGCAGTATTGAGACTGTTCTTTAGTCTTTGTGGTGGTGCCAACAATGAGATCACCCTCTTTAGAGCGGTGAGCACAGCACGTCAGCAAGCGATTGCTGAGTTAGGCTTAGCGGGCGATCGCACGATCAACCACTTATTAGGCCGTACTGCTGTGATGTTGTTGTCCAATTTCGATGTGGCAAAAGCTGCATAATAGACTGACCAATTAATATAAAAATGGAGCCTGATGGCTCCTTTTTTATAGGTAAAAATCGTGATTTTTACTGAGGAAACTCATTCTTTAGTCGTGTAAGATATGCCCTCTATTGCGTTATACCGCCTTTACTCTTGATTTGACAGGATAAACATATGGACATGACACCCAGCTCTAATGCCGCCGAGGCTCCCAAACGTAACATCAAGCTCGATAATACAGAGCTCATCAAAACCAGTTTTTGGGTGAGTCAGGTCTTTATGATCATTGCGACGGTTGTCGGAGTGTATTTGGCCGCACAGGAAGGTTTATCGCAGGCGATTAAGTTCGATAACTTAAGTAATATGCAAAACAACTATCATCTGCGCCACGCGCTCTATGATGAAGTGAGTGACAACGTGGCCACTTTGAGCCGTTATGTCGACACGGTTGAAACGGTGAGCGGTAATAGCTTAGTGAAAATGCGCCCGCAAATGGGGCTGTTTGTTTGGGATAATATGCGCTATTCAGCCAATGCCCTAGAGACGCCGAGTCATATCTTGTCCGATATTCGTCGTTTTTATTTAGAGTCTGAGCAGATCATCAGTAATATTGAAACCCGCCACTACAGTGTTTCCTACGGCAAGGGCCTACTGCAAAGTTTACTGAGTAAGATCCAAGAAGATACCTTGCCGAAGCTTAAAACGAATTATGAAACCCTGTCAAAAGAGCTTAACGATAACGACATTGCTGTAGATTAATCCATTTATAAAGTCGATGTTGGCCTTAGCTAAGCACTGTTAAAGGACACGTTTGCCCTTTAACAGTGCTTGAAGTATTTGCATGCGCTAAGGTGCCAGTTCCCACCATTCCCAACTTTCTAAACCTTGTGATTTCGCGAGGAAGAGTGCGCGTTGATGTGCTTTTAGAGCAGCATCTTTATTACCGAGTGCGACATAGCTTAGGCTCATCTGTTGCTGCCAATCGGCGCTTAGCTCACCTTCTGTTTTTGCACTGAGTAATATTTGCAGCGCTTTATCAGCCTGTTGTTTATAAATAAAGACTTTCGCGAGCCCAATACATAATTCGGTATAAGATGCTGGTAATTGCTGTTTGGCATCTTTTAGGAGTTGATCAATTTGCCCTTCTTGTTTTGAAATAAACACATATTTAGCGAAGGTATAAGCCTGTAACCATTCGAGTTGAAATCCTGCCCAAGTTTGTTGTTTAGCGGCAAATAAATCGAATACATCGGCGTACTTTGGCAATTTCACTAGCTCATCAAGGTCGATAAAATACTGAGGTGAAAGAAAAGCCAGAGCATCTAATAGTGCAGGCATCGCTGTCGTGTAGTGGTTTTCATCCGGAAACTGTTGGAACTGCCAACGCCACTGTTGATTTGCAACTAACTCGCTTGCTATGGGGTTAATCGCATCGACCATCTCCACCACGCCCATACCTTGTTCGTTGGCTACAGATAAAAACAAGGGCGGCAGCTTAGATTTGTCCTGCTGTTTTTGTTTGAGATATTGAGTGAATAGGGCGTTGCTGCTGTAGTTGTCGAACCAAATGCTTGGGCTCATGGCAAGATAGGCGTTAAAGGGCGTATTCTGCTGCATCATGCTATACAAGGTGAATAAGCCCCCAAGAGAATATCCTGCCAAGGCATTGTTACCTGAAGTGCGAAATTGCTGATTGATTAAAGGAATGAGCTCCTGAGCTAAATAACTCTGCAACAAAGCTGCACCACCATATTCTGGATTATCCTCTGCCGCCCACGTGGTGCTTTTTATATAATCTGCTTGGCCTTGTAATGCGATTCCGACCACTATCATTGGTGGGATTTTACCGACGCGGGCGAGATTGTTGACCGCTGCTGATACGTGGCGAAATTGAAAATCTCCATCGATGATATAGAGCACCGGATACTGACGTTGGGTCGCATGATAGCGTTCAGGCAGCGCCACCATATAGCGACGTTCGGCGTTATATAGATTGGAGTTATGGGTAAAACTTTGACCATAAACTAAGCTGCTTCTCTCGGATACTGGCATTGTGTGAGTCGGACTATTCTCAGCCTGAACTGGTGAGATAAGGAAAATGCACGCTAACAAGGCGATGCGATTAATCTGGTGTCTAAGGGCTAAATATAATCTCAGTTTGCAGTCCATTGAGGTGATCCTTGTGATTCTGAGGTGCCTATCGAGAATCTTCTACGTTATGGTTTAGGGGATGTTTAGAGACTTGCAGGAAAATTATCGATTCCCCTGAATGGTTTTAACTGATCCAGCGTAAATAGAAAAGATAAGTCTGCGTGCACAGGCAGCATAAATTGTAAGTAAAAATAGAACAGAGTGAACGGGTTAACTGTGGCTTAAATGGCACTTAGGTCATTTAGCGCCTTACCTAAGTTGCTGCGGGTAAGGCGTTTTTATTTTTTGTTGCAGTAGATAAATACCAATAGCCATAAAAGTTAATACGGCAGCAATTGTGGCGCTGATGATGTGGTGAAACACTAAGTGACTTATCAGAAATGTGGGCAAGTCTTCTAAGCTGTCGATAAGGAAAAGCTTAGTGATTAAGCCGATATAGACCAGAAGATGCAGAGCCGCAGCTGTGATGAAAAGGCGTCTAAATTTCCCAATCAGTTTGATATCCAAATTGAAATGAAACCAGCGACAAAACAGATACCCACTGAGGCCGATGGCAATCGATATCCAGCCAAGCCCGAGTAATGAGGTTTTGATTAATACGCCAGACAGGATAAACAGTCCAAGCAACATTCATTCTTTCCTTTAAATAGCGTTAGATTCTACTTCGCATTTTGACCTGTGAAAACGATGTGGATTGTGGGCATGTAAAGCCTCACATCCTATGGGCGCGGAGACTAGCTTAAAAGGCTTAAAGAAATGTGAAATGAAAAGGGAGCCTAAGCTCCCTTTTATCATTGAAACAGGGTGTTTCGCCTAAGCGATTGCCACTCTGCTGAAATTACATCAGACTCAAAGTGCTTTTAAAATCGCTTCGACACTGGCTTTTGCATCCCCAAACAGCATTTGGGTATTTTCTTTGAAGAACAGTGGGTTTTGCACGCCGGCATAACCTGTGTTCATCGAGCGCTTAAAGCCGATGACGTTTTGTGCTTTCCATACTTCGAGCACAGGCATGCCTGCGATTGGGCTACCTGGATCTTCCATTGCCGCAGGGTTAACCGTGTCGTTGGCACCAATGACGAGTACTACGTCGGTGTCGTTAAAGTCTTCGTTGATTTCGTCCATTTCCAGCACGATATCGTAGGGGACTTTCGCTTCCGCCAGCAGTACGTTCATATGGCCGGGTAGACGGCCAGCAACTGGGTGGATACCAAAACGGACTTTTACGCCGCGATCGCGTAGCTTTTGAGTGATTTCAGCCACTGGATATTGCGCCTGTGCCACTGCCATGCCGTAACCTGGGGTGATAATGACAGAGGTGGCATTTTTCAGCATATCCGCCACATCTTCGGCGTTGGTTTCACGGTATTCGCCCATTTCTTCATCGGCAGTCGAGGCTACACCATCTGTGCCAAAGCCACCTGCGATAACAGAAATAAACGAGCGATTCATCGCCTTACACATGATGTAAGACAGAATTGCACCCGATGAACCCACTAATGCGCCAACGACAATCAAGAGGTCGTTCGACAACATAAAGCCCGCTGCCGCCGCTGCCCAACCTGAGTAGGAGTTCAGCATAGACACCACCACTGGCATATCCGCGCCGCCAATGGATGCGACTAAATGCCAGCCAAAGGCGAAGGCGATCAGCGTCATCAACAGCAGAGCTGGCATAGTGCCGCCCGTTTGGACGAAGTAAACCAGCAGGGCGAAGGCCACGAGTACTGCCACTAGGTTTAACTTGTGGCGATGTGGCAGCATCAAAGGTTTTGATGAAATCAGCCCACGTAACTTACAAAAGGCCACGATAGAACCTGTGAAGGTGACCGCACCGATGAAGATCCCGAGGAAGACTTCGACCAAGTGAATGTTAAGCATGGCGCCAGTGAGATGCTCTTTGCTGGCAGCTTTTGCTGCTTCACTTAGGGCATCGTGCACTGCGGCGAGCGTCGTATTGATATCGCCACCGACAGCCACGACGACTTGCGATACTTCCTGTGGATGCAAGTCGATAAAGCTGTTAAAGCCCACCAATACCGCGGCCATACCAACAAAACTGTGCAAGATGGCAACCAGTTCAGGCATTTCAGTCATTTCGACTTTTAATGCTAAACGGATACCAATCGCGCCGCCAATCACCATGGCGATTAAGATCCACGCAATACCGTTAGTATCAGGGTTGAAAATGGTAGCCAGTAGGGCGATTGCCATACCTAAGATACCGAATAAATTGCCGTGTTTTGCCGTCTCTTGCTTCGACAGTCCCGCGAGACTGAAGATGAAGAGAATGGCGGCAATAATGTAAGCTGCTGTTACCAGTCCTTGAGACACGTTAAACCCCCTTAATCCTTACGGAACATCTTCAGCATGCGCTGAGTGACGGTAAAGCCACCGAAGATGTTAATACTGGCGATCAGCACGGCGATAAACGCCAGTACAGTGACCAAAGTTGAACCCTGACCGATTTGCAGTAGGGCGCCGACCACGATAATGCCCGAAATCGCGTTAGTGACTGACATCAAAGGCGTATGCAGTGAGTGGGATACGTTCCACACCACATAATAGCCGACGACGCAGGACAGCAAGAATACCGTGAAATGGGACAGGAACTCTGGCGGTGCAACCGATGCCACTGCTGCAAATCCGGCGATGCCTAAGGCGGCGAGTACGAATTTGAGCTTAGATGGCGCTTTCGGGGTAGTGTCTTTAGGTTCTATTTTCGCAGCAGGTTTTGCTGGCGCCGCAGAAACCGAAATCGGTGGAGGCGGGAAGGTCACTTCACCTTCTTTAATCACAGTCATGTTGCGCATGACCACATCATCGAAGTTGATGCTGGCAGTGCCGTCTTTTTCTTTACACATTAACTTCATCAGGTTGACTAAGTTAGTGCCGTAAAGCTGTGACGATTGCGCGGGCAGACGACCGGGTAGATCGGTATAACCAATCACTTTTACGCCGTTCGGGGTGACAAACAGCTCGCCCGATTGCGTGTATTCGCAGTTACCGCCCGTTGCAGCGGCTAAATCGACGATCACTGAACCTGGCTTCATGCTATCGACCATGGCTTTGGTGATGAGCTTAGGCGCAGGACGGCCGGGGATCAGCGCCGTAGTGATGATGATATCGACTTCTTTGGCTTGCTCAGCAAACAGCGCCATTTCGGCGGCAATAAATTCATCCGACATGGTTTTAGCATAACCATCAGATGAGCCACCTTCTTCGTTACCAAAATCCAGTTTAAGGAACTGGCCGCCCATGGATTCGATTTGCTCGGCCACTTCTAAGCGGGTATCGAAGGCGCGCACTATGGCGCCCAGTGAGCCAGCAGTACCAATAGCGGCAAGACCAGCAACACCAGCACCAATCACTAGCACTTTAGCGGGAGGCACTTTACCGGCAGCGGTAATTTGACCGGTAAAGAAACGGCCAAATTGATGCGCGGCTTCAACAACGGCGCGATAACCGCCAATGTTGGCCATAGAGGAGAGGGCATCGAGTGACTGGGCACGGGAGATACGAGGCACCATGTCCATCGCCATCACGTTGATTTTGCGTTTAGATAACTTCTCAACCAGCTCAGGGTTTTGTGCGGGCCAAATAAAGCTGACGACAGTTGCTCCGTCTTTGATTTGTTCGATTTCGGCGTCGCTTGGCGCATTGACCTTAAAAATCAGATCGGCTTGCCAAACGTCAGTTGTCACTTTCGCGCCTGCAGCCTCAAAGGCTGCATCATCGAAGCTTGACAGTTGACCCGCATTGGCCTCAATAACAACTTCAAAGCCGAGTTTTTTAAGCTGCTCAACGGTGGCTGGGGTCGCGGCGACCCTAGTTTCACCGGCGAGACTTTCTCTCGGTATTCCAATCTGCATGACTACTCCCTGATGGTTTATATAATCGTTGTGCCTGCTGTGCTTCCTTCATCGTACTCAACTGCACAATCTGTCATCGCCAGCATTTACTCGGCTGGTGATTCGAGCCAGTTGGGGCATTCAATCTAGGATGGACACTTTTGTTTTAAAAACAAACTATTCTGTGGGCAACAGAAATTTCTGTTCGACAGGCTCATGACCATTGTGGCAATACTTTAGCTTGGCACAAGTGCATATTTCTCAAGCAGGCCGTTTCTGCACTGGTCGGATCAAAAACTTTTAACCAGTGCACACTTTTGTAGCTTAAATTTTGCACTTTGTATATTCCAAAATGGAATTAAAAATCCGATTTTATTCTTTTTTGCTTTTCTTAAACCGCGATAAGCTTGTGGACATTACACTGTCATAGGGCCGTCTCATGTTGTTAAAAGAACTTTCATCGCTGGCTTCGCCATTGTCTCAAGGACAAGTCGAGAAGCTAAAACAACTCACTTCTGAGTTAAGTGCTGTGCAACTGGCTTGGGTGAGTGGCTATCTTGCTGCCACCGCCAATGCTGGCCAATTAGCGCCTGCCGCAGAGGTGCAAGCGGCTCAAACCGTGACGATTCTCTATGGCAGCCAAACGGGTAATGGCCGTGGTGTTGCTAAAGCGCTCGCCGATAAGGCGCAGGCGCAAGGTTATGCGGTCAATCTGGCTTCTATGGGCGAATACAATGTTCGTCAATTGAAGCAAGAAACTGTGCTCTTGCTGGTGGTCAGCACCCATGGTGAAGGTGAAGCGCCGGATGATGCGATTGAATTACACAAGTTTTTAGCCTCTAAACGCGCGCCTAAGTTAGACAATTTATATTACTCAGTGCTTGCGCTGGGGGATTCAAGTTATGAATTCTTCTGCCAAACCGGTAAAGACTTTAGTACTCGTTTAGCGCTACTGGGTGCTAAGTCATTGTTACCTTTGGTTGAATGTGATGTGGACTATGAAGCTGCCGCCGGTCAGTGGCACGCCGATGTATTAGAGGTCGTTAAGCCGCTGATCGAAACCTCGTCCGCCAGTGTGGTATCCATCGGCACTGCTAAAGCGATTGGCGAAAGCGAGTTTACTAAGCAAAACCCCTATAGCGCTGAAGTGCTTGTGAGCCAAAAAATTACCGGTCGCGGTTCGGACCGAGACGTGCGCCATGTAGAAATTGACCTTGGCGAATCAGGTCTAAGCTATCAAGCGGGTGATGCCCTCGGTGTGTGGTTTAGTAATAACGAAGTGTTAGTCGATGAAGTCTTAGCGGGTCTGTCATTGGCCGCTGATGAGTTAGTGACTCTAGGCACAGAATCCTTGACCCTTAAGCAAGCCTTGGTCGATAAGAAAGAGTTGACTCAGTTATACCCTGGATTAGTCAAAGCCTGGGCCGAACTGAGCGGCAGCGCTGAGCTGCTGGCATTGAGCGAAGATAAAGAACAAGTACGTCAGTTTATCCTTAAGCATCAATTTGCCGATTTAGTCACTCAGTATCCGTTAACAAATAGCGCTGTCACGTTAAGCGCGGCAAGATTGCTTGAGTTACTGCGCCCATTAACCCCAAGGCTTTATTCAATTGCCTCAAGCCAAAGCGAAGTCGAAACTGAAGTGCATTTAACCGTGGCGTTAGTGGAAGATGAGCGTCACGGCGCGGCCCGTTTTGGCGGCGCGTCACACTTCTTAGCATCCGCAGAGGAAGGCACGCAAGTTAAGGTTTATGTTGAGCCTAATAAGCATTTCCGTTTACCTGAAAATCCAGAAACACCAGTGATCATGGTTGGCCCTGGCACAGGTGTTGCGCCATTCCGTGCCTTTATGCAGGAGCGCGTAGCACAAGGGATCCAAGGCGATAGCTGGTTATTCTTCGGCAATCCTCACTTTGAGCAGGATTTCTTGTATCAAACTGAGTGGCAACAGTATTTGAAAAATGGCGATTTAAGCCGTATCGACGTGGCATTCTCGCGCGATCAAGCTCATAAAATATATGTGCAGCACCGTATTAAAGAGCAAGGCCAAGCCCTGTGGCAATGGTTGCAAAATGGCGCGCATCTTTATATTTGTGGTGATGCTGAACGTATGGCGAAAGATGTTCACCAAGCCTTGATTGAGGTGGCAGTCGAAGTCGGTGGTTTGAATACCGAAGCTGCCGAAGCCTATTTTGAAACCCTGCGCAGCGATAAACGCTACCAAAAAGACGTGTATTAATCTCAACCGTTGCGCAGATAAGAAACGCATAAGAATAGCCAAAGCTGCACACGTGATGACCCGTGCAGTCAGCGAACCGAATTTAAGAGGCAGTTGCCATGAATGAGCAAAAGTTAGCGTTAAACGAATACCTAAAGACCGACAGTGATTACCTGCGCGGTACGATTAAAGAAGGCTTAGATTCTGCGGTAACCGGCAGTTTCAGTGACGGCGATCAGCAGTTGATTAAATTCCACGGCTTCTATCAACAGGACGATCGCGATTTACGTAACGAACGTAAAGAGCAAAAACTTGAGCCTCTATATAGCTTTATGTTGCGTGCCCGTGTGCCTGGTGGTATCTGTTCACCGCAGCAATGGTTAGGTGTAGACAAAATTGCGTCGACCTTAACTAGCTCAAACAGCATACGTTTAACGACCCGTCAAACCTTCCAATACCACGGTATTCCTAAGCGTAACTTGAAGACCATTATTCAAGACTTAGATCGTGAAGCACTGGATTCAATTGCCGCTTGTGGTGACGTTAACCGTAACGTGATGTGTAATCCTAATCCGGTGGAATCGAAACTGCATGAGCAGGCCTATGCGGTGGCGAAACAACTGTCTGATCATCTGCTGCCACACACGCGTGCTTATGCCGAAATTTGGTTAGACGAAGAAAAGTTACTCTCAACCGAAGATGAAACCGTTGAACCTGTATATGGCAAAACTTATCTGCCACGTAAGTTCAAAATGGCGGTTGCGGTTCCTCCCGATAACGATGTTGACGTTTACACTAACGATTTAGGCTTTATCGCCGTTGCTGAAAACGGTGAGTTGGTTGGCTTTAACTTAACCGCGGGCGGCGGCATGGGTTCGACCCATGGCGAGGTGGAGACTTTCCCACGTCTGGCTGACGACTTTGGTTTTATCAAAACTGAAGACGTGATGAAGTTTGCCGAAGCTGTCATGACAGTGCAACGCGACTGGGGTAATCGTGTTAACCGTAAACGTTCACGCCTTAAATACACTATCGTTGACCATGGCTACGAGAAATTTAAAGCCGAAGTCGAATTGCGTGCAGGAGTGAAGTTTGAGCCTAAGCGTGATGTAGTGATTGGCGATCGCGGCGATCGTTATGGCTGGGTCGAAGGCGTTGACGGTAAATGGCATTTAACCTTATTTATCGAAAGTGGCCGTATTAAAGATTTACCGGGCCAAACCCTGCAAACGGGACTGCGTGAAATTGCTAAGATCCACAAAGGCGATTTCCGTATGACCTCGAATCAAAACATGATCATCGCAGGTGTGGCGGCAGAAGATAAAGCCACGATTGAAGGCTTAGCCCGCAAACACGGACTACTGGGCCAAGTGTTGACGCAAACCCGCGGTCATTCGATTGCCTGTGTGGCCTTGCCTACGTGTCCATTAGCAATGGCGGAAGCTGAGCGTTACTTCCCTGAGTTTATCGATCATATCGATGCGCTGCAGGCAAAACACTGCATCAGCGAACAAGCGATTGTGGTGCGGATGACGGGTTGTCCAAACGGTTGTGCACGTCCATTTGCCGCTGAAATTGGGCTTGTAGGTAAAGCGCCAGGCCGTTACAACTTGTACTTAGGCGCAAGCTTTGAAGGGACTCGTCTGAACAAGATGCACAGAGAAAATATCCAAGAGGCGGAAATTCTCGCCGAATTGGATACCCTGTTTGGCCGCTACGCCGTTGAGCGTGATGCAGGCGAAACCTTTGGTAACTTCACCGTCCGCGTAGGCGTTGTGAAGGCGGTGATTGATGCCGCTAAGGATTTTCATGGTTGATCTTGAGCAAAAAACCAGTGATACAGTGCCGACTGTGGTCAGCACGGCCGAGTTAACGGCGCTATTGAGTGCGCCTAAGGCCGAGCAAGCGATAGAGCTTGAACGCATAAATCAGTTCTTAGCTGGATTAAGCGCACAAGAGCGAGTGTTGTGGGGCTTAACTTATTTGCCCGGTAATCATGCACTGTCGTCAAGTTTTGGTATTCAAGCCGCAGTGATGCTGCATATGGTGAGCCAGGCACAGGCGAATATTCCGGTTATCCTCACGGATACAGGGTATTTGTTCCCTGAAACCTATCAGTTTATCGATGAGCTGACACAGCGTTTATCACTGAATGTAAAAGTATATCAAGCAGTGATGACAGCTGCATGGCAAGAGGCACGCTTTGGTAAGTTGTGGGAGCAAGGGTTAGACGGGCTAGAGCAATACAACCGTTTAAACAAAGTTGAGCCTATGCAACGCGCCTTAGCCGAGCTTGACGTCGGTACTTGGTTTGCAGGGCTGAGACGTAGCCAAGCCAGCACTCGTGAGGCGCTGCCGATACTGGCGATTCATGGCACTCGCTTTAAGTTACTGCCGATTATCGAGTGGTCGAATAAAGATGTGCACCTATATTTGACTCAATTTGACTTGCCGTACCACCCACTTTGGGATCAAGGCTATGTTTCTGTTGGTGATACCCATTCGAGTAAACCACTTGAATTAGGGATGACAGAGGAAGAAACGCGCTTTAATGGGCTGAAACGTGAGTGTGGCCTGCATTACGATATCTAGTCATCTTATTGATTTAAAATATTAAACGCCTCAATTGCCATTGGGGCGTTTTATATTTCTGTATGATAAGCGTTATCTTTGGTTGAATTTAATACTCTGGATTGACGATAAAGCGAATCGATGTCATTTAAGCGTCATTTCACTGAGATATATTGATATTCATAGGGTTAGTGTTAGTGGCTCTTTAAAGTATAAAAATGTTGTACATTTTTACTCACAGAGTTATGCACATTGGTTAAGCCTGAACTATATTTTGAAGTTCCCGTAGATGGTTTTGAGGGATTTTACTGTGAAATTGACATGATTCATGTCTTTTCCGAGGTTAAGTGGTTGTATATCGGTATTTATGGGCTGGGTTTGCTGTGTATTGATATCATTCGACTGGATGCAGTGAAATCGTTAAAAACCTGACTCGCAGCTGCGAGTAACAAGCTGTTTGATTGACTTGCTAGCCCTCGTTAATCAGTCATTGCAACCTCGGTCAGCTGTCGTCAAAGCTGCCGAGGTCAAGTTAAGTTAAGCCCTCGCCATATTCAATAGTGATTTGTTATTGTGGTTATTTCTCTGCCTATCTTTGATTATCGAGTAAGATATCCTTGGTATTTCCTCCATTGTCGTAGCATGATCGGCCCGCAACTTCCTTAGTGCTTTAAACGGTTTTCTAATAAGCCTTGGACGTTGTAAAGAATGCCTAATGGATTAGCTTAACTGGATATCAGAAACGAGAGTGCGCGGATGAGATGGTGTAAATGACGGCTCCTTTATATGCGATGCGAGATCATGTTAGGCGTCCTAGTGCCAATAAGTCGAGTAGTCCTGCTCCTCAGAGGCGTAAGCGTGGCTTTCGTCGTTTATTGTCTTGGCTATTCAAGGGATTAGTATGGGCATTAATTGGCTCAATCTTATTGGTTATTCTACTCAGATTCGTTAATCCACCCATGTGGACTTGGCGGATTGAACGCGCCTTATTTCCACCTGCACCTATGGGGGAAGTTATGCATCAGTGGCGCGATTTAGCGCACATTTCTCCTGAGTTACAATTGGCGGTGATCGCCGCAGAAGATCAACGTTTTGCCGAGCATACGGGATTCGATTTAGCCGCGATAAGCTCGGCGCTGAAATACAATCAGAAAGGCACTAAAGTTCGCGGAGCCAGCACCTTAAGTCAGCAGGCGGCGAAAAACCTGTTTATGTGGTCTAGCCGCAGTTTTTTTCGTAAGGGATTAGAAGCTTGGTTTACCTTAATGATGGAACTGACTTGGGATAAGTCGCGCATCCTTGAAGTGTATTTAAATATCGTCGAATTTGGTCCAGGTATTTACGGCGCCGAAGCGGCATCAAAGCATTATTTTGGAAAGTCTGCGGCAAAACTCACCCAATATGAGGCTTCATTACTCGCAGCTATCTTACCCAATCCTTGGCGTTATAAAGTGTCACCTCCGTCGTCCTATGTGCAGCAGCGTTCCGCTTGGATCCGCAAACAAATGCGCCAGTTAGGTGACGTCACGCTTAAAAAAGTCCACGAAGCGGGATGAAGGTCTGACGTGTGAGTTTTGCCCAGATGCATTTATGTGTCATTGGGCACTTTGTTAATCGTCGACGACTTAAAGATCTTTTATTACTGAATTGAAATAAGATTGGAAACCTGTTGAATTAAGGTTAACGCTGATGCGTTTTAACGGTTTGATTCCCTATCCTGTTCGCTTCTGTATCGGTTTAATGTTAAATTATCGGGCAAAATTTATACCTTAGTTTTCTGATTTTGCATTATCTGCGTAAGGGATATGTAAGAGCGGATAAATATTCAAATACCTAGGGATTACTTTAGGTATTGATTTCATAAAATTGAATTGTCATTAAATGGAGTTTCTTAAATGAAAAAGATTGTGATTGCCGCGGCAATTATTGCAGCTGGTGCGGGTGGTTATTGGTATACGCAGAATGGTGCTGGCTCTAGTGCCTCTGCAAATCCTTTGCTCTACTATGTGCCTGCTGATACGCCGATATTTTCGGGTCAGCTAAAACCCTTCCCGTTGAAAGCGTATTTACAGTCTATTTCTGGAAATTATCAGCAATATCCAAGTAACGCGCTTGCCGAATTTGGTGAGCTGGATAGCCCTATGGGTAAGTTCTTCGTCAGCATTTATCAGCAGTATATGGATGGCATTAAAGATCCAGCCTTACTGTTGAAAACCTTTGGTTTTCCTGATGAAATTAAACCATATTTCTATACTCTAGGTGCTTTGCCTGTATTCAAGATTGACGTCAATCAAGCGGATGCATTTTGGGCTGCATTAGATAAAGCCGAAAAAGACAGTGGCGTGACCCACGAAATGCGTAAAGTGGGTGATGTTGATTATCGCGCTTATGCATTATCGGATGAAGCTTCAACTGAAAAAGCTGATCTGTTATTTGCCCAAAAAGATGGCATATTAACGATTACTTTCAGCACTTCTATTACCGAGCCTGAATTATTAGAAATGGCATTCGGTATTAAGAAGGCGCCGCAGTCATTAGCCGCTTCTGGCATATTGGACGATATTATTAAGACCCATGGTTTTAAAGATGACAGCATCAGCTTTATCAACCATGTGGAAATTGTAAAGGCGTTGACCTCAGCCGATAGCAATATGTTATCTAAGCAATTGACGAAGTTTTTTGCTAATGAAAGCGTCGGTGAAGATCCATTAGCGCAAATTAGAACACCTGAATGTCGCACCGAATTAACCGCCATTGCTGCTAATTGGCCGCGCACGGTTGCGGGTTTAACCGCGTTTTCTGTGACAGAAAAAGAAAGCCATATGGCGGCCTCATTTGTGGTTGAAACTAAGAATCAACCAATTCTTGCGGCAATGCAAAAGATGCGTGGCTTTATTCCTGCACATCTGGCGGATATCGACAGCACTATCTTCTCTATGGGCATAGGCTTAGATGTCAACGAAGTTGCACCTTCATTAACGGCTATTTGGGATGATCTGCAAAAGCCGCAATTGACCTGTGCGCCACTGGCAGAGTTGCAAGCAGAGTTGAGCCAACAGAGCCCAGCTATGCTAGGCATGTTCACAGGCATGGCGAACGGTGTGAAAGGCATGAGCGTTTCATTGCTCGACTTTAAAATGAGCACACAAGATCAAGAGCCTAAGTTAGAAAGCTTAGATGCGTTAGTCAGCCTCAGCGCCGAAAACCCATCTATGTTGTTCAATATGGTGAAGCCTTTTGCACCTATGTTGGCCGAATTGCAATTAGCCGATAACGGCGATGCCACTGACTTATCACCCATATTGATGTTGCCTCCTGAGTTAGGTGTTAAGCCTATGCTCGCGATTAAAGGTCAGCATTTAGTGGTGTATAGCGGTGATAAAGGTCTGGCGTTGGCAAACAAATTAGCGGGCGAGAAACTGTCTGCGAATGGCATGTACAGCTTATCTGCTGACTACGGCAAGATGTTCACTCCAATGCTGACGTTGTTAGAAATGAGCGGCGAGCCAATCCCTGAAGAAATGAAAATGCTTAAAGATTACAACATGCGAGTTCAAATGAGCTTTGATGTGAATAAGCAAGGTTTGGTTATAGGTTCAGTTGCCAATTCTAAAGCGACTGAAAAGAAATAATTCTAGAATCCATTCTTTAGCTAACTGATATCAGTTAACGAATCAATGTTTGAAATGAGCCAGCAGATTGCTGGCTCTTTTTTTGATTCAATTCAGCTTAGCTTGAGCTAGCTTAGTGGGTTGTGATGTTTGAATTATCTGAGTTTTTGGTTTAGCGGAACGCACTAAACTCACTAATCCTTGCCATTGAATATCACTGTTTTGGGGAAGCCAAATATCGGGCTCAGTCCCAGCACCTGACAAGAGTTTTCCCTGTGCGTCATAGGTCAATGAACTACTGAATCTTATGTCTAATCCACTGTTTGGCAGTTTAAAATGGTACTGTCGAGCAAAGTCGCCCGAGGTTTTTTCACCAATCAAATTCGCCCTAGACCAAGATTTAGTGCGATAGGCAATCCACTCACATTCTTGGCGGCATTTGGGACTCACGAGCAGTGCTAAGCGATTTCGCCCTTCAGGAGTCACCGCAGGTTTAGTGCGAACGTACCAAGGGCTGAATTTATCTTCATCGACTGAGGGTAAGTTGCGGGTGAGGGATTTTAGTCGAGGCACACTGTATTCGAGCGCATCTAAAGGCTTAAAGTTGAGTGGCTGCAGATAGTCATTTCTCAGTTCCGGTGAGCGGCGATAGTGTGCAAATCCCATCACGTTCGGCGCTAAAGTGTTATTTAAATCAGTATCTTGATATCGCGATAATAGGGTCAATAACTTTGGGCTAAAACCACTAGCATCACGTAAGTCGATGATCAGTAATGGATGCGTCATACCCTTGAGCAGTTCTTGCTGTAGATCTCTATTCAATTCAAAGGCGTACAGATCGCTGATCTTCAGTTTGACCGTAGTATTATTAACCGTCTCTAATTGATGTGGAACGTCTTGAAATTCGGTGCGCTCAAACTGAGATAACTGATTAATGAATTCAAAAACACTCATATCTTGTGTCTGATCTTCTTGATTATTTTCCACTAATTGAGTCTGCGGTTCGTGGCTTGGCAGGGCGAGGGTCACCTGCTGGGTTTGCAGATCATCATTAATCAGCGTAATGAGCACATAGGGCTTGATGCTGAGGCCTAAATCTTCACGCAATAGGTTAAGTTTTTTCAGCCAAGGTAACTGCATTTCTTGGCTCTGTTTTGCAGGTTCAGGTAAATAGGCTTGGCTGGCTGCTACCCATTTACTCATAGGTAAACCGTCGATATGAGTCACAAAGGGAAAGTCGTTGTTGATTGGACTATTACTGCTATCTAAGGCTAACCACTGGTCGTTAAGTGGTCGTAAGGTTAACGGGAGTTCGCCGCTTTGAGCGTTGAAATTGTGTACTTGAGCACCGGGATCTTTGAGGCTATTGAGTAGTTTAGTGATTTCAGCGGCAAAGCGGTCATTGGGAGTGATGTCTTGGTACTGCTCGACAATCAGGCTCGCCATATATTTGAGTTGCGGACTGGCTTTGTCGGGCGTTAACGCATAAAACGCCGAGTGTTGCTCGATTTGATCCAATAAGGCATAGAGATCTTGGCGTACCTCTTGCGCATTAAGCATAGGTGCAGTGTTATCTTTTGGCACAGCAAAAAACGCGAGCTTAACTAAGCTCGCGAAAATAATGACACTGAGTAGCACGACTATGCTGCGGTAGCTAAAACTCATATTCCTCCATGATGTTAAGGCGTAGCTTCAGGGCACAAAAAGGTGTGCGACTATCGGCTTAAATGCCATTCGGATCAATGTAAATCGTCCCGCTGAGTCATAAACTCAGGTCCATCTGAGCAATTTAGCAGCAGGTTTTGTAGATTAGCAGCAAATTATGGCTGATTTTTGTACTCTGTCACTTTTATATTTGCTACAGAATATCGTTGAGCGAAATCCCGATACCAATACGTTGGTTGTGATAGTTGTAATCGATTAGGCTCTCGCCATAGCCATTAAAGTATTGAGTATAAAGGCGTAAGTTGCCGACGATAGGATAACTCCAGGTTACTTCTGCTGAACCTCTGTCGATATCTTCTAGGTTTGTTTTAAGGGTTAAGGTGAATCTATGTTCATCGATACCATAGACACCAATAAACTCAGCTCTGCCTATGTAGTCATCAATATTGGGATTATCGTCACCGCGAGCTTGATGCGGATCGGTTTTTTCATCCTCAGGAATACGCCACCAGACTTTGGTTGAAAAGGCGAGTGGACCGGCATCAAAAATCATAGTGGCATAGAGTCGATTCCAGCTGCGAGAAAGCGGTCCTGATTTACCATTTGATTGATGCACAGCACCAACGCCCCAAAAGGAATTGGTCACACTGCCGATTTTCCAATCGTTATTAAACAGCATAAAGACTTCAGGCTCGTGATTGGTTTCACGGAACGGAGATGAGGTGTCTTTGTTATAAACCTGCCAATAGGATTGATTGGTATAGGCAAAGAATAAATGACCATTATCACCAAAGACATTGTACCAAATAGGGAATTTGAAACTGATTTGAAACTTAGCCTCGAACTCATCCAAAGTGTAGGGATTGATGAGGGCATCTTCAGCGAACGGTGCCATGTTGGGATCTGGGCTATAGGTCGCAGGTAAAATGTAATTCACTTTATGTGGTGTAATCACAAAAGGCAGTTCTGCCGTGGCAAGTTCATCTTTGACTCTTCCTTCTACTAATGATTCTTCGGCATTTATACTCGTACAAGCTAATAGCCCAGCCATTGCAATACCTGAATAAAGTCGTTTCATCGGCCCTCCTTGATGTGCTTATTTGTGTATTTGTCAGTCGTACTCAACAAAGATAGTTATGCCCAGCTTACCATTAGAAAGTGAATTTATGGTTATGTAAAAATTCTGCGTCATTTGGTGACAATTTATCTTGTAAGTGAGGTTTTCGCCCTGTTGGGGCAGGTTTAGGTAGAATTTTTGGCAATAACATAGTGCCAGAATCACACACTTAGCTGAGCGGTGTTCGTTTTATATAACAGATGAATCCATATTAAGTTATTTAAATTCAAGTGGTTATTAGTGTGTTGAGGCATTTTTGATTTTGAAACTCAATATTTTTCCACTTTAAATCGACGTCAGTGATTTCTTTTATATCTAAATGATATAAAAACTAATAATTATCTATTTATTATGGAATATAAGACGCGCTATATTTCTACAGACTAAAGTGATCTTGGGGATACTGATGGAAATTTTATCTTTACCGGGCCAAGCGGCCAAAGGCAAAGTCTGGCTGGTGGGTGCAGGTCCTGGTGACGTTGAGTTATTGACGTTAAAGGCATGGCGCATCCTTAAAACTGCAGATGCTGTGCTATACGACGCTTTAGTCAGTCAAGATATCCTAGCTCTTATTCCTAAAGACGCTGAAAAGATTGCCGTAGGTAAACGTGCGGGTAAGCATAGCGCTGCACAGGACGAGATTAATCAGTTACTCGTGACTAAAGCCTACACCCGTAAAAATGTGGTGCGTCTTAAGGGCGGCGATCCTTTTATTTTCGGTCGCGGTGGCGAAGAGTTGCAAACCTTAGTCGAAGCGGGGGTTGAGTTTGAGGTCGTCCCCGGTATTACCGCCGCCAGCGGCACATCGGCCTATGCGGGAATTCCCCTGACCCACAGAGACCATGCCCAAGGCGTCACTTTTATCACCGGTCATTGTCAGTTAGAGAGTCGCCCTATGGATTGGCAAGGTTATGCTAATCCTAACAATACCTTAGTCGTGTATATGGGGATTCTTAACGCCGGCATTATTCGCCAAGGTTTAGTCGATGCGGGCCGAAGCCCTGACACTCCCGTCGCGATAGTGTCAAAGGCGACCACTAAAGAGCAACGTCGTTTTATCGGCCGTTTAGGTGAGCTCGAACAGCTTGCCGCCGATCCTGAATTACAAATGCCAGCCTTGATGATCATAGGTGAAGTGGTTGCGCTGAGTGACACCTTGCACTGGTTCAACCCTGAAGCGATTGAATCGACTCAAGCCAGTGATGAGCAGACTCAATCGGTTAGCGTGTCGCCGCGTCGATAAGCTAAGCCGCAAGCAGTTAAAGATACTAAGCAGTTAAAAATTTTAAGAAAATTAAGCTAACCCATGCTGTGGCAACACGGCGAATTTAAGGTAAACGGAGAATAGTATGGCCGGGCGTGAATTAAGCCACTTACAACAACTGGAAGCCGAGAGCATCCAGATCATTCGTGAAGTTGCAGCCGAATTCGATAATCCTGTGATGTTGTATTCCATCGGGAAAGATTCTTCCGTTATGTTGCACTTAGCGCGAAAAGCCTTTTATCCGGGCAAGATCCCGTTTCCGTTGCTGCATGTCGACACGGGTTGGAAATTCAAAGAGATGATCGCGTTTCGTGATGCGCAGGCAAAGAAATTTGGCTTCGAGTTACTGACGCACATCAACCCAGAAGGGTTGGCGCAGGGGATTAACCCTTTCGACCATGGCAGTGCGAAGCACACTGACATCATGAAAACCCAAGGTTTAAAGCAAGCACTTAACCAATACGGTTTCGATGCGGCTTTCGGTGGGGCTCGTCGCGATGAAGAAAAATCTCGCGCCAAAGAACGGGTGTATTCGTTCCGCGACCGTCACCACAGATGGGATCCTAAAAACCAACGTCCAGAATTATGGCGCACCTATAACGGCGCAGTGAACAAGGGCGAAAGTATTCGCGTGTTCCCGTTATCTAACTGGACTGAGCTGGATATTTGGCAATATATCTATCAAGAAAACATTGAGTTAGTGCCTTTGTATTTTGCGGCTAAACGTCAAGTGGTTGAGCGCGGCGGTCAGTTAATCATGGCCGATGACGAGCGGATGAAGTTAGCCGAAGGCGAGCAGTTTAAAGAAGAAGTGGTGCGTTTTAGAACCTTAGGTTGCTACCCACTTACGGCCGCCATGCATTCTGAGGCCGACAGCCTAGAGAAGATTATTGAAGAAATGCTGTTAACCCGTTCAAGCGAGCGTCAGGGTCGATTGATCGACTCAGATCAAAGTGCCTCGATGGAGCAGAAGAAGCGTCAAGGCTACTTCTAATCTCGGCAAGGTTAACCCTATTTCGCGAAGGTGGCGTAAGTAAAGCGCGACCTTCAGCCAAGCAGATCAAGAGTGAGAACAAGATGGACAAAGCGGTCAATAAAACCAATCGCATGGCGGCAGAAATTACCCTCCATGGTGTGAAAGAATATCTAGCTCAGCAGCAGCACAAAGGCTTATTGCGCTTTTTAACCTGTGGCAGTGTGGATGACGGCAAAAGTACCTTAATCGGCCGCCTGTTACACGACAGCGCCCAGATCTATGAAGATCAATTGGCAAGCCTAAAGAGCGACAGCGCTAAGATGGGTACCACAGGTGAAGCGATTGACTTAGCTTTGCTGGTGGATGGTCTGCAAGCTGAGCGCGAGCAGGGCATCACTATCGATGTGGCTTACCGTTACTTTTCAAGTGATAAGCGTAAGTTCATCATCGCCGATACCCCAGGGCATGAACAGTACACGCGCAACATGGCAACGGGTGCATCGACCTGTGATTTGGCGGTGATCTTAGTCGATGCTCGCTATGGCGTGCAGACTCAGACTAAGCGCCATGCGTTTATCGCCTCATTACTGGGTATTCGTCACTTTGTCGTTGCCGTAAACAAGATGGATTTACTTGGGTTTGACGAGCAAGTATTCAACCGTATTCGCGCCGATTTTACCGATTTCGTTAAAGATTTCGGTAACCTCGATATCCACTTTGTGCCCTTATCGGCGCTTAATGGTGACAACGTGGTTGAGCGCAGCACCCAAAGCGACTGGTATCAAGGCGGTACTCTGCTTGAGCTGTTAGAAACCATTGATACGCAACGTGAACTCAGCGCATTGCCCGTGCGTTTCCCGGTGCAATATGTGTCGCGCCCTAACTTAGATTTTCGCGGTTTTGCAGGCACTTTAGCCTCTGGCATTATTAATGTCGGCGACGAGTTAGTGGCTTTACCATCGGGCAAACGCAGCAAGGTTGAACGCATTGTTACCTTCGATGGCGACATACAAGAAGCGGTTGCTGGCCAAGCTGTGACTATCACGTTGGAAGATGAAATTGATATTTCCCGTGGCGATTTGCTGGCAAGACCGGATTCTGCACCTGCCGTCGCTAACGTGATCAGCGCCGACATAGTGTGGATGGATGAAAAGCCATTGCAACTCGGCCAGTTATACGACATCAAAGTGGCCGGTAAGAAGACGCAAGCCTCTGTGACTGGCATCGATTATGTGGTTGATGTTAATACTTTAGCGCGCAGCGCGACGGACACGCTTGGGTTAAACGCGATTGCTCGCGTGACCTTAGAGCTGACCGAAGACATAGTATTCGATGCATATTCGCTAGTGCGTGATACGGGTGGAATGATCTTAATCGATCGCCTGAGTAATGCGACGGTTGCCGCAGTGATGGTGGTGTCGGGCCAGCATGTTAACAAACAAACCGCATCGCAATTTAGTGCCTTTGAAGTCGAGTTTAATGCTTTAGTGCGTAAACACTTCCCCCATTGGCAAGCGATAGATATTTCTAAGCTTGGAGCTTAATTTGTGAGTGACTTGTGGCTGTTAGCGATTATTTTGTTAGGGCTTGTGGCTGGCTTAATTAGCGGCCGTATTAATCCTGCGGTATTGTTTTTATTTGCATTTTTGCTCTGTTATTTGCTTGGCATGGTTGCGCTCGATACCGCATTAACAAGCTTTACCAATATTGGCTTAGTCACACTTGTCCTCTTGGTATTGGCTGCGACGGCATTGGAAAAAACCTCCCTGCTGGGAAAGTTGAGTCAAGTCATAGGCAATAGTTCTTTGCCTACGACAATGGCAAAACTCGGGTTATCTACTGCCTTGCTGTCGTCCTTTACCAATAACACGGCTGTGGTGGCGTCGCTTATTGGGGTTGTGCGTCGCAATCAAGTGCACGCACCTGCTAAGTTATTATTACCGTTGAATTATGCGGCAATTTTAGGTGGCACACTGACCCTGATTGGCACCTCGACCAACCTGATTGTGAACTCCTTTGTGGAGAACGCAGGCTTACCCGCCTTAGGGTTCTTCGAGTTCACGCCGGTCGCCGTGGTGATCGTTATCGCAGGTATGTTATTGCTGATCCTACTGGCGAACATTCTGCCCGACAGACGGGAAGAATCGGATGAAGAGGCGCTGCCTTATTTGCTTGAAGCTCATGTGGCAAAGGGCTCGTCCTTAGTCGGTCGTAGTGTGGTCGATAACAAACTCAGGGCACTGAAAAAGTTATATCTGGTTGAGTTAGAGCGCAGCGGCATTTGTATTTGCCCAGTGCCGCCCCAGTTAGTGCTGCAAGCGGACGACGTACTGCGTTTTAGTGGCGCGGTGGAGTCGGTGGAATTATTACATCAATTCGACGGTTTAGATTGGTTTGGTAAGCATCAGGCCAAGGGGCAAAATCTGGTTGAAGCCGTGCTTGCGCCATCATCCAGTTTAGTCGGCAGTTCGTTGAAAGAGTCGCGTTTTCGTGAGCAGTTCGATGCGGCCGTGATGGCGATTCGCCGTGGCAATCATCCGCTGAAAGGCGGGCTCGGTGACATTATTTTGCAACCCGGCGATGTGTTGTTATTGACGCCCGGCGATGGTTTTAGCAATAGCGCAAAATTAAGTTCAGAATTTGCGGCGATCAGCGGCCTAGATTTGAATGTGCGCTTAGACAGTCACCGTGGTCGTTGGGTATTACTGGGCTTTGCGGTCACTATCGTTTTGAGTGTCACCGATCTATTGCCCCTGGCTAAAGGTTTAGTGCTGCTACTGCTGAGTTATTTTGCCATCGGCGCAGTTACTTTAGCTGAGCTTAAACGCCGTTTTCCATTGGAACTAGTGGTGATAGTGGGGAGTGCGTTAGGGCTAGCCAACTTGATGATGAGCACTGGCCTTGCGGACAGTTTAGCCCAAGGATTACTCTCGGTTATTAATGGTTATGGGGTGTTTGGCGCTTTTATTGGTGTGTATTTAATGACTTTATTGTTGACTGAACTGGTCACCAATAATGCCGCCGCGGCGCTAGCTTTTCCTATCGCTTACGCGATTGCGCTTAATTACGGTGTCGATGCCAGACCCTTTATTATGGCCGTGGTCTTTGGTGCCAGCGCGAGTTTTATTTCGCCCTACGGCTATCAAACTAATTTGATGGTATTTAATGCGGGTAATTATCGCTTCAGTGACTTCGTCCGCCTAGGATTGCCGTTATCTGTGCTGTATTCCCTGATAGTGATATTTATGGTGCCGATCATCTTTCCATTTTAGTGATTAGCTTGAGTTTATTGCCCTTTTGTTAGCCGTTTAACAACATGGGGATTGAGGAGTTTTTATGACAAATATCGTGTGGCATCAACATCCTGTAGATCAAGCTGCCAGAGCCGAACAGAAAGGCCAAAATCCAGTATTACTCTGGTTTACCGGACTGTCTGGCGCGGGCAAGTCAACACTGGCTGGTGCATTAGAGCGGGCGTTATTTGAGGCGGGATTCCACACTTATTTGCTTGATGGCGATAATGTGCGCCATGGCCTGTGTAAAGACTTAGGGTTTACGGTTGAAGACCGTGACGAGAACCTGCGCCGTGTCGGCGAAGTGGCCAAATTAATGGTGGATGCTGGGCTTGTGGTGTTATCGGCCTTTATTTCCCCGACTCGTGAGGAGCGCGATAGCATTCGTGCCCGTTTCCCTGCCAGTCAGTTCATTGAAGTGCATGTGTCGACGCCATTAAGTGTGTGCGAGCAGCGTGATCCTAAGGGGTTATATGTGAAAGCACGCAGTGGTGAAATCAGTAATTTCACGGGGATTTCATCACCTTATGAAGCGCCATTAGCGTCAGAATTGACCATAGATACCAGCAAAGGCGATTTAGCGACTCAAGTCCGCGCTTTAATTGATTATCTGACGGCAATCAATGTTATCAATGCCGATAAGGCTAAAGCGCTAGCTTAACATTTAGCCCTTATCTTACTTAAAAGGAGCCTTTAGGCTCCTTTATTATTTCTGGGTTTGGCTGGTTATGTTGTTGATTTATATTTTATTTTTATGGGGGTGTTATTCTATTTTAAAATCCTTAGCGAACAAGAGTTGCAGTGCCTTGAGGTATTCTTGATCCGGTTTAGGTTGCACGAGTTGGGCGAGTTCATCACCAATCGGTGTTAAGCGATAATAACTAAAAAGCAGATTACCGCTCTTGGGCGTAAGCTTCATTTGTATGCCTTGCAGGGCAAATTGAATGGGGGTTTTATTGTTGAGTAAACCAGTTTCGAACTCGCTGCTGTGCAGTATTCCCGCATCGACTAAGGTCAGAATGCTCGAGTAGGGTAGGCCAAACTGGGATAAGCCTAAATTGACTGAGGTCGTTTTACGAAAATACTGGCCAATACCACCGGATAAGCGATAGCCGCTGATGAGTTTTAGACGCTGTTCGCTATTGACCTTAGCCGCCATGCCGAGGGCCTTTTCAAGGATTTGTGCTTCCCTGTGCGTCAGTTGCTTGAGTAGCGCTAAGGTGCGCAGACTGAAGTTGCCAGGATTGACTATCTCGCTCGATAATATCCGTGCCCACAAGTCTTGCATTCTACGGTTATGGATTTGCTCCGCCATCAAAAAGAATTGATGACTCCAGTCGGGATCGAGATCGACTCCAGTCACATCAGATGGCGTATAACTGAGGGCTAAGGCAAAAATGGTTTCCACATTGGCTTGATACTGGCTCGATAACTTGCGGGCTCTATGTTGGGCGCGTTCGGCGATGGAAGCATTCGCAGGGCGATATTCTTGCTCACTGGCTAAGCCTAATTGACGGCCGAGTAGCAGGGCTTTCTTGCGAGCAGATGCCTCGGATGTTGACTCGCCATCTTCTGCCAACATTAAAATATCTGAATCCTTCATCGCGTTAATCCTTGAGCCTACATTGGGGTTAGGTGAGGGCATAGCGCCCACCCTTATCTGTCTAACTTGTTTGCCTAGTTTGAGCATTTAACTTGAACATCTTGTTTGAATAGCTCGCTTGTGTGCCTAGCTTAGATGGCGATCACTTAAGCGTTCAGTTCTGGACTCAACATTGAGCTAAGCTGATTCCTTGGCTCGTTATTATGCCGCTTTATTCGACCGCTTTAGCGATGGATTTAGCTTTTTTGCTTGTCCAAGACCATAAGGTTTCATTACCCGCTTCAGGGTGGCGCGGTACATTGAGCGCCAGAATTAACGAACATACGGCAAAGCCTGCGCCTATGTAAAATACCAAGGCGGGATCGGTTAACCATAATAAGCCCAAAAGCACAGGAATAATCACAGCGGCAATGTGATTAATAGTAAAACTGACCGACATAGTGGCGGCAATATCTTTGCTGTCGGCGATTTTTTGAAAATAGGTTTTCATCGCGATAGCCATAGCAAACAGTAAATGGTCGATCACATACAGCGCTGCCGCCATGTGTGCTTGCTCGACTAAGGCGTAACTGATGAAGACTATGATGAGTCCGACGTATTCCACTGTCAGCGCATTACGCTCACCAATTCGGCCAATAAACCGCCCAATCGCAGGCGCAAACAGCAGATTGACGACATAGTTTATTAAGAACAGCGCGGTAATTTCACTCACGCTATAACCAAACTTTTCGACCATCATAAAGCCCGCAAACACCATAAAAATTTGCCGTCTCGCACCCGAGAAAAAGGTCAGCAGGTAATAGAGCCAATAGCGCTTACGCAGGATGATTTTTTTATGTTGGACTTCCGTGGTCTCAAATTTTGGATAATACCAAGCCATAGTTAGCACCATGACTAGACCTAACGCACCAATAATCAGATACATGTGTTGATAGTCTAGTTTCAACCAGGTCATCACCAGCCAAATACTGGCGTAGCCCACTAAGGCCGCGGCCGAGCGCCACGCCAGTGCTTTACCCATAAACCCCGCAGTATCTTTTTTATCGACCCACTGCAGCGTCAGTGATTGGTTGATGGTTTCAAAATAGTGAAATCCAACAGACATCAATACCGTCGTCAGATACAGGCCTATGACTTGAGGAAAGAAACCTGTCACAGCTACGCCAATGCATAACAAGGCCAGAGAAAGGAGGGCGAAGGCTTGTTCTCGAATGAGTAAAAGCACAAAAATGGCGGTAAAAGCCAAAAACCCCGGGATCTCGCGCAGGCTCTGTAACATGCCGATTTCAGCACCAGTGAACTGGGCTTTTTCAATCACGAAGTTATTGAGCAGTGCCTGCCAAACGGCAAACACGAGCGACATTACAAAGGTCATCCACAGCAAGAGTGCTTTAGGATCTTTGGTTTGAATGGATTTCATGGATATGGACTCAGGCGATAAGTGTTCAAATGCTAATGCTTTTTTGGCTAATAGGCTAGATCACTTAACGCTTAAAGAGTGTGTGGTTTATGAATCAATATAGCGATTTCTTTGAATAAAAATACGGCCGTCAGATCCGCTATACAATCAGATACTAATGTAATTTGTTTGTAAATTTAATTGTAAATTCTAATGCAAATCATTCTCAATTGATCTATTTTGTTCGCGCATTTACGGGGAAGCTGTTACACAGCGCGGAGAAAGAAATGAGAGCAGAGTTAAAGTTGAGTTCATTGGCCATCATGGTCACTGCGTTCATAGGTAGTGTTAATTGCACTGCACAGGCAGCGACGGACCCTGCGATTTTAGAGCAGGCTATCGCAAGGCAAGAAGCTCAATTACAAGAATTAAAGCAGCAGTTATCAGAATTAGCTGCGCAACAGAAACAGCAGCAAGTTCAGCAGACAGACTATCAAACTAAGACCAGTGTCGCAGTAGATCGTGTTGAAACCGCCGCCGATAAACTTAGCAAGTTTTCATTTGAATCCTACGGTACCGCCGTTTATACCAGTGATGAGTACTTTGATAACGTCCAAGACACCACACCAGAGCGCCGTAATCGTTTCGATTTAGAACGTGTTGTAACTGAGTTCGGCTATCAGTTTACCGATGCTTGGAGCATGGAAGTCGAAATAGAGTATGAACATGGCGGCACAGGCGTCGCCTTAGAATACGATGGTTTTGATGAGTTCGGTGAATTCGAAACAGAAGTCGAAGCTGGCGGTGAGGTGATGATTGAAAAGGCTGAGCTGCGTTATCGTCCGTCTAAAGCCTTTGGGATTAAATTTGGTAATATCCATGTTCCTATTGGCTTGACCAGTATGCTGCACAAACCAAATCAATATCTTACTGTGATGCGTCATCGAAGCGAAGCCGCCATGATCCCCGCCGTTTGGAATGAAAACGGTATTGGAATATATGGTGAAATGGCCGATTTCCACTATCAGGCCCAAATTATCAGTGGTCTCAATTCAGAATATTTTAGAACCTATGATTGGGCTGCGTCGGGTCATCAAAAACGATTCGAGCATGTTAATGGTGACGATTTAGCATTTGCAGGACGTGTAGATTACGGCAACTTTAAGAAAGGTTCCGCCGTTGGTGTCGCTTACTACTATGGCAATACCAGTGGTAATCGTCACAAAAGTAATAAAATCAATGTGGATGGCACAGTTAGCATAGTGTCAGTTGCCGCGGCTTATGTTGAAGGTCCTTGGATCTTACGCGGTCAGTATCTCTACGGCACCTTAAGCGACAGCGATGCCATTACTCAAGCAAATAAAACAACGCCAGGCTTAAGGCCAGGTAACTTCGCACAGTTAGGATCGCAGTCACAGGCTTTCTTTGTTGAAGCTGGCATCGATTTGAATCATTTCACCTCTCTTCCGTTAACCGTTTTTGCCAACATAGATTATTCCAATCCTTTGATGGAAGTCGAAACAGGCACGGCGACTAAGCGTTTTGAAAATACTTGGACCAGTGTCGGCATTAACTATTTTCCTATCCCACAGATAGTGATTAAAGCGGAAGCAGGCTTACAACAAGTAGCCGTCGCGAGCATTCCGGATACTAATTTCTTCGCCCTTGGCGTGGGTTATCAATTTTCGCTCTAGTCACATTCATTTTTGATGGAACAAATAGGACATTAAGCACTATGACATTACGTAAAACGGCAATAGCCATCGCCCTTATGAGTACTTTAGCAGCCTGTGGTGGCTCTGGATCGGATGATTCAACGCCTACAACACCGACAACGCCGGATAATCGCTTTAGTTACGCCGCCACTGAGATGATCATTAACTTGACCGATGACGTTATCGTGGCTGGTTATGCGGACTTAGCCGCGAAAGCGGAAGCCCTTTTACTGGCGACTCAGAAGCTCACTAACTCAACAGCCCAAGCGGATTTAGACGCAGCTCAAGCTGCGTGGAAAGCGGCACGTTTACCTTGGGAACAAGGTGAATCACATATTTTTGGCCCAGTTGACTCACTTAGCATCGATCCACATCTTGATAGCTGGCCACTCAATACGACCGATCTACAAACACAGCTAAATACTAACTCAGGTTTTGATGCTGAGACGATTAAGGGCTGGAACGATGATGTACAAGGTTTTCATACCATTGAATTTTTATTATTCGGCGATGGTGTGAATGGTAATACTAAACCTATCAGTCAGTTAACAGCAAAAGAACGTGAGTATCTCATTGCATTGGCCGAAGTGTTCCGCGATTACACTAAGCAGCTCGACGATGCTTGGCAGATAAACCACAATCCGCAAGATGCTGCCGCTAAACCCTACGCTGAGTTGCTGAAGAATCCCGGTGTAGCAGGCAATACTATTTACTCATCGCAATTGGCTGTAGTTGAAGAGTTGATCAATGGCATGATTGCGATTGTCGATGAGGTCGGTAACGGTAAGATTGCTGATCCCTTTGGTGATTCCCTTGCCACCGCTGATACTTCAAAGGTGGAGTCGCAATATTCTTGGAACTCATTAGATGACTTTGCCAATAACATCATTGGTGTACGAAATGTATATCAAGGAGAGTTTACTGGTAACAGTGATCGTCAGGGCATCATTAACTTCGTGGCCGCTGCCGATGCGAACTTAGCGACACGTGTTAGCAGTGAAATCGATGATGCCATTATCAAGATCCGCGCTATTGCCGGCAGCAATCAACAGCCTTTCCGCCAAGCGATTAAAGATGATGCGGGAAGAGCGCGAATTCAAGTGGCTGTGGATGCCTTGACCAAGCTGAAAACCACACTTGAGTCTGACGTCATACCATTACTTTCTCGTTGGAAATCTTAATTTCATATTCAGAGCAATGCTAAGGCGATAGAGGTTCTTGGCATTGTCATGAAATGACGCTAAACGACGGAACCCGTTTGGTGAGTTATGTCTTAAGCAGCAAGGATGCAATTGCATAGTTGCTGCTTTGTCATTTTATTTGTGTGAGATTTTTGATGAATAACAGACACGTTTTATTACCTGCATTTTTCATTGGCTGTTTACAGCTGAGCGCCTGTGGTGGCAGTGGCGATGCACAAGATGTTGATACACCCATACCTGAACCTATTGTTTATCCTGAATATACGGATATCACTGCCAGCGGCGGCGCAACGACAACCTTTGATGCAGGCAATTCAGGACATGGTTTCTCTACACCATCGGTAAATCTAACAGCGACAGAACTTGCGCTGCACATGGCGGGGGATAAGTTTTTTGAGACTTCTTTTACCACGGCGCCAAACGCTGAACACCCTGAGTTAGATGGCTTAGGTCCTGTATTTAATAATGCTAACTGCAATGCATGCCATCAACGCGATGGACGTAACTCGACTCCGCAAGTCAGCACGGGCCAGACACGAGTTAAATTGGGATCGGATGCGGGCATCTTTTTGCGGATAAGTAAGGCTGCCAACGATACCTGTATTAAAGGCGACGTGAGTAATGATTATTGTGCACCCATTCCAGTACCTGATTTCGGTGGACAACTGTTTCATCGAGGCGTACTGCAAGCACGTAGTGATTGGCAGCAGAATCAGTTTATTGGCCAAGCAGATGTTTACTTATCCTATGAGACAAAGTCAGTGACCTACCCAGACGGTACTGAAGTCTTATTGAAGCAGCCGCTATTTGAAGTGGAAAACCCCTATGATGCGCCCGGCGAAACTAAGCAAAGCCCCAATTTGACCTCAAATCTTTTGCAAGACGATGTGTTAATGGGATGGCGTAATGGCATGCCAGTCTTTGGCTTAGGTTTACTCGAAGCGATTGCGGCAGCGGATATTTTGCAACATGTTGATGAAAATGATGCCAATCATGACGGTATTTCTGGCCGCGCGAACTATGTGTTTGATGCTGTGAAGGCACAAACGGGCGATCCAGAACCTGTGTCTTTAGGCCGTTTTGGCTGGAAGGCGAATACCCCGAGTGTGCGGGTGCAATCCCTAGGGGCACTGCGTGGCGATATTGGCATAACTAATCCTCTATTCCCCGATGAAAGTATCAAAGGTACGTCGCTACACGATGCTTATCTCACTCGAACAGGTTTTATTGATACAGGGGCAGATGAAAATGGTGCGCCTGAAGTCGGGGCTGAGTTCAGCGATGCCGTCGTTTTTTATGCTGAAACCTTGGCCGTTCCTGCAAGGCGGAATGTTGCTCAACCGAATGTAAGAGAGGGGGCGAGATTATTCACTCAACTTAATTGTACTGCGTGTCATGTGCCCTCTTATACCACTAAAACGAGTGGTGACATTGGTGGGCGAGCCATGAGTGATAGCTTAAAAGGACAGAAGATTTATCCCTTCACTGATCTATTATTGCACGACATGGGCGAAGGGCTCGCCGATGGCCGCCCAGACTTTTTAGCCTCGGGAAGCGAATGGCGTACAAGGCCACTATGGGGAATAGGTTTAACTCAGACGGTTAATCCACAAGCCGGTTTCTTACATGATGGACGAGCCGCAACCCTAGAAGAAGCGATATTGTGGCATGGTGGTGAAGCTGAAAAGAGTCAAATTGCCTTTATGAATTTATCTAAAAATGAACGTGAACAAGTCATTGCATTTCTAATGTCTTTGTAAGGCGTGAAAAGATAATTTGTCGATTCATCCCGTTTAGTGTATCTCAGTATGGGCAAACCTCAGGGTTTGCCTTTTTTTGTGAGCTTGCTAAAACTACCGCATATACCTGAGTGGTTTGGGGCTAAGCCCGTGATCTATTTCATGTAAATTGCGGGGTAAATCACCTAGTATGAAATATCTTAATGGTTATTTTACTTGGGATTAATCGAGGCTAAATTGAAAAGAATTCTCATCATTTATTCTAGTGTTCACGGCCAGACCCAAAAAATTGCAACTAAGCTCGCGCAGCAGTTAACGGCCTTGGACAATGAGGTGGTTACCGCCGATATCAAGGCTGTTCCTGCACTCGCTGAGTTCGATAAAATCATCATTGGCGCCAGTATTCGCCATGGTAAACATAATCCTAGCTTGTACGAATTTATTGAAAAACATCAAGCTGTGTTGACGGATAAGGTCAGCGGTTTTTTCTCCGTTAGTTTAGTCGCGCGTAAACCTGAGAAAAACACCCCAGAAACGAATCCTTATATGCAGGCATTCTTAAGTAAAACCACTTGGCGGCCACAGTTGTTGCGCGTTTTTGGGGGTAACCTGAATTACCAAGGCTATAACGCCTTAGATAGAAATATCATCCGTTTCATCATGTGGTTAACGAAAGGACCAACGGATCCAGTTACCAATGTGGAATACACGGATTGGCAGAAAGTGGCTGAATTTGGTGAGCAGATCCACCGCGCCTAATTTGTGCATTAAATCGTGGCGTCGCGTTTTGCCTCTAGTCCACTTTATTCGCGCTCATTAAGCCGCCGCGAATGCATTTAATCTTCAAACTTCAATCATGCAAAGGGCAAAGGAAGCATTAAGTAGGATGAAAAATATGATGAGTAAACTCAGCTCCTTGTTCCGAGTCATGATGGCGCATCTACATGTGTGGGTTGTGCTATCAAGCAGTTTACTCGTCTGTGCCAGCCCGTGGATTTTTATGGGCCGACGGATACCCGATAACGCCGGTTTTTGGGACTATTTGCATGTGTATTTAGGTTTAGCGTGCACTGTGCTTGGGATTCTTTTCTTACTCAGCAATACCTTACATGGAAAATGGCGCCAATACTTTGGTTGGCTAGCTGGCGATTGGACGCAATTAAAACAGGATATGCTTGGACTCACAAAAGGCAAATTCCCCGTCGCAGGTGGTAAAGGGCTGTTTAGTGCCATCGAAGGTATAGGCATGCTGTTGCTGGTGGCGACTGGGATTACGGGTGTCGCTTGGTTGTTATTTCAAGGCACACCCACAGCGCTGGCGTGGCGCGGTTATCATCAAATTTTTGCGCAGGCTTTTATCGGTTTCTTGATCGTACATTTAATCTTGGCGGCGAGTCATATTCTCGATTTCATTCGTCAATAACAGATTGGAAAATAACACTAAATGACTGTGTTTATATAGACGATTGAATTAAGTTCTTATATTGCAAGCGTGTTTCGAATGCGAATAAAAATGGCCTCCTAATTTGGAGGCCATTTTTTATGCTGACGATTCCTTACTTTAACGCTTGTGTCTGGAATTAGCTAAGACGCTGCTGACGTGTCACACCAATTGCGGCGGCAAAGGCTAAAAATAACCAGCCTAGGCTGCCACCCGATGAGGTTTTAGCGGTCGCGGCATCTTTCTCAACGGCAAGATAGTTAATTAATCCAATCAATTCATCTAAGGTTTTGATGCTGTTTAAATTTACTGCGTATTTATCATTCACGATAAAGGCGGGGACGCTGTCGATTTTGAATTCATTTTGCTGAGTGCGCCACAGGGCCAGCTTTTCATCAGTGCTTTTGCTATCGGCTAACTCGTCGTATTTAGCGGCATCAACGCCAAATTGGGCGAAGACTTTTTTGATGTCATCACGGCTGTTAATTTGCGGCTCGTGCTGATGGCCCGGTGCACTGTGATCGTGACCGTTTGCGCCCTCAGCACCTTGGATTGCGGTAAACATGGCATGGGTTAAGGCATCTTTGTTATCAAGGCTTTGGATCACGGACAAAGAGCGCATCACTTCGGTACCAATATCGCTATTCATAAAGTCGACATGCTTATTGTCGAAGCTTATCTGTTTGTTGAGGTTTGCCTTGATATCTGGCAAATAGTTGGTTTCCATATTGAAGCAGTTATGGCAATAAAATGAATAGAATTCAGTGAGTTTAGGTTCACTGCTAGGCGCTTTTGCCGAGATTTGAGTGTAGTGTGTGCCTTCAACAAAATTGGCGGCAAAGCTGCTCAAGGGCGCAATTGCTAAGGTTACAGCCAAGGCTAATTGTTTAATCATAGTTTCCTCAAATTCGGTGGGATTGAATTCACTGTGTCAGTTGTGGGTATCGTCGATTTAACGGCCAACAGAAGCCATAAAGTGAGCTTCAATCTAGAAGTTTAGCTAGCCAAAATGCCAGCGTAATGCATAGGTTCAGGTTAAATGGAAAGGCTTAATTATGACTGAATTGGCTCGTCGTGACTGGGCTAAATCTGTGATCCCAATGGAAGTTTTACCTAAGATTTACTTTAGCGTTGCCTTGGCGTCGCAATAGTGCAGACAGGATCACACCGCTAAATCGATAGGTGTCGACAGGTAACTATTCGATAGGTGTTGATTAATGGCAAGTACTATCGCTGGTGAAATGCTTAGGCAATGTCCCTAAGTGACTGCCACGCTTCGCACACCTCGCGAAAACGTGCCGCATCACCATCGGGTCGGTCTGGGTGCCACTTGAGCGCTAAACGGCGCCATTGCTTGCGGATATCGCGGGCGGTGGCGCTCTCGTCTAATTCGAAAACTCGCAGTGCATTGCCCTTGTTCATCAGATTGATATTTAAGCCAATATAGCTCTTATAATTGCTCCAGAAAGCCTCAAGTAATTCTCGCACTACGTTTTCGCTGGTGTCATAGTTATTCCAATCGAGATAATACTCACGTAGGGAAGTATCTTGCATAATCAGAAGGTTAACGTTTGATGGGACTAAGCGGAAGATTTGGATTTCCATGGCTTTGACTTGCAGCCATTGCTTTGGCAGTAATATTTCCTGCAGTTCAAACAGGGCGTTCATCAGCAGGAAGTTACGTTTGAATAAATCGTTACCCGGATTTTCATCAAGCTGGTGGATCAGCCCTTGAGTTTGTAATTCGGTGGCTAAGTGATGGATTTTCCAACTTTGGTTCGAGGCTTGTAAAACCGTGAGTAACGGCCAAATCAGTGGGTTATCGCCCTTAGTGTTTGCAACTCGAATCGATTGAGGTTCTTCAGTGAGCGAGGGTTTGGCAAATAACATACTGACTGTCCCATCCTAAATTGTAAGTGTGACCAATGCGCCGATAAAACCGCTGGGCTGCAAAAAAGATGACTCGAAACGACGATAAACGGATCCACTAAGCTATGCCGTTCTGGACTGCGCAGCAAATCATGCCATAGAGGCAAAGTGTAGGCAAAGATGAATTTTAGAGCAATACCGTGGTGGTTTACTCCTACTTTAGATGGCTTCTTGTGCAAATAAGCCGTTAATAGCAGGCAGGTTTTAGGATGTTGTCGGCGAAGAGCGCTAGGGTGCAAAAAATTATGCCCTTGTTTATATCACATTAAATCAAGGGCATGTTTATTATTCACTTAAGATGAGGGCTATATTTCAGTAAAAATCACCTCTTGATCTAAGCGAGACTTAGGCAATTTAGCGTTGAAATCATCCTCTGCGTGATAACCCATAGCGACAACTACGCAGGCGCATAGACCTTGCTCTCTTAAGCCTAAGACTTGATTCATTTTAGTGGCATCAAAACCTTCAATCGGACAAGTATCGATGTCTAATACGCTTGCGCCGAGCATTAAAGTGCCGAGCGCTAAATAGACCTGTTTCTCCATCCAATGTTGGGCATCTTTCATCTCAAATTTATGCATGTTGGCGAAGAATGAACGGCCATTATGCTGGGCTTGTTTTGCTTCCTCATTAGCTAAGCGGCCATCTTTTTCCTCTTGTTCAAGGATTTGCCGCAAATACGCTTCATCTAATTGAGTGCGAGTGCAGAGCACCACCACATGGGAAGCATTGAGGATTTTTTGGGTATTAAAGGCATAATTCTCGGTTGCTTGGGCGATTAAAGCTTTACCTTCGGCCGTGCTTGCTAGTACAAAATGCCAAGGCTGTGAGTTAACTGACGAAGGGCTGAATTGCAGTAGGGTTTTGATGTCTGCAATTTTTTCCGCTGGAATCGTCTTTGTTGGATCAAAGGCTTTAGTGGTGTAACGTTTTTTGGCGAAGAAACTTAAATCACTCATGTAACAGCTCCAAATCATCAGGAATACAAATTCAATGGCAGCATTTTAAGCAGGTTCAAGTAAAAAACAATGTGATCAAGACAGGTATTAGTTTCAAAAAAAATTTGAAACTGGATTTAGGATAAGTGATGAAAATGATTGAAACACAAAGAAGCTTAATTGAAGTGCTAGATAGGGATTCTGCGCATTTGTTGTTGAACTACTATCAAGATAATCAACAACATTTAGCGCCTTGGGAACCTATTCGTGGAAGTCATTATTTAACACTTGAATATTGGCAAGAGTCGTTAACAATAATAATAAAAGTGGACACCCAGCCTTAATAGCGCAGTTGTTAACCTCCGACTATGCTTGGGTTAAGCATTAAACAAGGAGGTTTGTATGCCGCGCCCACGTAGAACTCAGATAAGAATAATAAAAGTGGACACCCAGCCTTAATAGCGCAGTTGTTAACCTCCGACTATGCTTGGGTTAAGCATT